>JAGRKZ010000022.1 GCA_020442065.1 Bauldia sp.
TCATCAGCTCGTTGTAGCGGTCGAGAACGGCCTTCTTCTTGGCCACCCCCTCCATGACGTTGCCAAGCACGTCCTTCGATTCGTCAAGCTGCGGCTCCTGCGGCAGGTAGCCGACCGTGGCGCCGTCGGCGAGCCACGCCTCGCCGCCGAACTCCTTGTCGAGCCCGGCCATGATCCTGAGCAGCGTCGACTTGCCCGAGCCGTTGGGGCCGAGCACGCCGATCTTGGCGTCCGGGTAGAACGAGAGGTTGATGTTCTCGAGGACCTTCTTGCCCCCGGCATACGCCTTGGTCAGGCCCTGCATGTGATAGATGAACTGGCGCGCCACGGGCACGAACTCCACCGGTTGGATGTGCGGGAGATTGACCGCCTATCTAGTGGAGCCCGCGCCCGCGCGCAATGTCGCGGCAGCCCTAGGGTGACACAATCCAGAGTATCGCTACGGATCCGGCAGACCGTCCTTTCTGGAGTTTCCGTCTGCGGCTTGCGCGCGATCGGGCCTAGGCGGCCCCTTTGTCCTCACCGTAGAGGTAGAGCGTGTCGTTCGCGAGGATCGCCTTCATCCAGTCCTCGAAGTCGGCCGTCCCCATCGCCGGCCAGTTCGGCGTCTGCTGCACCTGCGCCCGTCCGATCCTGCGGCCAACCTCGCTCAGCGTCCTCGCCACGCCACACCGCTCCGCGTCATAGGCCGCAAGCAGGGCGTCGAGATCGAGCCCGTCGCATGCCAGCTTCTCCAGGCAGAGCGCCTCCTCCAGCGCCTTGGTGGCGCCGCTTGCCGTATGAGGCCGTGTGATGGTCCCGGCATCGCCGATCAGCAGGACCCGCTCCGCGATGTACGTATCGACCACACTGTCGAAGATCGGCTGGATCGACACCGTGTCCGGGGGCGAGTGGGAGATCAGCCTCGCGACGGCGGCCGGAAACCGGGCGGCCAGGAGATCGGCAAGCGTCTTGTAGATCGCCGGTGTCACAGCGCCGGGCGGGATCGACCCGACGCCGTCAAGCCGAAGCGCGGCGGGCAGCGGCGTGTAGACCGCCCAGTTGACTCGGCGCTGGCCGGGGGCCGTCTCGCCGCCGAAGTCGGGGATCATGTATACGAGACCATGGCCTCCGTCGTACGGCACGGTGAGCCAGGCGTGATCCGGATCGAGCTCCTCGATCGTCGAGCGGTCTTCAAGTTCGGCCTCCCGATAATTGCCGCGCCACAGGACATAGCCAGCGAAGGCCGGCTCATGCGTCGGGTGCAGCCGGTGCCGCACGAGCGAGTGATACCCGTCGGCGCCGACGAGGAGGTCGAAGTCGGCTTCGCTGCCATCCACGAAGCGCGCTCGGACGCCGTCGGCGCGGGGGTCAAAGGATGCGAGAACCTTGCCGTCGTGATAGGCGCCGTCCGGGACCCGCGCACGCAAAGCCCGCCATAACGTGCCCCAGTTGTTGGTCGTCCCAGTGGTCGGCTGGCGCCAGAGGAGGCGACCGTCGGTGGTGCCGTCGGGGTAGACCCAGCGGCGCGGGCCGAATGGACAGATGGGATAATCGTTCGGCAGATAGTCAGCGGCGACAAGGGCGTCTCGCAGCGGGGTCGGAATCACGATCCCGGAGCCGCGGTCCATGAGCCCGGTCGATGATCGCTCGAAGACGGCAACGTCGCATCCCGCGCGCGACAGGGCGATTGCCGCCGCACATCCGGAGATGCTGCCGCCGATGATCCCGACGCGTGTCCCCTTCATCGTCATCCCCGATCCTCCCCTTGATCGTTCATTTTGACCCTGATATTTCTATACATTGTATAGATTATTTATACGATGTAAAGAAACATCCTCGGCCGATCCACGAAAGATCGACAAGCCATTGATAAAGAATAAGAACCAGACGAGGCCCAGAAAGCGCGAGCTCAGCCTCGACAAGATCGCGGAGGCCGCACTCCACCTATTGAGGGACAAGGGCGAGGATGCCCTGACCATGCGCAGCGTCGCTGAGGCCTGCGGCGTCACGGCGATGGCGATCTATCACCATGTCAGCGACAAGGAGACGCTCGCCACCATCGTGATCGACCGACTGTTCCAGCAGGCCGCGGCGTCCCCGTCATCGGATTCCGACTGGCGGTCCGCGTTGACGCGGCTGTGGATCGACATCCGACAGAGGCTCCTTGACGTGCCGGGTGCCGGGACGATCTTCGTCCGGCGCGCCGTGATCGGGCCCGGGACCGCACGTCTGAGCGAGGAGATGTTTCGCCTTCTCAGCCAGGGCGGGATCGAGGGAACGGCGGCGGCCGAGGCAGCGGATGCGATGACCATGCTGTGCATCGGGTCGATCGCCAACGAGTTGTCACGACCGCCGAAGATCCGCGAGCGCCTGGTCGAGCAAGCGCCGTCCGAGGATCTGCCGCACTTGATGGCGCATATCGAAGCCTATGCCGTGCGGGACTCAGAGGCGCGCTACCGTGTTGCCCTATCCTGGCTCATCGAGGGCGTCGCTCGAGGGGCGACGCCTTCTCGACCAATAGGAGGAAAGCGGGCCGCGACGCGCCGCCGGCGCGCCAACTGACCTCGGCCGACGGAGAAGTCCGCCGTCGATGCCAGGACCGCCCCGCGGAAGGGTGACACTGCGGCAAGGCGTGAAGAACGGATGGAGTGAAGGCGATGGCCGGGCCGGTGCAGGACGATCCCGATGGCCGCTCGGCGCGAAAGACGCTCCACGGAGGTGGCGGTGGCCGGGCGCGCGCTCTCCGGAAGCGTCGGGCGCCGGATGCCAAGCCTGCGGGAGACGACATGACCGAGATCGACACGTCGGCGCCGGTTCTGGTGACCGGCGCCACCGGATACGTGGCGGGCTGGATCGTGAAGCGCCTCCTGGAGGCCGGTGCGACGGTTCACGCCGCCGTCCGGGAGCCGGCGAACGGCGCAAGGCGCGTCCATCTCGACGAGGCCGCCGCGGCCGCACCCGGGTCGATCCGCTATTTCAAGGCCGACCTGATAGAGGAGGGATCGTACAGCGAGGCAATGCGCGGCTGTTCGATCGTGTTCCACACCGCTTCGCCCTTCATCACCGAAGTGACGGACGCCGAGGATCAACTGATCGAACCGGCCCTCCTCGGCACGCGAAACGTGCTTGGGGAGGCGGCGCGAGCGCCCTCCGTGCGCAGGGTCGTCGTCACGTCGTCCTGCGCGGCCATGTACTCGGATGCCGCCGACTGCGCCAAGGGGCCGGGCGGCATGCTGACCGAGGACGTCTGGAACACCACCGCATCGCCGGACTATCAGCCCTACAGCTACTCCAAGACGATCGCCGAGAAAGAGGCCTGGCGGATTGCCGAGGGGCAGGCACAGTTTCGACTCGTGACCGTCAATCCCAGCCTGGTCATGGGACCGGCGATCGGCGGCCGGCCGACTTCGGAGAGCTTCGCGCTCATCGACAGGGCGGGGCGCGGCGAGTTCAAGCGGGGCGTGCCGCGGTTCGGCATAGGAATCGTCGACGTGCGCGACGTTGCCGACGGCCACATCGCCGCCGCGTTCAGGGAGAACGCCCGGGGACGGCACATCCTCAGCGGACACGACACCACGCTGTTCGATTCGTTGACGACGCTGCTGCCGGCCTTCGGCGACCGCTACCCCCTGCCGAGACGGGCGACGCCGAAATGGCTGGTGTGGCTGATCGCCCCGCGGGTCGACCTGACACGGCGGTTCGTGGCGCGTAACGCCGACGTTCCCTGGCGGGCCGACAACACCAAGAGCATTCGCGAACTCGGGATGACCTACCGGCCTCTGGCGGAGACCATGGTCGACATGTTCCGGTACATGATCGAACAGGGCTACTTCGAGCCCGGCCGGAACGGCCGTCGTGCCTAGCCCTCCACCACCAAGAAGAACTTCGCCGCCTCGGCCTGTGGCTGGCCGGGATTGGTCACCCGGAGGTCGCGCGCGCCCGGCGCGGCGCTTGCGCCGACCGCCACCCCCAATCGGAGCAGGTGCCATGCGCTGGGCGTGGTGAACCCGGGGACCGCGTAGACGACCTCTTCCAGGGCCTCGACCGTCACCGTGATGACCGCATCGGTCGCGGGGCTTAGGAACCGCTGACCGATCGGCTTGTCGAGGCGCTGACCGTCAGTTCCGGCGGTTGCGGCTGAGCCGACCAGGCCTCTGCCAACACGACGTCGCGCGCGTTCCCAACATCCCACCCCGGCCGGCGGGCGACCATGCGCCATCGGGGCCTCCGCGGCGGTTCCCTGTCCCTGTCATTCTTGCGGAGGCCAATACCCCGACGGCATAGTATGGCGGTCAGGCGGCCCGAAGATGTGTGGCCGCGCCCGGAGAGGGGGGAAACATGGTTGTCATCGACAGAGGGGCCGACGCGCTCTGGTTCCTCAATACCCGCGTCAACATCGTCGTGCCGGCCGCCGCCGGGGAGGACCGGCTGTCGGTGCTGCAGCACCGCGCCCCTTTCGGCGATTCGCCGCCGCTCCACATTCACCACACCGAGGATGAGGTGTTCCGCGTCCTCGAGGGCCGGTTCCGATTTCGCATCGCCGACCAGGAATACGAGGTCGAGGCGGGCCAGACGCTGATGGCGCCGAAGAAGGTCCCGCATCAGTACTGCGTCGAATCGAAAGAGGGCGGCGCCTGGATCACGGTGACAAGTCCGGGCGACTTCGAAGGGCTGGTCCGCGCCACGAGCCGCCCGGCGGAGAACGCCGGCCTCCCCACACCTCACGGCCCACCGACGCCCGAGGAGCAGGCGGCGCTGATCGCCGCCTGCACGGCCCACCACATCGAGATCGTGGGACCGCCGATGCACCCCCGCGGCTGAGGGCGGTTGCAGGACGCCAGACCAGCGGGGACGCGGGGCAACGCCCGCGCCCCGACCGCTTCGAGCCCTACGATTCGACCATGATGACGAGCGACGCCGGGTCGACGCCGTCATAGGCCATCGCCTCGGCCGCCTCCTTGGTCTGCATCGCCGCGGCCATGGCAGCCATGTCCGGGACGTCCATCAGCACCGCGACGCGGGTCGGATCCTGCGGGTCGACGAAGGTGCGGATGTTGGTCACCCCGATGGCCCCGAAGAATTCCTTCCGCTTCGGCGACTTGAGCCAGTGTTCCGCGCCCTTGGTGATCTTGTGATGGCCTATGACCGTCGGCATGTGATCCTCCCCGGTTGTTGCGGCGGCCACAACGGCCGCCGGCCGCGCCGCAGAGGCGCGTGCCCGGGGAGACTAGGCTCTTTTTCGGATGTCTATCATGACAATTCGGCAATGCCCCCAAAGCGGGATCGTGCTCCCGGCGCGGACGGCGTTGTCCTGTCGCCGTTCTATCCCTATCGAACCCGCTGCCAGCGGGTGCCGTCGGGGGCCTGGAACCCGCCGCCGTCCACACGCAGATCGCCGCCGACACAGGCGTTGGTCCGGATCAGGTCCGAGAACGAGATCATCAGGTTGATCGCGTTCCCGCCGATGCCGTGGGCGACCCAGCGGCCGTGGCCGTAGTTCTGCGAGCAGCCGGTGCTGCTGCAGGTCTGGTCCTGGTACTCGAACAGCCCGTTGGGCGCGTAGCTGCGGTACTGGCGGCTGATCATGCCGAGCTGAGGCGCCGGGATCTCCGCGTAATAGGTGCCGGCGATCTGCGCCATCAGGCGCGGATCCGCGGCCTGCTGGTTCTGCATCCACGACCGGGTCAGCGCCTCGTCATAGTAGGCCGGCGTATGGCCGAAGGCGTCGGTCCCGTCCCGCGTCGCCCAACACCCGGGCTCCTGCTGGGCCTGGGCAGGGACCGCCTGCGGCATGGCGACGACGAAGGCCAACAGAAGCTCTCGCAGCGGAGAGCGCAAACAACGATGGGAAAACATGAAGGGACTCCGGCGGCGAGGCGGGCATGATGCGCCAAGTGCCACCATCGCGCGAGGAGAATCTCGCTGGCCCCGGCAACGACGCTCGAAGAGCCGCTCGGCGGCCCCTAGCGCCGCCGCGCGTAGAGCGCCATGGCGATCGGCGCGCAGATCGCCGTCACCACCGCCGGCCCGATCAGCGCCGCAAGTATCGCCGATGCCGTCGCCGTGCCGCTCATCAGCTCGCGGATGGCGGTGACGAGCAGCGCCACCGGGTTGACCGCGACGAACGCCTGCAGCCATCCCGGCATGGTCGCGGGGTCGACATAGATGTTGGAGGCGAAGGTCAGCGGCATCAGCACCAGCCAGCTCATCGTCATCACCACCGAGGGGGTGCGGACGATCATGGCGAGCACCACGAAGATCCAGCTCATGCCGACGCCGAAGAGGTTGAGAAGGATCAGCGCGCCGACGATGCCGACCGCCCCGGCCTCCGGGCGGAAGCCGAGGACGAAGCCGATCACTAGAACGATGAGCGACGAGATCGTGTAGCGGACGGTATCCCCCGCCATCGCCCCCACCACCGGCGCCGGCCGCCAGATCGGGATCGACCGGAAGCGATCGAACACGCCCTTGCCGATGTCCGAGTTGAGGGTGAAGCCGGTGTAGATGGTGGTGAAGCTGACGGTCTGGGCGAGGATGCCGGGGAGAAGGAACTGGATGTAGGCGTCGGGCGAGCCGGCGAGGGCCCCGCCGAAAAGGTAGGTGAACATCACCGTGAACATCACCGGCGTGACGATCACGTCGAAGAGCTGCTCCGGCATGTGCTTGACCTTGAGCAGGGCGCGCCAGCCGAAGGTGAGGACGTTGGCGAGACCACCCGGCGGCGACGGCCGCCGCGCGGGCGCGAGCACGCGGGCAAGGTCCGCCCCGGTGACCAGCCGGTCGCTGCTGTCGGTCATGCGGAGGTCCTGGTGCCGGTGAAGACGGGAATCGGAGCGCGATGCCCCCCTCCCAACCTCCCCCTTTCAGGGGGAGGGGCCGCAGGTTGCGACGGTCGAGACCCGCGGTCGACTTCGGAGAAAGGCCAAGCATTCCAGCACCTCCCCTCCCCCTGAAAGGGGGAGGCCGGGAGGGGGTCGAAGGCGGTGACCAAAGGATGCCGAAATTGTCTCATCACTCGGGCGCCTCCGGCTGACCGTCCCCGGCCGCCTCCGCCGGATGGCCGGTCAGGGCGAAGAACACCTCGTCGAGGCTGGGCTGGCCGAGGGAGAAGTCGGTGAGGGCGACGCCGACGGCCGCGAGATCGGCCAGCGCCGCGGTGGCAAGGGCGGGATCGGCGAGCTGGACGCTGAGCCGGCGCGGGTCGCCGTCGCGGAGGACGCCGTCGCCGCAGCGGGTGGCAAGGATCGCGGCGGCGCGGTCGGCGTCGGCGGGCTCGGCGAGCCGGACATGGAGGACGCCGGTGCCGACCGAGGCCTTGAGCTCGGCGCTCGGCCCCTCGGCGATGACCCGGCCGTGGTCGATCACGGCGATGCGGTCGGCGAGCTGGTCGGCCTCCTCAAGGTACTGGGTGGTGAGGAGGACGGTGGTGCCGTTGCGGACGAGCAGGCGGATGATGTCCCAGACCTGGTTGCGGCTGCGCGGGTCGAGGCCGGTGGTCGGCTCGTCGAGGAAGAGCAGCTCCGGTGTCACCACCAGCGAGGCGGCGATGTCGAGCCGCCGCCGCATGCCGCCGGAGAAGTCCTTCACCGGCTTGCCGGCGGCCTCCGACAGGCCGAAGGCGGCGAGCAGTTCCTCCGAGCGGGCCCGGGCCTCGCGCCGGCGGTAGCCGAGCAGCCGGCCGAGCAGGACGAGGTTCTCGGTCCCGCTGAGATCCTCGTCGACCGAGGCGAACTGGCCGGTGAGGCTGATCCGCCGCCGCACGGCGTCGGCCTCGGCGACAACGTCCTGGCCGAGCACGCGGGCCGAGCCGCCGTCGGGACGGACGAGGGTCGCGAGCATGCGCACGGTCGTGGTCTTGCCAGCGCCGTTCGGGCCGAGCAGGCCGTAGATCGACCCACGCCGCACGGCGAGGTCGATGCCGTCGACTGCGCGCTTGTCGCCATAGGCCTTGCGGAGGCCGACGGTCTCGATCGCCGGGGAACTCGCATCGTGCATCAACGGACGTCTCGCCTCCGCCGCCCGCGCCGCGCGGGCGGATGCAGTCCTCGCCGGCCGGCGTGACCGATTCCGGCAGCAGTCGTCCGCGGGTTGTAGGGCGCTGCGCGGGGCGCGCCAAGCCCATCGCTACGCGGACGCGCCGGCTTTCGGCCAGTAGGTGCCGAAGCACCAGACATTGCCTTCGGGGTCGCGGACCACGAACTCGCGGCTGCCATAGCTCCGGTCGGTCAATCCCTCGAGGATCGTCACCCCCGAGCCCGCGGCATCGGCGAACAGCGAGTCCGGATCGTCGACCACGACGTAGGTCGACTTGCCGCCGGGCATCACCTCGGCCCCGACCATTGCCCCGTACGCGTCATCGGTGACCGTGCCGAGCATCACCATCGCCGAGCCGTAGGCGAGCTCGGCATGCTGCACCCTGCCGGCATCGTCGCGATAGTCGGCGGCCACCGTGAAGCCGAAGATCCCCGTCAGCCAGTCGATCATCGCCGCGGCATCGCGATAGCGGAAGGTCGGGTAGATGCGCGGGGGCTCGTGCGGGGTCGGCATGGCATTGCTCCTCTGCGAGGGGATCGATGCCGCTTCCATGGCACCGGCAGGGTGCGCTGGCTTGAAGATTTGTTACCTAGCCGCCAGGCCGCCACGCGCCCGGCGTTCCGCCGGCAAGCGCCACGAACTCCCGCACCAGATGGGACTGGTCGGCGAAGCCGCAGGCGGCGGCAATGTCGGCCCAGCCGTCGGCCACGCCGGCTGCCGCCATCGCCCGGGCGCGCTCGAAGCGGGCGATGCGCGCGATCAGCTTGGGCGCGGCCCCGACCTCCGCCTGGAACCGCGCCGCAAGGTGCTTGCGGCTCCAGCCGATCCGATCGGCGAGCGCCCCGATCCGCACGGCGCCGCCGGTCCCGACGATCCGCCCATAGGTCCAGGCCACCGCAGCGCTGGCGCCGGGCGCGCCGAGGAGCCGCGGTGCGATCGCCGCCTCGGTGACGGCGAAGCGCCGCCGCCAGCTCCGCTCCGCCCCCAGTCGCTCACGGAGCCGGTCGAGCAACGGGTCGGCGAGCTCGTCGAGGCGCACCATTCGCTCGGCCAGTTCATGCATCGGCCGGCCGAAGAAGCGGTAGGCGCCGAGCGGCGTCAGGTCGATTTGGAGGCAGTGGGCTGCCCCGGCGGAGCGGATGTGGACCGGCGTGCCCGTCAGCCCGGCGGTGAAGCTGCCATAGCGGTCGTCCCGGCCCGGCGCGCGACCGATGGCGATCTCGAACGGCTCGCCGAAGCCGATGATGATCGGCACCACCAGCGACGCCGTCTCGGTCATCCGGATCGGCCGGCGCTTCGTCTCGCGGTAGCCGCTGACGCGGGAAACAAGGCCGGCGAACGCGGGCGGCACCGGATGGCGGAGAAGCAGATCACCCTCCGCTCCGGCAGCCTCGACGTCGTCCGTGTGCCCTCGGCCCATCCCCTTATCCGTCGAGCTCGGGGTAGTGGCGGAAGAGACCGTGCTGGTTGAACGGGATGCGGCGGTCGCTGGCGAGATAGGCCTTGATCCGAGGCCGCGCCGCCACCCGGTCGTGAAGTGCGATCACGTTGGGCACGTCTTTCTCGGCCTTCGCCATCGCCTTGGGGAAGGCGTAGCGCAGCCCCTCGACCAGTTGGAACAGCGACAGGTCGACATAGGAGAGTTTCGCCCCGACGAGATATTTCGACCCCTTCGGATTGCGCGCGAGGATGGCCTCGAACCAGCCGAGGAAGCGGCCGAGCCGCTCGCCGCGGAACCACTCCGCCCGCCGCTCCGATTCCGGCTTCTGGTCCTCGTAGTAGAAGGCGGCGCCGATCGGGTGATGGGTGTCGTGGATCTCGAGCGCGAAGTCGGCGATGGTGAGCTGGATCTGGTTGACCCACATCCGCGCCGCCTCGGCCTTCGGCGCGAGCCCGTGCCGGTCGCCGAGATAGGCGAGGATGTTGGCGGTCTGGCCGATCACCCGCTTGCCGCTGACCAGGAACGGCGGCGCGAAGCTCGGCGTTTCGAGCGACTTGCTCTGCCACAGCTTCATCAGCGCGCCGGAGCCCTTCTCGCGGGCGACGTCGACGTAAGGCGCCCCCGCCTCCTCCAGCGCCAGCCGGACGAACTCGCCGCGTCCCTGGATCTCCGCCCAGTAGTAAAGCTCATAGGCCATGGCGCTTCTCCCCGTTAGCCACGGCCGGCGACTCTACGCCCGAAACGCGAGCGCGGGAACGGGCGGCGCAGCCGCCATGCCGCCCATGACGATGCGGCGTCAGCCGGTTATGAAGGCGCCCATGGAGGAGATGCCATGTCCCACCCGACCTACGAGATCCTTGCGCTCCGCTACGCCCACCTTGCCGAGCGCACCCAGCGCGACGTGCTCGTCTTCCCCGAGGACCACGCCGCGCCGATGCCGCTCGACTTCTACATCTGGGCGATCCGCGGCGAGGGCCGCACGATCCTCCTCGACACCGGCTTCGACCGGGCGAGCGGCGACCGCCGCGGCCGGCAGTGGCTGCGCTCGCCGCTCGATGCGCTTCGGTCGGCCGGCATCGACCCGGACGCGATCGAGGACGTCGTCCTCAGCCACATGCACTGGGACCATGCCGGCCACTGGGCCGAGTTCCCGAAGGCCCGCTTCCATCTCCAGGACGCCGAGATGGCCTGGTGCACCGGTCGCTGCATGTGCCACCGCTCGATGAACTTCGTCTTCGACGTCGAGCACGTCGTCACGGCCGTCCGCCATGTCTTCGACGGTCGCGTCGCCTTTCACGACGGCGAGGCGGAGATCGCGCCCGGCATCACCCTCCACCTTGTCGGCGGCCATTCCGGCGGCATGCAGGTGGTACGGGTCCCGACGGCGCGGGGCTGGGTGGTGCTGGCCAGCGACGCCGCCCATTTCTGGCACAACATCCGGAAGCGCAGCCCGTTCTGGATCGTCCCGGACTTCCCCGGCATGATCCGCGGCTGGGAGCTCTGCGAGCGGCTCGCCGACGGCCCCGACCACATCATCCCCGGCCACGATCCCGCTGTGCTGCGCCGCTTCCCCACCCTCTCCGGCGATCCGGACACCGTGCAGGTTCACCTCGCCCCGGAGGCCTAGACGCGAGCGTCCCGAAGCCTGGTCGTGTAGTGTCCGGACATCCGCCAGCCTGTCCCGAGGACCTGACAGAGGAGAGCCAGATGGACATCGCGCGCGCCGGGGCGAAGCCCTCCGCCAGGGGACCCGCCGATTGGTTCACCGGCACGGTCCGGATCGACCCCTTGTTTGCGGTTGCCGAGCCGTCCCGCGCCGCCGGCAACGCCGTCACCTTCGAGCCCGGGGCCCGGACGGCGTGGCACACGCACCCGCTGGGCCAGATCCTGATCGTGACGACGGGCCTCGGCCAAGTCCAGCGCTGGGGCGGTCCGGTCGAACCGATCAGGCCGGGGGATGTCGTCCGCTTCGAGCCCGGTGAGAAGCACTGGCACGGCGCCGCGCCCGACGTCGCGATGACCCACATCGCCATCCAGGAGGCGCTCGACGGAAAGTCCGTCGAGTGGCTGGAACACGTGACGGACGAGCAGTATCGCGGCAGCGCCGGCGCGACCGCCTAGCCGGGATCGGCGACCGACTGGGTATGCTAACCGAGCGGACCCGAACGGGTCCGTACTGGCTGGCCGTCACTTCACGTCTTGCGGCCAAGCTGTTATTTTGCAACCGAACGCCTACCTCCCCGCCATGGGCTAGTATTTGCTTCTTGTGATCGTTCAGCTTTCAGCACAGCGAGATTCAAACTAAACGCAGCCCAAAGGATCAAGTATGCGGCGCGTCCATCGCATTATCATTCAAGCTTCAATATCAATAATACTTTCTCTTGCTGTCGTCATTTTGTTTAATTGGCTCGCCAATTTTCTGAAAGGAAATGGGCGCTTGGATATCATTGATCTCTTGGCGTCTAGTTTCTCAGAAAGGCTAGCACGCACCCTCATAGCAATGCTCGTCATTTCTTACGTTTTTTTTGACTATGCGAGTATTTTCTCGAGAAAACTTGGAGATAATAACGCGCCACCCGAAATTGTGACGTACGGTGGAGTAGAGGGCGCTCCCGGAGCTCCCATCACAACTAACCAAAAGATACTGTTTGATTATCCGTTTTGTTTGGTGATGATCTTTCTTTTCTTTTTATTTCCATAGGCCAATGCAGCAAAGCGCTAGGGTTTCGTTCCGTCCCCTGCCGCCGCGAATTGCAGGCTGTCCCGGCGCTGAACCAGACGATACGCGCCGCCCAGCGCAACGCCGCAAATCACCACCAACAGGCAGACGCTGATGATGCCGGGCTGGAGGGACGTGCCGGGCGCCTTTGCGCCCAGCCTCCCGATCGCGGCCCTACTTCTTCCCGTCGTCCGCGGTCATGACGACGAAGTCGCCGTCGCTCCGGGTCTCGTCCCCAAGCGAATCGTCGGTGACGAGGAGGATCATGCCCGGCGCGAGCCGCTCGGCGATCGCCGCCGCGACGTTGTCGGGGCCCTTGATGCGGTCGAGCACGTCGCCGGTTTCGGCGCCGGCGGCCGGCCCATCCTCGCTGTCGTCGTAGCCGATCGCCTCCCAGGCGAGATCCCCGCCCTCAGCGCCGTTGAGGACGAAGATCTCCGAGGGGAAGGCCTGCCCGGCATCGGTGATGGTCGCGGTGCCTTCGGCGACGATCACCCCGTTCTCGAGCACCATGACCTGCCCGTCCTTCCGCGACACCAGCACCGAGGTCACCGGCCGCTCCTCCGGCTCGCCGTCGAGATAGGCGCGGGTCCGGCCCGCCATGTTGCCCATCTCGGCGGGTGTGAACTTCCGTCCGGCGACGCTGGAGCTCACCACCGGGGTGGGGTCGGTGAAGCGGTTGGCGATCACCACCGGCGTGCCGAGCTTGGTCGTCCCGAACAGGGCCTCGGCGAATTTGATCGGCAGGCGCACGCAGCCATGCGAGGCCGGGTAGCCCGGCAGCGCGCCGGCGTGGAGCGCAACGCCGCTCCAGGTCAGCCGCTGCATGAACGGCATCTCGGCATCGTAGATGTTGGAGACGTGGTCCTTGTCCTTCTCGAGGATGGTGAACACCCCCATCGGCGTCTCGTGCCCCTTCTTGCCGGTGGAGACGGTCGAGACCCCGATCAGCTTGCCGCGGCGGTGAACACGCAGGAGCTGCTCCTTGATCGAGACGATGATCGAGATCGGGCCGCGCGGTTGCAGCTCCGGCTGCCAGGTGAACTGTCCGGGCTTGAGCTTCCGGACATCGGCGGCGATGTCGGCGAGAGCGGGCCGGGCCAGGACTGCGCCGGCTGCGAACCCGGCGAGCCCGGCGAGCGCGGCGCGGCGGCTGGGGAAGAGCGGTCGGTGGGTCATGGCGTGCCTTCAGGGCCTCCGTTGCGGTGGTCACTCGGCCCCGTCGCGACGGGGCGCTCCTCGATGCCCAGCGTCTCGGCCAAAATCAAGGCGTGCGGCAGGCTTTGCCGAAACGGGCGGGAATGCCATATATCGGGCAGAGTTCAGCCATGAAAGGTCCGCAATCGACTGGCTTGGTGAACTCGGAGCACTGGATCGGGGACTATCTTTCGTGACGAACGACCGCCCACAGCGGAAACTGCCGCGCGGCACACCGCCGGTGGTGACTTATTCGCGCCTCCGCGAGGAAGAGCTCGCGGCCTATGACGACGAGCGGTCCGAGCCGCAGTTCGACGACGAGCCGGTCGCCGCGTGGGACGCCGTCGAGGTTCCCCATGTCGAGCCGCCGCTCCATGGCCGGCGTCGCCAGCGGCCGCTGGTCGAGGAAGTCCGCACGCCGCTCGACGAGGCCTTCGATCCCGGCGCCTATGGCGAGCCCAGGGCTGCCGATGCGCCGGGGGCGCACGCCCGCAAGGAGAAGCCGAAGCGCTCCTCGACGATGCGCGTCGTCACCGTTGCGGCGGTGGCGCTGATCGCGATCGGCGTCGGCGTCCTCGCCTATGCCATCACCTCGACCTCCAGCGTCCCGGGCCGCGCGCCAACCCTCAGCGAGGCCGCCACCGCCGAGCCCGGCACGATGCCCGCCGACGGCTCGACCGATGCCATCCCCGCCGCCCGCACGATCCCGATCGACGGCGCCGGAGACGCGGGGGCCGCCCCTCCCCCACCCGGTCACTCGACCGCCTCGATCCCGGCGGACGAGCCGGCCGACGCGGCTCCGGTTGCCCCGCCCGAACCACGCGCCCGACCCGAGCCGCCGCCCTCGGCCGCGACCGCGGTCGAACCCGATTTCGACCAGGCGCTTCCCCCGGACGCCGCCCCCGCCGTGCCGCAGACGGCCAGCGCCCCCGCCGGGGGCGACGACGATTTCATCGCCAATATCGAGCGCACGCTGGAACGGAACCGCGGCGCGGCACCTGCCCCGCCGGCGCTTTCGCCGGCCTCCGAGCCGGTCCAGCTGCTGCCGCCGCCGGGCGCCGAGCCGGTGCAGCTGCTGCCGCCGGCTCAGGTCGCCCAGCCCGAAGCGCTGATCCCGCCCGAGAACATCCCCTCGCTCGACGGCCAGGACCAGCCGATCCTCCTGCCGAGCGACCAGCTCTTCATCGACACCGAGTAGCCTGGCTCGCGGCGCCGGCGGTCCCTTGCCGGCCGCCGCACCGCCGCCTATCTTCCGCGTCCCTTCCCCTCTTTTCGAGGACGCGCCTCCATGCCGCTGTCGATCTATGACGCTTCGGTGCCGGTCTATGTCCGGCTGCTCGGCTGCCTCAAGGGGCAGCTCGACAAGACCGAGGCCTTCGCCGCCGCCCGCAAGATCGAGCCGGAGGCGCTCCTCGACGCCCGCCTCTTCCCCGACATGTGGCCCTTCAAGCGCCAGGTCCAGGCCACCACCAACCACGCCTTCCGCGGCACCGCGCGGCTCGCCGGCCTCGACATCCCCAAGATCACCGAGGCGGCCGGCAGCTTCGCCGACCTCCACGGCCGGGTCGACGAGACGATCGCCTTCATCAAGGGGCCGGACCGTGCCGCGGTCGAGGCAGGGGCCACCCGCGAGATCACCTTCCCGATGGGCGACCAGCAGCGGACGATGACCGGCGCCGAGTATTTCCAGACCTTTACGCTGCCGAACTTCTTCTTCCACCTCACCACGGCCTACAACATCCTCCGCCACAACGGCGTGCCGCTGACCAAGACCGATTTCACCGGCGAGATCTGAGTCCGAAGTCCCGGCGATACTGCCTCGATCTCGCGGCAGCTTCTCAACCATCGGTTCACCACGCCGAACGATGACGGCACGGCGCGCCCGCCGTGCCCGATAGTCTTGGCCTGCGGACGGCTGCTCGGGCGGTCCGATGCTTGGTACCGGGCTTTCGGAGAAACACAGATGTGCCGCTTCTGCGTGGGCAACCTCTTCACCAACCAGAGCCTTCATGCGGGCTGGTCCGCCGGCGGCGGAGCGGCGTTCGCTGACGGTCTCTCGCGGCGAGCCTTCATGGCGATGGCCGGCGCGACGGCGGGAGCGGCCGGCCTCGGCCTCCGGGCCGACCCGGCGGCGGCGGCCGGCGAGGCACCGGCCGACCTGATCTTCAAGGGCGGCACGATCATCCCGCTCGCCGCGCCAGGCCACGCCACCGTCGAGGCGCTGGCGGTCCGCGGCGGCCAGATCGTTGCGGCCGGCACGCAGTCCGATATCGACGGCCTCAAGGGCGGCAGTACCAAGGTGATGGATCTTGGCGGCCGGACCCTCCTCCCCGGCTTCATCGACCCGCACCAGCATTCCTGCTTCATGGCGGTGTTCGCCGAGCTCCTCACCGATGTCGGCTACACGACCTACCCGACCCGCGAGAAGCTCACGGCGGGCCTCAAGGCGCTCGATGCGAAGCTGCCGCAGGGCGCATGGCTGCTCGCCTACGACTTCGACAACCTGCTCCAGGGCGGCGACCTGTCGATGACCGAGCTCGACGGCATCTCGAAGGACCGGCCGATCTTCATCTGGTACATCAACATGCATGACGGGGCGGCGAACTCGGCCGCCTTCAAGATCGCCGACATCCCGTCCAACGTCGGCACGCTTCCCGGCGGTGGCCATTTCGGCCGCAACCCCGACGGCTCGTTCAATGGCCTCGTCTACGAAGAGAGCGCGATGCTCAAGTTCGTGACGAAGGCGCTGCCGCCGATCACGCCGCAGGTGTTCGCCAAGGCGATGCAAGATTACTTCAAGTCGAGCGCGGCCCTCGGCTATACGACGACGCACGAGCCCGGCACCGTCCAGCCGGGCTGGGTCGAGGGGCTGGTCAAGCTGACGGCGAGCGGCACCGGACGGCTGAGCGCCAGCTTCCAGTACGACGACCTCAAGGCGGCCGCCGCCTATCAGCATCTCGGCTACGGCCCCAAGGCGACGCTCCTCCCGAACTCGCGTTTCTCGCTGTTCGGCATCAAGATCATCGGCGACGGCTCGAACCAGACCCTCACCGGCGCGCAGACCAAGCCCTATCTCAACACCACCGAGAAGGGCACGCCGAACTATTCCGCCGCGGAGCTCAAAGAGATGGTCGCCGCGGTGAAGGCGGCAGGCTGGCCGGTGCAGATCCACTGCAACGGCGACGCCACCATCGACGATGCCCTTGACGCCATCGAGGCGGCCTACGGCGCCAACCCGGCGCCGGCGACCGGGCTCAATCGCATCGAGCACTCGACCATGGTGCGGGCGGACCAGCTCAAGCGCATGAAGGCGCTCGGGGTGCAGCCGAGCTTCCTCATGAACCATGTCTTCTTCTACGGCGCGGCCTACCGCGACCAGATCTTCGGGCCGGAGCGGGCCGCGTTCATGGATCCGGCCGGCGCCTGCGTCAGCGAGGGCATTCCCTTCACGCTCCACACCGACGCCCCCTGCTCGACGCCCGGCGCGCTCCGTCTCGTCCAGACCGCGGTGACCCGGCAGTGCGACATCGACAAGTCGATCGTTGGACCGGACCAGGCCATCTCCGTCGAGGAGGCCCTCCGCGCGGTGACCTCGGCGGCCGCCACCCAGATCGGCCAGGGGGATCGCCTCGGCTCGCTCGAGGCCGGCAAGGAAGCCGACCTCGTGATCCTCGAACAGGACCCGTTCAAGGTCGCGCCGGACGAGATCATGAATATCAAGATCTCCGAGACCTGGGTCGGAGGCGAGCAGACCTTCGGCTAGCAGGACGCGGGATCGCTTGCCGGGAGAGTGGCCCATCGGGCCGCCTCCCGGCTCCTTGCGGCCCACCGGGCTCGGCCAAGGCGCGCGCCGAGGCCCGAATCCGAGCCGGAGTCCCTGCTCGGCGCCCGCAAAGGCCAGGGGCTTCGCGCGAGATCATCTTCTCGACAGGTGATCAACGACGGAGAGTGAGCGACGCCGAACCTTCCTGGGCCTTCATGCAGTCGAATCTCTTTATCCACCTCACGACGGCCTACGACATCCCCCCCACAACAGTGTGCCGCTGGCCAAGACCGATTTCTCGGCGAGATGGCTTTCAGACGTGGTCATTGCGGTTACGCCACGATAGGAACATCCATTCGAGCTCTCGCAGATACCGTCCTCTTACCATCATGTCCGATCAACGCTTCCGATCCAATCATCCTGGCGTCCCTCGCCAGTGGACGCTGATTGGGGAGGGCGGAAATGCTTATGTATGGAGCGACGGAACGCAGGCGATAAAACGCCTCAAAGATGGGGCCCCTAGCGAAGCGGTGTCGCGATTCAAACGGGAGGCCGAAATCCTGCTTTTGCTCAATGAGCAGTCAGATATCAGGATCGTACCCGTACATGAAGTAAGAGAACGCGAAGGAGCCTTGGAAATCGTCATGGAGAGGATGGATGGCAGTTTGGAAAACGCCATCACATCTTTTGCTGGCAATCCCGAACGTGCGGCAGCGGCACTCGAACCGATTGCGTCGACGCTAGCGGCTATGTCGGCTCGTTCCGAGCCGATTTATCATCGGGACCTGAAGCCAACCAACTTGCTGTTCAAGGAATCACCTGACCATCTGTATCTCGCCGACTTTGGGTGCGCGTTCCTCGCCGAGGATGAACGACTAACACCTGCTAAGCGCGCAATGGGTGCTTGGGCCTATCGTCCACCTGAATACTCGATTGGTCGTTTGATTGATGTCACGGAGAAGGGGGACGTATTCTGCCTCGGCAAGGTTCTATGGGCAATGATCAATGGCGAGCCAGGCGTGGTCTTCCCTGGGCCCGTCTGGTTCGAGCCCGAGTACGATCTCGGGCGTTTGTACCCAGCCCATCCGCGCATCCACCACGCAATGCTCGCGGTTTCCAGCGCAGTGGCGATCAACCCCGTGCAACGTCCGACGATGAAGCAACTGGCCGAGATGTTCGGCAACTTGTCACAAAAGCAGCCCTCATCAAGAGATGGCGAGGCGATGATCGCGTTACTCCGAGCGCAGTCCGTCATGGAGGTTGAGTTTGAGCAGCGGCGAGCCGCTACGGCTGCCTTTGTCAGAGCATTGCACGGCGATCTGCACCAATCGATCGCTGACCTCGCGACAACTGACCCGAAACTCCTATTATGGTTGGATTGGCATCAGCACGCCAACCGCACACCGCAATCCGCAGATGCCCTGGTCGAACAGGTTGCTGTTCACGAGTCAGATGCACCGATCGTCAATTCTCGGTTCCGGAGAATACACCTCAACACGCGGTTCCACCCCCCAACGGCCGGAAGCTCAGTGCGCTTTGTCGCGCACATCGGCTCCGAGATTGAGAATACGCAGGCGTCGTCCTTTACGGTCGCCTACCGTGAAGACGGCGTGTGGTTCGAGCGGCAGATCGGAGGAAGGTCAGCCACCTCCGGTCGCTACACTCCCACACTCTTACGGGAATTCCTGATCGAGGCTACTCGGCATATTCTGCAAGCGCCTATTGGCCCGAACAACGATCGGTGAACAGGTGCATGGTGTGGGCCGTAGGTTGCAGTGGACCGTGCGCGGCGGCCCTTGAACCCGCCGCCCGTCGCGGGCATTAACCACCTGGACGACCAGCTTGGAGACCACCCGATGCCTGCCTATCGCTCCCGCACCACCACCCACGGCCGCAACATGGC
>JAGRKZ010000164.1:0-3168 GCA_020442065.1 Bauldia sp.
TCCTGATGTCGGTCGAGCTGATCCTTCTGGCAGTGAACATCAATCTGGTGGCCTTTTCCCACTTTCTCGGCGACCTCGTCGGCCAGGTGTTCGCCATGCTCGTCCTTACCGTGGCGGCGGCGGAGGCGGCGATCGGCCTTGCCATTCTAGTTGTCTTCTATCGCAACCGCGGCTCGATCGCGGTCGAAGACATCAATGTGATGAAGGGCTGAGCGCGATGTACTCGGCCATCGTCTTCCTTCCGCTCATCGGCGCCATCATCGCCGGCACCATCGCGCTCTACGGTGCCTGGTTTGTCACGTCCGGCAGCGCGGACGAAGCCTCGCACCGGGGTCGCGGCGGTCACGGCCACTCCCACGCCCACGACGCGGAGGATGAGCACGACGACGATCACGATCACGACGACGATCACGAGCCCGCCGCGATCGGCTCGCGCGGCGCCGAGATCGTCACCTCCGGTTTCCTGATCGTCTCGGCGATCCTGTCGTGGGTCGCGTTCTTCTCGGTCGGCCTCGGTGAGGGTCCGGCCGAGCGGGTGCAGGTCTTCAACTGGATGAGTTCGGGGACGCTCGCGGTCGACTGGGCGTTCCGCGTCGACACCTTGACGGTGGTGATGCTGGTGGTGGTGACGACGGTGTCGTCGTTGGTGCACATCTATTCGATCGGCTACATGGCGCACGATCCGCATCGGCCGCGGTTCTTCGCGTACCTCTCGCTGTTCACCTTCGCCATGCTGGCGCTGGTAACGGCGGACAACCTCGTCCAGATGTTCTTCGGCTGGGAAGGGGTGGGCCTCGCGTCCTACCTGCTGATCGGTTTCTGGTACAAGAAGCCGTCGGCCAATGCTGCCGCGATCAAGGCCTTTGTGGTCAACCGCGTCGGCGACTTCGGCTTCGCCCTCGGCATCTTTGCGGTGTTCGTGCTGTTCAACTCGGTCGAGTTCGAGACGATCTTCGCCAATGCCGAGAGCATCGTCGGACAGAAGATGCACTTCCTGTCATGGGACCTCGACGCCCTGACGGTTGTCTGCCTGCTCCTGTTCATGGGTGCGATGGGCAAGTCGGCGCAGCTCTTCCTGCACACCTGGCTCCCCGACGCCATGGAGGGCCCGACCCCGGTCTCGGCGCTCATCCATGCCGCGACCATGGTGACCGCCGGGGTGTTCATGGTCGCGCGGCTGTCGCCGCTGTTCGAATTGTCCGAGACCGCGCTCACCTTCGTGGTGCTGATCGGGGCGAGCACCGCGTTCTTCGCCGCCACGATCGGCCTCGTCCAGAACGACATCAAGCGGGTGATCGCCTATTCGACCTGCTCGCAGCTCGGCTACATGTTCGTGGCCATGGGCGTCGGCGCCTATCAGGTCGGCATGTTCCACCTGTTCACCCACGCCTTCTTCAAGGCGCTGCTCTTCCTCGGCGCCGGCTCGGTGATCCACGCCGTCTCGGGTGAGCAGGACATGCGGAAGATGGGCGGGCTCCGCAAGATGATCCCGGTCACGTACTGGATGATGATCATCGGCACCCTGGCGCTGACCGGCTTTCCGTTCACGGCCGGGTGGTACTCCAAGGACGCGATCATCGAATCCGCCTTCATGGCCCACAATCCACTCGCCGGTTACGGCTATGTGCTGACGGTGGTCGCGGCGCTGATGACCAGCTTCTATTCGTGGCGCCTGATCTTCCTGACCTTCCACGGCAAGACCCGCGCCCCGTCGGCGGTGATCAAGCACGTCCATGAATCGCCGCAGGTGATGCTGATCCCGCTCTACGTGCTCGCGGCCGGGGCATTGTTTGCCGGCATCGTCTTCCACGGCACGTTCATCAGCGAGGCGATGGGCGAGTTCTGGAAGGGCTCGGTGGTCAACGGCGCGGCGAACCACATCATCGAGGAGCTGCATCACGTGCCCGAGTGGGCGGCCCAGCTGCCCACGGTGATGATGGTGGTGGGCGTCGCCATCGCCTACTGGTTCTACATCCTCGATCCCACCGCGCCGCGCCGCCTCGCCGAGCGCAACGACTGGCTGTACCAGTTCCTGCTCAACAAGTGGTACTTCGACGAGATCTACGACGTGCTGTTCGTCCGGCCGACGTTCTGGCTGGGCCGGTTCCTCTGGAACCGCGGCGACGGCTGGCTGATCGATGGTTTCGGCCCGGATGGAGTGTCGGCGCGCGTGCTCGACGTGACCAACCGAGTTGTCCGGCTCCAGTCCGGCTATCTCTACCACTATGCCTTTGCCATGCTGATCGGCGTCGCGGCGCTGGTCACCTGGCTGATGTTCGCCGGGTGAGGATCGAGCGATGAGTGAATGGCCGATCCTCTCGACTGTCACGTTCCTGCCGCTGGTGGGGGCGCTGCTGGTGCTCATCATCCGCGGCGACGATGCGATCGCGCGTCGGAACATCTTCAACGTCGCGCTGTGGACGACGGCGGTCACCTTCGTCCTGTCGCTGTTCATCTGGATCAATTTCGATCCCTCCGACCCCGGTTTCCAGATGACGGAGCGGGCGGAGTGGCTCGGCGGCTCGATCACCTACCAGATGGGTGTCGACGGCATCTCGATGCTGTTCGTGATCCTCACGACCTTCCTCATGCCGCTCTGCATCCTTGCCAGCCGGCTCTCGGTCGAGAAGCGCTTCAAGGAGTACATGGTCGCGTTCCTGGTGCTCGAGACGCTGATGATCGGCGTTTTCTGCGCACTCGACCTCGTGCTCTTCTACGTCTTCTTCGAAGGTGGCCTCATCCCGATGTTCCTCATCATCGGCATCTGGGGCGGTCCGCGGCGCGTCTACGCGAGCTTCAAGTTCTTCCTCTACACGCTGCTCGGCTCGGTATTGATGCTGCTCGCCATCATGGCGATGTACTGGGAGGCCGGCACTACCGAGATCCCGGCCTTGCTGACCCACAGCTTCCCGGGTTCGATGCAAACCTGGCTGTGGATCGCCTTCTTTGCGAGCTTCGCCGTGAAGATGCCGATGTNNCCGATGTGGCCGGTCCACACCTGGCTCCCGGATGCGCACGTCGAGGCACCGACGGCCGGCTCCGTTGTGCTCGCGGCGATCCTGCTCAAGATGGGCGGATACGGGTTCCTGCGCTTCTCGCTGCCGATGTTCCCGCTCGCCTCCGCCGAGCTTGCGCCGCTGGTGTTCACCCTGTCGGTGGTGGCGATCA
>JAGRKZ010000164.1:3224-10673 GCA_020442065.1 Bauldia sp.
TATTCGTCGGTCGCGCACATGGGCTTCGTCACCATGGGCATCTTCGCCATGACCGCCCAGGGCGTTCAGGGCGGCATCTTCCAGATGCTCTCGCACGGCATCGTGTCCGGGGCGCTCTTCCTCTGTGTCGGCGTCATCTACGACCGGATGCATACCCGCGAGATCGCCGCCTATGGCGGGCTCGCCAACCGCATGCCGCTCTATGCGGCCGTATTCCTCATCTTCACCATGGCCAACGTCGGCCTGCCGGGGACGAGTGGTTTCGTCGGTGAGTTCCTGACGCTGATCGGCACCTTCCGCGTCAACACCTGGGTCGTGTTCTTCGCCACCACCGGCGTCATCCTCTCGGCGGCCTATGCGCTCTACCTCTATCGGCGGATCATCTTCGGTCCAATCGAGAAAGGGAGCCTCCGCTCGATACTCGACCTGTCACGGCGCGAGCAGCTGATCCTTGCGCCGCTGGTGATCCTCACCATCCTTTTCGGCTTCTTCCCCGGCCCGATCATGGACGTGACCGCTGCGTCGGTCGACCAGCTCGTCGCCAACTACCAGGCGGCGCTCTCGGCCGCCGGCAAACTCGCGGCGGTGTCCCCATGATGATGCTTCCGGACCTCGTCCCAGCGCTGCCCGAGATCATCCTTGCGGTCGGCGCACTGGTCCTGGTGCTGGTCGGCGCGTTCGGCGGCGAGCGCTCGACCGGACTGGTCACGGCGTTGTCGGTCGCATTGCTCGCCGTGGCGACGCTGATCCTTCTCTTCTCGCCGGCCGCCGGATCGACCTTCAGCGACGCCTTCGTGCTCGACCCGTTTGCCCGCTTCATGAAGGTCATCGTGCTGATCGGCTCGATTGCCGCGATCGTGATGTCGACCGGCTATGCCCGGGACCAAGGCTTCGCGCGGTTCGAGTATCCGCTGCTGATCGTGATCGCCACCCTCGGCATGCTGATGATGGTCTCTGCGGATGACCTGATCGCGCTTTACCTCGGCCTGGAGCTGCAGTCGCTGCCGCTCTACGTGCTGGCCGCGATCAATCGGGACTCGGTGCGCTCCACGGAAGCCGGCCTCAAATACTTCGTCCTCGGCGCACTGTCGTCGGGCATGCTGCTCTACGGCGCTTCCCTGACTTATGGCTTCACCGGCCATACCACCTTCGCCGGCATCGCCGATGCGCTGAGTGGCGGGCAGGCCTCGCTCGGCATGATCTTCGGGCTTGTCTTCCTGATTGCGGGTCTTGCCTTCAAGGTCTCGGCTGTGCCGTTCCACATGTGGACGCCGGACGTCTATGAAGGCGCGCCGACGCCCGTGACGGCCTTCTTTGCCGCGGCGCCCAAGGTGGCGGCGATGTCGCTGTTCATCCGGCTGGTGGCCGACCCCTTCGCCTCGATCACGCCGGACTGGCAGCAGATCCTCACCTTCGTCTCGATCGCATCGATGGTGCTCGGCGCGTTCGCGGCGATCGGTCAGCGCAACATCAAGCGGCTGATGGCCTATTCGTCGATTGGCCACATGGGCTACGCCCTGGTGGGACTTGCCGCAGGTACCGAGGCCGGGGTGCGCGGCGTCATCATCTATCTGGTCATCTACATGGCCATGACCCTCGGCGCTTTCGCCTGCATCCTTGCGATGCGGCGGCGGGAGGGGATGGTCGAGGACATCGGCGACCTTGCCGGCCTCTCCAAGACCCACCCGATGATGGCGTTCGTGCTGGCGATCATTCTGTTCTCCCTCGCCGGGATTCCGCCGCTCGCCGGGTTTTTCGCCAAGTTCTACGTCTTCCTTGCGGCGATCCAGGCGGGGCTCTACGTGCTCTCGGTTATCGGCGTTCTCGCCAGCGTCGTCGGCGCCTACTACTATCTTCGCATCATCAAGATCATGTACTTCGACGATCCGGCGCCCGGCTTCGAGCCGATGGCCCCGGAGCTCCGGGTGGTGCTGGGCCTGTCAGGTCTCTTCACCCTCTTCTTCGTCGTGTTCGCCGGTCCGGTGGGCAATGCCGCCGCGACTGCGGCCAAGACGTTTTTCTGAGGCATGGAATTCGCCCTCGGTCGCGAGGCAGAGCAGGCAGGCTACCGGCTCAAGGCCTTTTCCGAGATCGGCTCGACCAATGCCGAGGCGCTCGATGCGGCCCGCGGCGGCGATGCGGGGCGCGCCTGGTTTGTGACCGCCCACCAGACTGCCGGTCGCGGGCGACGGGGACGCGCCTGGGCGACGCCGCCGGGTAATCTGGCGGCAAGCTTGCTTCTGGTCGGTTCGTTCGAGCCGAGCGCGGCCGCCTCGCTGGGGTTCGTCGCTGGACTGGCGCTTGACGACGCGCTTCGCTCGGTGGCGCCGTCCCTGGCGTTCCGCATCGCCGTCGATGGAGTGGAGGGCGGCGGGGCAGGGGGCGCCGACAGGTTGCGCTTGAAGTGGCCCAACGACGTTCTTCTCGATGGCGCCAAGCTCGCCGGCATCCTGCTTGAAGGCGAGGCGCTCGCCGAGAGTCGCTTCGCCGTGGCGATCGGCATCGGCGTCAATGTCGCTCACGCGCCGACCGGCCTGCCATACCCGGCAACGGCGCTGCGCGCACTGGGTTCGACGGTCGATGCGCCGACCTTGCTCTCGGCGCTCGCCGATGCTTGGGCCGGCCTGGAAAGAGTGTGGGCCGGCGGACACGGGTTCGCTGCAATCCGCCGTCTCTGGCTTGAGCGGGCAGCGGGAATAGGTGAACGCGTTGCCGTCCGGCTGGGAGGCGACCTGGTGTCCGGGTGCTTCGAGACCATTGATGACACCGGACGGCTGGTGGTGCTGATGGCCGACGGCAGTCGGCGGTCCATCGCGTCGGGTGAGGTGCATTTCGGCGCCGTCGCGACGGTGCGGGCATGAGCGGCAAGGGGCGGGGCGACGAACTGGTGTTCCTGCCGCTCGGCGGGGTTGGCGAGATCGGCATGAATCTCGGCCTCTATGGTCTGGGGCCGCGGCGCGACCGGACGTGGCTTGCGGTCGACTTCGGGATCGCCTTCGAAGCCCAGGATGCGCCCGGGGCGGACGTAATCTTCCCCGATATCGCCTATCTAGAGGAGGAGCGTGCCAGCCTCGCGGGCATCGTGATCACCCACGCGCACGAGGATCACTTCGGCGCCCTGATCGATCTGTGGCCGCGGCTGAGAGCGCCGGTCTACGCCACCGCCTTCACCGCCAATCTCCTCCGCGCGAAGCTGGCGAGCGAGCCGGGGGCGGAACCGATCCCGATAACGCTGGTGACGCCGGGCGAACAGTTCAAAGTCGGTCCCTTTGACATTGAGTACATCAACGTCACCCATTCGGTGCCGGAATCCCATTCACTGGCGATCCGGACGCCGCTCGGGACGGTCCTTCACAGTGGCGACTGGAAGCTCGATCCGACGCCGGTGTTGGGCGCCCCGACCGACACCGAGCGGCTGCGAGCGATCGGCGAGGAGGGCGTACTGGCCTTCGTCGGGGATTCGACCAACGCCATGCGTGAAGGTCGAAGCCCGAGCGAAACCGAGGTGGCGCGGGAGATCACCGAGGTCGTGCGGACGGCGCGCGGTCGGGTCGCGTTTACCACCTTCTCCTCCAACGTCAGTCGCCTCCGCTCGATCGCGCTTGCGGCAATGGCGACCGGTCGAGAGGTCGTGGTGATCGGCCGGGCAATCCGGCGGATGCTCGACGTCGCCGATGAACTCGGCATGCTCGCAGGCCTTCCGCCATTTCTCGAGGAGGAAGCCTACCAGCACCTGCCGCGACACAAGGTGCTGGCGCTGGTGACCGGCAGCCAGGGTGAGCCCCGGGCGGCGCTGGCGCGCATCGCCAGCGAGGAACACCGCTTCGTCACGCTCGATCGCGGCGACACGCTGGTCTTCTCGTCGCGGACGATCCCCGGCAACGAAGTGGCCGTCAACCGGATCATGAATACACTGGTCTCGCGCGGCGTGCGGATCATCACCGACAGCGACCGGCTGGTTCACGTCTCGGGGCATCCCCGCCGCGACGAAATGCGTGAGATGTACGGCTTGATCAGGCCGAGGATTGCCGTTCCCGTGCATGGCGAGGCGATGCATCTGGCCGCCCACGCAGAGCTTGCCCGCGCGTTGGGCGTTCCGGACGTGCGGGTCATCGGCAATGGCGATGTGCTGCGGCTCGCACCGGGCAATCCCGAAGTCGTCGACGAAGTCGAGACCGGGAGGCTTTTCCGCGACGGGACTCTGATCGGCAATCTCGAGGCGATGGGGATCCCGGCACGGCGACGACTTGCCTTCGCCGGGCACGTCTCGGTCGCACTGGTGCTCGACGGTCGCGGTGACGTGCTCGCCGATCCAGAGGTGGAATTGACGGGGCTGCCGATCGCCGACCGCGACGGACGGCCTTTGCTCGAAGCCGTTCGCGACTCGGTCGATGGAGCGATCGACTCCATTCCACGGCCGAGACGTCGCGATCCCGAGGTGGTCCGGGAAGCGGTGCGGCGCGGCGTGCGTGCCGGTGTCGCAGCGGCCTGGGGCAAGAAGCCGAATTGCACGGTGCTCGTCTCGGTTCTATGACGGAGCGATGATCGGCCGGCTCAATCACGTTGCGATCGCGGTGCCGGATGTCGAGGCCGCGGCAGCCGTCTATCGCGACAGCCTTGGCGCGACGGTGTCGGCGCCGGTCGCGCTCGGCGAGCATGGCGTTACGGTCGTCTTCGTCGACATGCCGAACAGCAAGATCGAGTTGATGGAACCGCTCGGGGCGGACTCACCGATCGCGGCCTTCCTGGAACGAAACCCCGCAGGCGGCGTTCACCACGTCTGCTTCGAGGTCGCGGACCTCGGCGCGGCGGTTGAGCGTTTGAGGAGCACCGGGGCGCGAATCATCGGGCGTGGCGAACCGAAGATCGGGGCGCACGGGAAGCCGGTCGTGTTCCTGCATCCAAAGTACTTTCTGGGCACTCTGGTCGAACTCGAGGAGGCCTAGGCGCATCATGCCGATCGGCAGCATCATCGCCATCTTCTTCGTGGTCTGGTGGATCGTCCTGTTCGCGGTGCTGCCGTGGGGTGTCCGCACCCAGGAAGAGGAGGGGGAAGTGCTCCTTGGAACGGAGCGGAGCGCCCCGGCCAATCCGCGGCTCGTGAAGAAGGCGATCGCCACGACCATCGTCGCCGCCGTCGTCACGTTCCTGATCTGGATGTTGTTTGGCCACTACGGTATCGGCGTCAAGGAGATTGCCGACTGGCTCGAAGGGCGGGGCGGGTGAGAGACCGGTAGGATGAAAAAAAGCAAGGCCTTGCGGCCTTGCTCCATCAGTTCCGCGTCTTAACCCTTCCTCACACCCAAACCCAACTGGCTAGTTGGGCCTTCCTCAGGGTAGTGCGGCTGCGACCGAACGGCGCGCCCGAAGGGATCTTCCTCCCAAGACTTAGACCGCGATGCTTTTTTGTCGGGAAACGGCGGAGGGCCATTTTCTGCCGGCCGGTCCCGCCATTTCCTTCTTCAAAAAACCCTAGCGAAACTCACACGGCTTGTCACCATTTTGTGCGTGGACGGCTCAAAATTTTTGCACTGGACAGGCGACGTCGACGCTGATTCGCGTCGGGCCACTTCGGGAGGAAGCCGACCGCACTGACGGGAGGGGTTCGGCCGGAGCGCACCGAGGCTTAAAAGGGCTTGTATTTTCATGGCCGTGCCGATTGACTGCCGCCGCTGTTGGCCGCCTTCGTCCGGAGAGAACCCTTCCTCCATGCGCCTTTCCCGCTATTTCCTCCCCACACTTCGTGAGACGCCGAAAGAAGCAGAGATCGTCTCGCATCGGCTGATGCTGCGCGCCGGCATGATCAGACAACAGGCCGCCGGCATCTATTCATGGCTGCCGCTCGGCAAGCGCGTTCTCGCCAATATCGAGCAGATAGTGCGCGAGGAGCAGAATCGCGCGGGCGCCATTGAGATCCTGATGCCGACGATCCAGCCCGCTGACCTGTGGCGCGAGAGCGGGCGGTACGACGACTACGGCAAGGAGATGCTTCGGATCGAGGATCGCCATGAGCGTGACATGCTCTACGGGCCGACCAACGAGGAAATGGTCACCGAGATCTTCCGCGCCTATGTCAGTTCGTATCGCGCGCTGCCGCTGAACCTTTATCATATTCAATGGAAGTTCCGGGACGAGGTGCGGCCGCGCTTCGGGATCATGCGCGGGCGCGAGTTCCTGATGAAGGATGCCTATTCCTTCGATATCGACCAGGAAGGTGCGAGAGCCGCCTATCATCGCATGTTCGTTTCCTACCTGCGCACCTTCGAGCGCCTGGGACTGAAGGCCATTCCGATGCGCGCCGATACCGGACCGATCGGCGGCGATCTTTCCCACGAATTCATCATTCTGGCCGATACCGGCGAAAGCGAGGTGTTCTGCGACAGGACCTATCTGTCCATGAACGCGCCCGATGCTGGGGTCGACTACTGGGATGATGCGGCGATGGCCAAAATCGTCGAGGAATTCACCACGCCCTATGCGGCAACCGACGAAATGCACGATGAAGCGGCTTATAACGCCTTGCCGGAAGCCGACCGGCTTTCAGCCCGTGGCATCGAGGTTGGTCATATCTTCTATTTCGGCACCAAATATTCCGAGCCGATGAATGCGCGGGTGCAGGGGCCAGACGGCAAGGAACATACCGTCCACATGGGATCCTACGGCATCGGCCCGACGCGGCTCGTGGCGGCGATCATCGAGGCTTTCCACGATGAAGACGGCATCAAATGGCCCGAGGCAGTAGCACCGTTTCATGTCGGGCTCATCAACATGAAGCCGGGCGATGCGGCCTGCGACGAGATTTGCGAGAAGCTCTACAACGCGCTTCCGGCTTCCGGCGTGGATGTCCTCTATGACGACACGGACAACCGGGCAGGCGCCAAATTCGCGACCTTCGATCTGATCGGAGTTCCCTTTCAGGTAATTGCAGGCCCGCGATCTGCCGCCGAAGGCAAGGTCGAAATCAAGAACCGCGCCGATGGCAGCCGCGACACGGTGACGGTCGAGGAAGCCATCAACCGGTTTGTCGCGGCATGACAGCAGATACGCAAGCATCGCTGGGCGAGCGGCTTGAGGCACCGGGCAAGACCGGTGCGTTCTCCGCCTTTGAGTGGATGCTGGCGGGCCGGTATCTGCGTTCAAAGCGGCGGGAGACCTTCATTTCCGTCATATCCGGCTTTTCCTTCGTCGGCATCATGCTGGGTGTTGCGACGCTGATCATCGTCATGGCGGTGATGAACGGTTTTCGGGCTGAACTGCTCGACCGCATTCTGGGTTTGAACGGCCACCTGATCGTCTCGCCAGTGGATGGCGAACTGACGGACTACGCAGCGGTTGCCGACCGGATCAACGGTGTTGAAGGCGTCAAGCTTGCCGTGCCGCTGGTCGAGGGGCAGGCGCTGGTTTCAAGTGGGCCGGGCGGTTCAGGCGCGCTGGTGCGCGGGGTGCGGG
>JAGRKZ010000023.1 GCA_020442065.1 Bauldia sp.
CTTGATGGCCGTCGGCGAGGCGGCCTGCGTTTCGGTACACGGTGCAAACCGGCTGGGCTCGAATTCGCTGATCGACCTTGTCGTCTTCGGCCGCGCCGCGGCGCAGCGGGCGCGCGACACGATCGAGCCCAACGAGAAGCACCGCGACCTGCCGAAGGGCGCCGGCGAGAATGCCGTCGCCCGGCTCGACCGCTTCCGCTATGCGAGCGGCGGCACGCCCACGGCCGAACTGCGCCTCCGCATGCAGAAGGTGATGCAGGAGAACTGCGCCGTGTTCCGCACCGGCGACGTGCTTGCCGAGGGCCATGAGCGCATCCACAAAGTCTGGGCCGGCAGCGACGACATCCGCACCACCGACCGCTCCCTGATCTGGAATTCGGATCTCATCGAGACGCTCGAATTCGACAATCTGATCGTCCAGGCGGTGGTGACGATGGATTCGGCCGGCAACCGCACCGAGTCGCGCGGCGCCCACGCCCGGGAGGACTATCCCGACCGCGACGACAGGGAGTGGATGAAGCACACCCTCGCCTGGACCGACATCGACAGCCGCGCCGTGCGGCTCGACTACCGCCCGGTCCACACCTACACCCTCACCAACGACGTCCAGTACATCGAGCCCAAGGCGCGGGTGTATTAAGGGTAAGATGGATTACCCCGCGGGGCGGAAGACGTGGCTCATCGACGTGAGGACGTCCGTTCAATATGTGGAGAGACTGATCGACGGCCCTCACAGCTTATCCTTCGAGGATGGACGCCGCGTCGAAGGATGGAAGGCCCGCCCAGTTGGGCAACAACAAACCCGTTCTACTCGCTGGATTGAGTGCCAGCGAACCGTGTGAGCCCGAGTCGCCCCAGACGCGGCCAAAAGTACATTTAGTTTGTCAAGTATGATGGGCACTCAGTTATTGATCGAAGCTGCTCGCGAGTGAGCTGTGGGCTACTGAGGGGCACCTCCCCCGCGCCGTTTTCTGTCAATGTGAGCAATTCAAGCCTCATCGGCTTTTCTGCCGGCCTTCGAAAGCGAATCAGTCCACGAATTGGCACTCCCTGCTCGATCAAGGTCAGCGCCAGCTTAGTTATCGCTTCAACGGGAACGTCAGGGCCGCAGGCAATCGCATTAACTCTGAACTTATCTGGAAGCCCCGCTCTCGTCTCCGTGTAAGTCACTTCCGCGTTGTCTAAGGCGCTTCTCACGGACTCTCTATCCGCAATTTTACTATAGTAAACAATATCAATGCCAGAAAACACCGATGCTTCGGAGTCGTAGGCACTACCAAGACTTCTTAGGGCGGCGACCCGCGGCCCACTTCTCCCATCCGGATTCAACGCGACCGGCAAGACGTGTTCGTCCCGCACGGTACCAGTAGGAAACAAGATATCTCCAGCACGATAAATAAGACCCAAATCTCCCACAAAGGGTGTTTGATTATTTCCAGGGCTTTCAAAAATCACGTCGCGAACCCAACTCCCCAGTTCTCGCCCCGTTACAACGCCATCGCCGTTTCGATCGGCATCCCCCTGTAAACCCGACACAAAAGCTTGGGCGAAGACAAGATTGTCAGGAACTTGATCCGTCTCATTACCCGCGGTTATGACGGCCCTGCCATCACGATCAAGGTCGTTTAGAAAAAGCCTAGGTAAAGGTCCATCACTCTTACTTCGACTAGCAAAAATTGCGCCAGAAAAGCAGCTATTAAATACCAACAAGATATGCTTTACCTTGGATTTTCGCGCCCAGGCAGAGACGTCTTCCATGCTGAGTACGGTCGAAATAAAGTCATCATCTTCTTCCGGGGGAGCGTCCCTGCCCAGGATATAGCCTGTCAGCTGAGAGTCAGAATACCCGTGTCCGGCAAAATACACAATTAGTCTAGAATTCCGTTTGCGTTTTTTCAGCAGAAATTGCTTTATTGTCGTCAATAGCTCAGAGGAACTCGGATTGAGTACGGTGCTGGTGTCAATATTTTGTCGCTCGAGCTCCGTCCTTACCATATCCACCTCGGCCTTCACGGCGCTGAGGTGGGGCCAGCTAGGGTTCTCGTAGTCAGCAACGCCAATGATCAAAGCATGGCTCTCATCGTACATTTTGTATGTATCAGAGGAGAGTCCGTCGCTCTCGACGCGAACGAACACCTCTTCTGTCATCGCGGGTGACCCTAGTGAAAGCGACAACGATAAGAGCCACAAATAAAACTGAAGCTTCCATGCAGTCATGCCGCCCTCCTGTGCGCTTTGTCACAATATCATATGTTTAAGCGACACCATAAACTAATAAATTAGTCTCCAATGAGTTTAGTGTATGAATTAATCAGACTAGTATACGGAGAAACGTACAAAATCTGCCGTTTTCCTTTGTAAATTAGCGTATCTTTGACATCAAAATGTAAATGTATAGTAGTTTTTGTGTCTCCAAACCAATTAGAAACTTTACCAATACGTTGACCTTTGGTAACTCGATCAAGTTCATCTACGGCCAGATCGGACATATTTAAGTGTAGATACCTATACAACGTCCCCGTCCGAGTCTGAAGAGTGACGCTGTATGTACCAATATTAGCAACTACGCCATCGTCGACCGCCACCGCCCAATATAGATCGGCTTTACATTTAGACGGGCGAATATCCTGGCCCTGATGGCCCTTTCCGGCAGGGCAAAGAGGCATAGACCAACCCCGAGTCTCGCAGTAGTTGTCACGCCAAGGGTATTCATAGTTTGAATTGTCGCACTGACTTCCAATTTTGTGAGAGCCACCCGGGCGATAGACTTGTGAGTTAAGATAGGCGGGGCCCTGTTCCAGAGGAAAACGAATATCAGGAAAATATATCGTCGAATTCTTGTAGCCTGCACCGCTATTCGGCTCCAAATCGCCGGGAGAAAAATATTTAAAGTCGGCGGCCGCAGCGAAACAAGGTGAAAACACTACGACGAGACCCAAGACAGCGGTTGAGAACTTCATTGTGAACCTCCCAATACAAGCAAAGACTGCTTTACTTTGTCGAGAAAAACTCTATCTGCGCACCGCGAGTCGTCAGCGTTGGCGCAGCTGATGCGTAGGACATAGGACGCGCCGAACATGGTGAATGCCAGGTCGGAGCCGTCTTCAGACACGTCGAAGTCACCCTCTTCGCTGACAGGAAGACGCTCAACTTCTGACGCAAGGGAATCGTCCGGAGAAAGTACGATGGCAATGGCAGAACCAAGGACTGTGAGCTTTGCTGCAGGGAGGGGATAAAGGGCTGCGTAGGCTGTCTCCTGGCTCCGGAAGCGTGGCGAGGCCCGCACTGGACCGGAGCCGGGAACAAGTACCGGGAGTGTCACTGACTCTACTCCCGTTGGCACTGCGGCCCTAAAAGCCGTTATGCCCTCAGGGTCAGATGCGAGATCGGCCTCGGCTTTTGCTCGCGCGGCGGGCCAATCGACAGCCAAGACCTGGCGTTGTGCAATCGCGCCATCCTGACCAAACGCGGCACTGGTCAAACCCATCGCGACAAACGCGAGCGAGATGGTAAGCCAATGAAACAAAGTAGCAACTCCTCTATTTTCTCCTTATTGTAGAATAGAACCGTTCTTCAGGCAGATCAATCGGATAAGTGGTAGGGTCGACATCGGCTTTTCAATAAGCGGGATCTTGGCCCTTGCGGGTAGTTTCGATCTGTCAGAGGCGCGTACCCTCCTACCGGTAGACGACACCGTCATAACAGGTGAAACTTTGGTCGGTGACCCGACCCTTCCCGCCGGCTATTCCGGCAAGCCGGTCCCCGACAAGCTCGGCTGCAAGCCTGGCATGGTCGCCGCTTTCATTGCCCTGCCGCCGGAGCTCGACTGGCTGCCGGGCAGCGTCGCCTTTGCCGAGGTGGTCCGCCTGCCGGCCTGGGCGCCGGAGGGCAAGGCGCGGTTCGACCTGATCCATGCCTTCACTGTCAGCCGGGCCGAGCTGGCCGACGGCCTGCCGCGGCTTCAGGACGCCGTGAAGCGCGACGGCATGATCTGGGTGTCGTGGCCGAAGAAGGCCGCAAAGGTGCCGACTGATGTCACCGAGGACGTGGTCCGCGCCGAGGCGCTCGGCCTTGACCTCGTCGACGTCAAGGTGGCGGCGGTCGATGCGGTGTGGTCCGGCCTCAAGCTGGTGATCCGCAAGCAGCGGCGCTGAAACGCCGGCGAGGTTCCCTCAACCGGGAGATTGGTCCTCCAGGTAGCCCGTGCGGAAGAACGCGGGGATACCGACGCGATCCACTAGGCGACGACCAACGGCCCACGAGCCTTTCATGCTGAGGTGCCCGCCGTTGTAGTAGATCGGTTGTTTGCCGAGGTAGCCCGAACACATGCCGTCGGGGCAAACGTCTGGCGTGACGTCGAGATAGAACACGCCCGGCGTGTTCGCGGCAAGCTTGCGGAGTTCTTCATTGAACGGGAGCGGAAGCGCGAGCTGATATCTCTCGCGGGCTCGGCAATCCAGGAACCCGAGCTTGACTGACTTCGCAGAGCAGAGCCGGTCAAAATCCGGCATACGCGGTACCTGACCGAGCAGCACGACCCGGTGGCCCTGTCTGCGCAAAGTCTCCACCGTCTGTTGGAGGTGGCCAAAGAAATCAGGCCGTCGAGCATAGATATCCCACTGGCCGCTCAAGATGATGAGCTCGTAGGGAGTGAGGGAGTCGGCGATCACTTCCAGTGATCGCCGACAGTCATCCTCATGGCCGGGAAACCCGTAACCGTTCGGCAGCTCGAGTAGCGGAGGGCAAGCGTGGGTCGTGACGTTTCGGAACGCCACGTCGCTTCGCTTTGCGATCTCGCCAATGATGCCCACATAGTGCGCCGCGTTCGAATCGCCGAACAGCAGTATGCGAGGCTCGATCTGATCCTTGCTCTTGCCGCCCAGAACGCACTTTCGATCTTCTAGGCTCGCCGCTTCGGTACGCCAGGCAGAACAAACATACTTGAAATCCGAGGTGTTGGCGGTCTGCCTCTCAAGGCGCCTTATTGCCATCAGGTCTGCGTGATCGAGCGTGCCAGCGCCGTCCGTGGCTCCGATCCACAAGACCGCGAGGGCGACTGCCACCAGAGGCGCGGCGAGATAGGCGACAGCGATCTTGCCGAGGCGCCAGGAGACGGCTCGCGCGGGTTGTTCCACATATCGCAGGGTGAGCGCGGCGAGTAAGCCAGTGGCGCCGACGCTGAGGAGCGCCGACGCCGGTGTGACCTCGCCGAAGACATACCGGACATAGGCGAGTATCGGCCAATGCCAGAGGTAGAGCGAGTAGGACGCGAGCCCTATCCAGACAACGGGTCTGAGCGAGAGCAGACTGCTCGTCCAGGGCTGTCCGCGGGCTCCTGCCCAGATCAGGACGGCCGTTGCCAGTGTCGCGGGGATCGCACTGAGTCCCGGAAACCCGTAGTCACCGGAAACGAGGATGAGGCTCGCGATGATGACAAGCAGCGCCATCAGGCCGACGGCGTTTCGGAGTGCCGGAGAAGTGAGAAAGTCGCCTCCCGGGCGGCAAGCGAGGAAAGCTGCGGCGCCGAGCAGCAGTTCGCCGACGCGTGGTGGCATCCGATAATAAGCGTAGCTTGCGTCGCTGCCGAGCATGACCTCGGCGAACACGAATGAGGCGCATGTGACCAGCAGAATCAGCGCAAGGCGTTGGCGCCATCCGGGAAGGACGCTGAGCGACATGGCGAGCGCAAGCGGCCAAACCATGTAGAACTGTTCTTCCACGCCCAGCGACCAGATGTGAAGAAGCGGGACCTGGTTGCTGGCGGCCGCGAAGTAGCTCGTGTCGAGGGTCTGGTCGAAGAAGACGTTGGCCACGAAGGTCATCGATGCCAGCGCCGAATGCGCCAGTGCCACCAGATCCTCCGGCAGTAGGATGAGAACTCCGGCAGCGAGCGTCGCCAGCACCACCACCGCGAGCGCTGGCAGGATGCGCTTCATGCGACGCCGATAGAATTCGGCGAGCGACAGGCGGCTGGCCTCATGGACCTCCACGAGATTGCCGGTGATCAGGAAGCCGGAGATGACGAAGAAAATGTCTACGCCGGCGAAGCCACCCGGGAGCAATCGTTCGTCGACATGAAAGAGGATGACGGCAGATACGGCAAGCGCTCGCAGGCCGTCGATGTCTCGCCGGTATCGGATGTGCTGCGTGTCAGGATTGCTTTGGAGGCGGATCTCTTCGTGCAAGGCGGACAGCCGGCTGTTCGGGTGCGTCGACCACCGTGGCGGTCATCTTGCAAAGAGTCCACCCTCCAGGACGGCACGCCGCCCTCCCCGAAAAGACCCCGGCTCCGCCACCGTTCTGCCCCGTCCTCTCCGGCTGCACGCCGGAATTGCCGCCGAGCATCCCCTCGCCTCGACGAATTTGTCGGGAGACGGAGGGGACGATGACCGATGCCAACACTGCCGCCGCTCGGCCGGCGCCGCCTGCCCATGGGCTGCCACCGGGCCTGGTGCGGAGCCCGGCCGCCAAGTTCTTCCTGACCGGCCTGATCACCGTGCTGCTGATGATCCCGCTATGGATGGTGCTTGCGCTCACCTCCGAGCGCGAGTCGCGCCGCGACGAGGTCGCCGATGCGATCGGCCAGGAGTGGGGGCGGCCGCAGGCCGTCTACGGGCCGCTTCTCGTGGTCCCCTACCTTGCACGCGAGGCCGGCGAGGGATCCGCCACCACCATCGTCCGGCGTCACCTCGTCGTCCTGCCCGAGACGATGGTGACCAGCGTCGAATCCACCACCGAGGCGCGGAATGTCTCGGTCTACGAGGTGCCGGTCTACGCCGCCCAACTCGTCACCGAGGGCCGCTTCGGCGCGATCGATCCCGGCCTGTTCGGCTCCGACATGACGTCGGTGCTGTGGGATGAGGCCTTTGTCTCGGTCGCCGTCGGCGATCTCACCGGCATCGAGGACGCCGACCTCACCGCCGGCGGCGCGGCGCTCGGCTTCGAGCCCGGCGCGACCCGCGACGGCACCTACCCGATGATCGGCGGCGGCAGCGTCCGGATCGGCCCGGGCATCCATGCCCCGCTCGCCACGACCGGCCCGCTCGCCGCCTTCGACTTCGCTCTCGACCTCCGTCTCCGCGGCACCGATTCGATCCGCGTCGCGCCGGTCGGCCGGCAGTCGGAGGTGACGATGGCGTCGGACTGGCCGCACCCCAACTTCGCCATCGGCATGTTGCCATCGGAGCGGACGGTCACGCCGGACGGCTTCACCGCCACCTGGCGCGTGCCCTATCTCGCCCGGCCGGCGCCGCAGAGCTGGGTGCTGGAGCGCGACGGCTACGACCGCTTCGGCAGCGAGATGGTCGGCGCCGGCTTCGTCGAGCCGGTCGATTTCTACGCCCTCGTCGAGCGCTCGCTGAAATACGGCCTGATGTTCATCGGCGTCACGTTCCTCACCGTATTTGTTCTCGAGACGCTGTCGCCGCACCGCATCCACATCGTCCAGTATTGCCTGGTCGGGCTGGTGCTGGTGATGTTCTTCGTGCTGCTGCTGGCCTTGTCGGAACGGATCGGCTTCGGCGCCGCCTATCTCGTCGCTGCGGCTGCGACGACACTGGTGGTCTCGGGCTTCGTCGGCACGGTGCTCCAGAGTGCCGTGCGGGCAGGGATCGCGGCGGTGGCCTTCGCGGCCACCTTCGCGCTCCTCTACGCCATCCTCCGCCTTGAGGACCTGGCCCTGCTGGTCGGCTCGGTGATCGGCTTCGTCACCCTCTCGGGCCTCCTCTTCGCCACTCGCCGCGTCGACTGGTCCGGCGTCAGTCGGGTCGGCTCGCCGCCAGCGCCGGGAACGGCCATCGCGGGGTAGGCGGTCACAGGCCGTAGCGGGCGAGGTCCGGTTGGGTTTCGAGCGCGGCAACGACGATCTGCCGGACCCGCTCCAGCTCCTCGCCGTCGAGCGCCAGGCGCGGCGCCCGCACCACCGGCGAGGTGCCGCGCACCATCTCCTCCACCACCTTGATGTTCTGGACGAAGCGGTGGGAAACGTCGAGGTGGAGGAGGGGCATGAACCAGCGGTAGATCTCGCGCGCCTCCTCGTAGCGGCCGTGGCTGGCGAGGCGGTAGATCGCCACCGTCTCGCGCGGGAAGGCGCAGACCAGCCCCGCCACCCAGCCGACCGCGCCCAGCATCAGGCTTTCGAGCGCGAGGTCGTCGACGCCGGTGAAGATCGCATAGCGGTCGCCGACGAGGTTGAGGATGTCGGTGATGCGGCGCACGTCGCCGGAGGACTCCTTCATCGCCACGAAATTGGGCTCGTCGGCGAGTTCGGCGAACATCGCCGGGCTGATATCGACCGTGTAGGCGACCGGGTTGTTGTAGACCATGATCGGCAGGTCGGTCGCCGCCGCCAGCGTGCGGAAATGCCGGATCGTCTCGTGCGGCGCCGAGACGTAGCGCATCGCCGGCAGCACCATCAGCCCGGCAAGGTCGAGCTCCGCCGCCCGCTCGGCGAGGCGCACTGCCGCCCGGGTCGAATCCTCGGCGATGGTGAGGATGACAGGCGCCTCGCCGCTCGCCGCCTCCTTGGCCGCAGCGGCGATCGTGGTCTTCTCGTCCATGGTCAGCGTCGAGGCTTCGCCGAGCGAGCCGCAGCAGACCACGGCGTCGACCCCGCTTTCGATCTGGAAGCGCACGTCGGCGCGGACCGCGTCGAGGTCGATGTTCTCGTCCTCGTCGAGCTTGGTGGTGATGGCGGCGTGGACGCCCCGCCAGATGCTGTCGGCCATGGTTGGTTGCCCCTCTTTCCGGCTCGCTTCCCGGCCCACTCTAGGCAACTCCGCGGCGGGGCGGAACTGCGGCCTGGGCGCCGGCACCCGGTTTGACTTCCCGCTATGGCGGTGGTCTATCGCGGAGCGTCAGCCCCGTCTCCCCATTCGAGGTGCCACCTTGGACGAACAGGACCTGCGCTCGCGCTATCGCGCCGGGCTGGAGATCACGCGCGAGGCCGGTGTGCTCGCGCTCGACTACTTTCGTGGCCGCGGCAAGCTCACCGTCGAGCGGAAGGGTCTCCAGGATTTCGTATCGGTCGCCGACAAGAAGACCGAGGACCTGATCGTCGAGCGGATGTCCGCGGCCTTCTCGGACGATTCCATCCTCGGTGAGGAGGGCGGCCTCCGCCAGCGGGGCCCGCTGCTCTGGGTGATCGATCCGATCGACGGCACCGCCAATTTCCTTCGCGGGGTCGGGCACTGGTGCGTCTCGCTAGGTCTCATCGCTGACGGCAAGGCCATGGCCGGCTTCCTCTACAATCCCGTCACCGACGAGCTGTTCTCCGCCCACGCCGGCGGCGGCGCCTTCCTCAATGGTGAGCGGATCGCCGTCAGCGCCGTCACCGACATTGCCGACTCGAGCCTCGGGACCGGCTTCGCCCATCGCCTGCCGCTCGAGCCCTATGTGCGGGACATGGCGGCGATGCTGAAGGCCGGGGTCGACTGCCGCACCTTCGGTTCGGGCGCCCTCGACTTTGCCCTCGTCGCCGCGGGCCGGCTCGATGCCGCCTACTACCGTCACATCAACCTTTGGGACGTGGCGGGTGGCCTCGCCATCGTCGCCGAGGCCGGCGGTAGGGTCAGCGATTTCCTTGCCGGCAAGGCCGTGATGACCGAGGGCAATGCCGTGCTGGCGGCAACCCCGGCGCTCTACGAGCCGCTCCGGGCGATGCTTTTGGACGGCTGAGCCTCGGCCGGGTCCTCCCGGCGACGCAGCAGGTAGATGTCCATGATCCAGCCCTTCGCCGCGCGCTTCTCGGCGCGGATCCGGAGGATCGTGTCGCGGACGTCGGCAAGGGCGCCGGCCACGAGCACTTCGTCCGGCGTGCCGAGATAGGCGCCCCAGAAGACGTCGAGGCCGTCGGCGGCAATCTCCGCCAGCGCTTCGCCCGAATCGAGGAACACCACACTGTCGGCGGGCGGCATCGCCTCCCGGATCTTCCGCCCGGTGGTGAAGTGGACCGGCACGCCGATGCGGTTGAGCGGGATACCGTGGGCGGCGGCCAGGGCCTGGGCGGCGCTGATGCCCGGGATGACCCGCGTCTCGAAGGAGACCGTGCCGGCGGCGCGGATGGCGTCGAGGATGCGCAACGTGCTGTCGTAGAGGGCGGGGTCCCCCCATACCAGGATCGCGCCGGTTTCCTCCGGCCCGAGTTCGTCACGGATCATCGCTCCGTATAGCGCCGCCTTCTCCGCGTGCCAGGCATCCACCCCGGCGCGGTAGTCGCCGCCGGCATCCCGGGGCGGACTGGGCGCTATCACCCTCCGGCAGGCCGGGTTGGTCAGGAAGCGGTCGCAGATCGCCTCGCGCACCTGCATCAGGTCGGCTTTCGCCCCGCCCTTGTCGAGCAGGAACAGGGCGTCGGCGGCGTTGAGCGCCTCGATCGCCTCCACGGTCATGTGGCGCGGGTCGCCGGCGCCGATGCCGATCACCAGGATTCTGCGCATGGCCCCGCCTCCTTTTCGAAATGCCCACAGTTTTGCAGTGCTTCAAATTGCTGCAAGCCGGCAAAGTGGCTAGGGTTCGGGCATTGTGATGGTCCCGTCCTTGCTTGGCTCCGGGATCGGAAGCCGCGTCCGGCTTCGGGGGAATTGTCAGTCAGGGGAGTGTCGAACATGTCGAAATGGGGTTCCGTTACCCGGCGCGCGGCGATGGCCGTGGCAGTCGCCGGCATGGCCGCAGCTGCATTCGTCGCGCCGGCGAGCGCGGAGAAGTCGAAGCCGATCAAGGTCGCCGCCATCTATACCGTTCCGGTCGAGCAGCAGTGGGTGAGCCGCATCCACAAGGCACTCAATGCGGCCCAGGAGCGCGGCGACATCACGTATGTCTACTCCGAGAACGTCGCCAATACCGACTATGAGCGCGTCATGCGCGAATATGCCGAGCAGGGCAATGACATGGTCTTTGGCGAGGTCTTCGGCGTCGAGCAGGCGGCGCGCAAGGTCGCGGCCGACTATCCCGAGGTCGCCTTCGTCATGGGCTCCTCGTTCCAGCCGCAGGACCCCAACTTCTCCGTCTTCGACAACTTCATCCATGAGCCGAGCTACCTCACCGGCATGATCGCCGGCGCGTCCACCAAGTCCAACGTCATCGGCATGGTCGGCGGCTACGCCATTCCCGAGGTCAACCGGCTGATGAACGCCTTCATGGCGGGTGCGCTGTCGGTCAATCCCGACGTCAAGTTCCTCGTCACCTTCATCAACTCTTGGTACGACCCGCCCAAGGCCAAGGAAGCAGCCTTCGCCATGATCGATGCCGGCGCCGACGTCATGTATGCCGAGCGCTTCGGCGTCTCCGACGCCGCCAAGGAGCGCGGCATCAAGGCGATCGGCAACGTCATCGACACGTCGGCCGACTATCCCGGGACGATCCTCGCCAGCGCCCTCTGGCACATGGAGCCGACCGTCGACACCGCGATCGCCGCCGTGCTCGACGGCAGCTACAAGGGCGACGACTACGGCAAGTACAGCTTCATGGGCGTCGGTGGCGGGTCGATCGTCTTCGACGAGAGCCTGGTCGATGCCGCTGTGGTCGAGAAGGTCAAGGCCAAGGAGGCCGAGATCAAAGACGGCAGCTTCACCGTCGAGATCAATGACGAGGAGCCCAAGTCGACGATGTAGGCCGTTCTCGGATGAACGGCTTCGCGTCCTTCGAGGCCCGGCCGCATCGCGGCCGGGCACCTCAGGATGGCGGAGTAGGTGTGTTGCCACTCCGCCCTCGCTTTTGGCGCTTCTTCTCGTTCCCGCCCCTCCTCGCCATGCTGAGGCGTGAGCGCGGAGCGCGAGCCTCGAAGCACGCAGCCATGCGGATCGAGGTCTCCCTTGCCTGACCTCGTCCTTCGCCTGTCCGGCATCACCAAGCGCTTCGGCCCGCTGGTGGCCAACGACGGCGTCGACCTCGATCTCCACCGTGGCGAGGTGCTGGCGCTGCTGGGCGAGAATGGCGCCGGCAAGACCACCCTGATGAACATCCTCTTCGGCCACTACGTCGCTAATTCGGGGGAGGTATCGGTGGCCGGGGAGGACGGGACGCTCCGCCCGCTGCCGCCCGGCTCGCCTCATGCCGCTCTCGCCGCCGGCATCGGCATGGTCCACCAGCACTTCACGCTCGCCGAGAACCTGACTGGCCTCGAGAACATCATGCTCGGCACCGAGCCGGTCCTCCGTCTCAGCCGGCGCACCGGCGCGGCGCGGAAGAAGGTCGGCGCGGTGATGCGGGAGTCCGGCCTCGCCGTCGATCTCGACGTTCAGGTCTCGCGGCTGACGGTGGGCGAGCGTCAGCGGGTCGAAATCCTCAAGGCCCTCTATCGCGACGCCCGCATTCTCGTCCTCGACGAGCCGACCGCCGTGCTGACGCCAGCCGAGGCCGACGGGCTCTTTGCCACCATCCGCGCCCTCGCCGCCGGCGGGCTGGCGGTGATCTTCATCTCCCACAAGCTCGGCGAGGTGCTGGCGGTCTCCAACCGGATTGCCGTGCTGCGCGGCGGCCGGAAGGTCGGCGAGATGGCGACCGCGGGGGCCGACCGGCGCGGCATCGCCGAGATGATGGTCGGCCGCGACGTGCCGGCGAGCCGGCGGACTCCGCGCGAGCGCGGCCGTCCGCTGTTCGAACTTGATCGGGTCAGCGTCGGTGGCGGTCACCGCCGCGGACTCGAGGACGCCTCGCTCGCCATCGCCGAGGGCGAGATCGTCGGCATCGCCGGCGTCTCCGGCAACGGCCAGGCGGCGCTCGCCGCGCTTGCGGCGGGGCTGGCCCGGCCGGCATCTGGCGCCATGCGCCTGTTCGGCGCCGAGGTTCGCGGCCACGATCCGCGCAGCTTCTCAAGGGCCGGCGTCGCCCGCATTCCCGAGGACCGGCACCATGATGGCGTCGTCGGCGCCATGACCGTCGCCGAGAATGTCGCGCTCGAAGAGATCCGCGAGCCGCGCTTTCAGCGGGGCGGCTTCCTCCGCTTCGGCGCGATCCGCGCTCGTGCGGAACAGGCGATCCGCGACTACGACGTCCGCTGCCAGGGTCCCGAGGCGCCGGCACGGCTCCTCTCCGGCGGCAACATCCAGAAGCTGATCCTTGCCCGCGTGCTCGACCGCGAGCCGCGGCTGGTGCTCGCCAACCAGCCGACGCGCGGCCTCGACATTGGTGCCCAGACCGAGGTCCATCGCCGCCTGCTCGCCGCCCGCGAGCGCGGCGCTGGCGTGCTCCTGATCTCGGAGGACCTTGACGAGCTGATGATGCTCTCCGACCGCATCAGCGTCATCTATGCCGGCCGGCTGTCCGAGGCGCTGCCGGCGGAAGGGCTCGACCGCGGCACCCTTGGCCTGATGATGGCCGGCCATGCCGAGGAGAAGGCGGCATGATTGTCATCGAGCCGCGGCCGTCGCCCTCGAAAGCGCTCACGATCGCCGCCCCGGTGTTCGCCGGCATAGCGGCGCTGGCGCTCGCGGCCATCCCCATCGCCCTTGCCGGCGCGAATCCGATCGACGCCTACGGCTACATGGTCACCGGCGCCTTCGGCTCGCTCTTCGCCTTCTCCGAGACGCTGACCCGCACCACGCCCTTGATCCTCACAGGGCTCGCGGCGGCGGTGGCGTTCCGGGCTCGGCTGTGGAACATTGGCGGCGAGGGCCAGCTCTACGCCGGGGCGCTCGCCGCCGTTGCCGTCGGCACCGGGGCGATCGACGCGCCGCCCTGGCTCATGATCCCGCTGGTGCTGCTGGCCGGAGCCATCGCCGGAGCCCTGTTCTTCCTCGGGCCGGCGCTGCTCAAGCTCCGCTTCGGCGCCGACGAGGTGGTGACCACGCTGCTCCTCAACTTTGTCATGCTGCTGTTCGTGCAGATGATGCTCGAGGGGCCGCTCAAGGACCCCATGAGTCTCGGCTGGCCGCAGTCCGCACCGATCACCGACGCAGCCGCGCTGCCGACGCTGATTCCGCGGATGCGGGTTCACTCCGGCCTGATCGTCGGCCTCGTCGCCGTCGCGGCGGTCTGGGTGATGATGCGGCGGACGGTGTGGGGCATGGAGATCCGCGCCGTCGGCGAGAACGCCCCGGCCGCCCGCTATGCCGGCATTCCGGTGACTGCGACCGTGGTCCGCGTCGCTCTGCTCTCGGGGGCGCTGGCCGGGCTCGCAGGGGTTGGCGAGGTGGCCGGGCTCAAGGGCTACCTCACCAACGATCTCTCGCCCGGCTTCGGCTATGCCGGCATCGTCGTGGCGATGCTCGCCGGCCTCTCGCCGCTCGGCGTCGTCGCCGCGGCGCTGTTCATCGCCGCGGTCTTCGTCGGCGCCGATTCGATGAGCCGCGGCCTTGGCGTGGCCAGCTACATCGCCGACCTCGTGGTTGCGCTGTCGCTGCTCTGCGTGCTGGTCGGCGGCTTCTTCACCCGCTTCCGGCTGCGCTTCGCCGGACGGCCGGCGCAGGCGGGGAGCTGAAGCCATGGACGTCCTCGACATCCTCGCCTCGGCGAATTTCTGGGCGGCCTCGATCCGCATTGCCACGCCGCTGATCTTCGGCGTGCTGGGCGCGTTGATCTGCGAGCGCGCCGGCGTCCTCAATCTCGGCATCGAGGGCATCTTCACCGCCGGCGCGATGGCCGGGTGGATGGCGGTGTGGCTTGGCCTCGGCCTGTGGCCGGCGCTGCTCGTGGTGCTCCTCGTCGGGGCGGTGTTCGGCCTGCTCCACGCGGCCCTGACCGTGCCGCTCGGCCTGTCGCAGCACGTCTCCGGCATCGGCATCACGCTGCTCGCCACCAGCCTCAGTTACTTCGTCTACCGCACGGCATTGCCTGACGTATCGACGCCGCCTCGGATCGAGCCGTTCCGGCCGCTCGACATCCCGGGCCTGTCCGACCTGCCGTTCATCGGGCCGGCGTTGTTCACCCAGACCGCGCTGACTTACCTCGCCTTCGCGTTGGTTGCGGTGGTCGCCTGGCTGCTCTACCGCACCCCGGTCGGCCTCGCCCTCCGCGCCGTCGGCGACAATCCCGATTCGGTCGACGCGCAAGGCCTCTCGGTCTATGCCCTTCGTACCGGCGCGGTGGTCGCCGGCTCGGCGCTGATGGCCCTCGGCGGCGCCTTCCTCACCATGTCGGCCTTCGACGCCTTCTTCTTCGGCATGGTCAACGGCCGCGGCTGGATCTGCATCGCGCTCACCGTGTTCGCCTCGTGGCGGCCCGGCAAGGCGCTGCTCGGCGCGCTGCTCTTCGGCGCCTTCGATGCCTTCCAGGTCCGGCTCCAGACCCAGGTCGGCGCCTTCCTGCCGAGCCAGGTCTTCCTGATGCTGCCCTACCTGTTCGCCATCGTCGCGTTGGTGGTCGTCGCCCGGAAGGCCGACTATCCTCGCGCCATGCTGATCCCCTGGTTCAAGGGGACGCGATAAGTCTCTGCCGGAGTCCCCGACGATGTCCATCGATCTCCTCGTCAAGAACGCCACCCTGCCCGACGGCCGCACCGGCCTCGACATCGCCTGTGCCGGCGGCAAGATCGCCGCTGTGGAGCCGGGCATCGCCGGTGAGGCGGGTCGCGTCATCGACGCCGGCGGCCGGCTGGTATCGCCGCCCTTCGTCGATTGCCACTTCCACATGGACGCGACGCTATCGCTCGGCCTGCCGCGGCTCAACCAGTCCGGGACCCTCCTTGAGGGCATCGCCCTTTGGGGCGAGCTCAAGCCGCTGCTCACCCATGAGGCGGTGAAGGAGCGGGCGCTCCGCTACATCGACCTCGCGGTCAGCCAGGGCCTCCTTGCGATCCGCACCCACGTCGATGTCTGCGATGACCGGCTGCTCGCGGTCGAGGCGCTGCTCGACGTCAGGAAGACCGTCGCCCCCTGGCTCGACCTTCAGCTCGTCGCCTTCCCGCAGGATGGCTATTTCCGCTCGCCGACCGCCGCGCAGAACCTCGACCGGGCGCTCGATCTCGGCGTCGACATCGTCGGCGGCATCCCGCATTTCGAGCGCACCATGGCAGACGGGGGGCGGAGCGTGACGGCGCTCTGCGAGATCGCCGCCAGGCGCGGCCTGCTCGTCGATCTCCATTGCGACGAGACCGACGACCCGATGTCCCGCCATGTCGAGACGCTCGCTTCCGAGACCCAGCGCCTCGGCCTCGGCGGTCGCGTCGCCGGCTCGCATCTCACCTCGATGCACTCGATGGACAACTACTATGTCTCTAAGCTCCTGCCGCTGATGGCCGAGGCAGGGGTGTCGGCGATCGCCAACCCGCTCATCAACATCGTCATCCAGGGCCGCCACGACACCTATCCGAAGCGCCGCGGGCAGACCCGGGTTCCGGAGCTGCGGCGCCACGGCATCACCGTCGCCTTCGGCCACGACTGCGTGATGGACCCCTGGTACTCGCTCGGACAGGGAGACATGCTCGAGGTCGCCTCGATGGGCCTTCACGTCGCCCACATGACCGGACGCGACGACATGCGCTACGCCTTCGCTGCGGTCACCGAGGCGCCGGCCAGGATCATGCATCTCGACGGCTACGGCATCGCCCCCGGTAACAACGCCGACATGGTGCTCCTCCAGGCGGCGGATCCGATCGAGGCGATCCGCCTCAAGGCGACGCGCCTTGCCGTGATTCGCCGGGGCAAGGTCATCGCCGAGACTCCGGCGCGGGTCGCGGCCCTCGACCTGCCCGGGCGCCCGGCGCGTGTCGATGCCGCCGACTACGCGCCGCGCGCCGCCGGCTGACCCTCACGCATAGTGATCTAGGTCAAGGAGTCGCGCCGCGTTTCAAGCTTGGCTCAGGCCTTCTCGATTGAAGGGAGGAGAAGGCGTGGGCGCGAACCTGGTCTTGGGCACGGCGCTGATTGGCGCGACGGTCATCGTTCACACCCTGGGCCTTATCGTGCTGACCCGAGTCGTCGCCAACACGATCGAGCGCTGGCGCCTCTTCCACCACGCCGTCGGCCGGACACTGACCATGGTGCCGGCCGTTTTCGGGCTCTTCTTCATCATGACCATCGAGGTCTGGACCTGGGCGGTCGCATACCTTGCGATCGGCGTCACGGACACCTTCCCCGACGCCCTCTACTTCTCGACCGTCACCTTCTCGACCCTCGGTTATGGCGACATCGTGCCGCCGGACCGCTGGCAGCTGCTGTGCGGCCTCGAGGGCATCAACGGCTTCCTGTTGATCGGCTGGTCGACCGCCTACCTGGTGGCGGCCTCGACTCGCCACGGCCCGTTTCGGGCTGGGGAGCACTTCTGACCGGCGGTGGTTCCGCCTCGCCGAATACCGTGCGCCCGCCATAGCGGTACGATGCTGCCCGTTCTGCGGCGATGAACGCCGGTACGGTCGGGCCGGTGGCGTCGCGCTCGAGTTGGCGGGCCTGGTCGTCGAGCCGGCGGATCGCGCCAAGCGCCTCGTCGCGTCCGAGCCGCGCCTTGGTCACCGCCGACTTGAGCACCCGGATCGTCTCGTCATAGACCGTCAGCGGCACCGGGAAGGGATGGCCGTCCTTGCCGCCATGGGCGAGCGAGAAGCGGGCCGGATCGCTGAACCGGCAGGGCGTGCCGTGCACGACCTCGGCGACCATCGCCAGTGCCCTCACCGTCCGCTCCCCAACGCCGGGAACGAGCAGGAGCTCGGCAAAGTCCGCCGGGCCGCCGTCGGCCGCGGCGGCGAGGGCGCCGTGCAGGCGGCGGGTGACGACATCCTCCGCGCGCACATCGTGATGGGCGGGCAACACCAGATGCGGGAGGAGGGGCTGCGCGCCCGGCGTGACGGCAGGGCTGCCGGCCGGCGGGTCGATGCGCGCCAGTTCGCGGGCGATCCCGTCCGGCCCCATCCCGGCAAGGAGCCCGAGCTGCGCGTGCCGCGACGGTGCGGCGCGGCGATCCGTGAGGTTGACGATGTTGCCCTGCGTTACGCCTTCGATTGCCGCGTGCGGGGCCTCGACGAAGTCTGTGACCCCTTCGGACAGCCAGTGGTAGCGGCGGGCGAGGCGGGCGTCGCCCTTCATGCCCTGCTGGATCACCACCCACTTGCCGTCGTCGGCGACGATGAAGCCGTGGAGATAGAGCTGAAAGCCGTCCTGGACGGCGGCGCTGTCGACCTTGGCCACCAGCCGGCTCGCCCTGGCAAGGGCCGCGCCGTCGAACCCGGTCCGCCCGCCGATGGCGACCAGCTCCTCAGGCGTCTTGCGCGAATGGCGACCTCGGCCGCCGCAGACATGGAGGCCGAGATCACCGGCCCGGGGCGCGAGCCCGCGTTTGAGCGCGCCGACGACGCTGGTGGTGATGCCGGACGAGTGCCAGTCCATTCCCATGACGGCGCCGAAGGACTGGAACCAGAAGGGGTGGGCGAGGCGCCGGAGCAACTCGTCCCGGCCGTATTCGTGGACGATCGCCTCGGCGATCACCGCCCCCAGCCGTGTCATGCGCTCGCCAAGCCAAGGCGGCACGCGCCCGCCATGGAGAGGAAGGTCGGCACTGCCGGAACGTCGGGTCATGTCGGCGCCACTCTTGGGAGCGGCGCAGTCTACAGGAACAAACGAGGAACACAATGCATGACAAAAAGGGTGGCCGGACTTTGGCCCCGCCACCCTTTGCGATCGATCCTCTCAGCGCCGTCTAGGCCCGACGCATGAAATGCATGATCAGCGAGCCGACCAGGAGGATCAGGAACACCACGAAGAGGATCTGCGCGATGCCCGCGCTGGCCCCGGCGATGCCGCCGAAGCCGAGCGCTCCGGCGATCAGAGCCACGACCAGAAAGACGAGTGCCCAGTACAGCATGTTTGGTTGCCCTCCATCAGTGATTTCGATGGGGCTTAAACGCCGTCACGGGCGGGAGGTTCCAGGCGCGGGCCATTCACGTCGTGCAGGTCGTCAGGGACAGGGAACAGAGACGGCCGGCGCTCGCCGCCGGCCGCTCGGGTACGCCAGGAGCAGCGTCAGAGGACGAAATCGTCGTCGGTCATCTTGTTGGTGTTGACGACGATGACGGCCTCCGCCTTGGAGTCGTTGTCGGTGTTGAGCTTCACCTTGCCGTTCTTGAACGACACCTGGCCGGCTTTGGTGAAGTCGTCATCGCCGATGTATTTGAATTTCTGGTCGCCGTTCTTGTTGGCCTTGGCGTCGATCGCGCTGAGGTCGATGAGGTCGCCCTCCTTGCGGTCGAAGTCGAAGATCTTGTCGGCGTGCTTGGCCTTGTGGCTAGTGTCCTTGAGCTCCTCGAAGAAGAAGGTGTCGGCATCGGCGCCGCCGTAGAGCTTGTCCTTGTCGTGGCCGCCGAAGAGGGCGTCCTTCCCGCCGCCGCCGTAGATGGCGTCATCGCCGTCGCCGCCGTGGAGACCGCCCTCCCAGTAGACTCCGACATAACCCTGCGTCACACCGGCATCGTCACCTTCGCCGCCATGAATCACGTCGTCGCCGTCGAAGCCATAGATCCCGTCTCTGCCGGACCCGCCCTCCAGGACGTCATTGCCCGACGCTGGTGGCGTGTCGGTGAACTTGTACGGGTCGTTTGCCGTGCCGCTACCGGTGACATGGGTATTCAGCGTGGTTGCTTCCGAACCTGCGAGCAGGTCGTTGCCCTCGCCCCCATAAAGAGAATTTGCGCCGGCGGTCCCTTTCAGGAGGTCGTTGCCGTTGCCGCCGTAGTAGTTGACGAAGCCGCCAACCTGACCGGAATCGGCATCGCTGTTCGCATAGAAGTTTGCCATCTGTCTGTCCCTTCGTTTGGCGGGACTGTCCGCCGCGTTGGGGAGCACGCAAAACCCGCGCTCCAGTGTGGAGCCACCCGGGGGCGACGTAACCCCTATGGCCGGAAGCGGGTATGAAGCGCTTCACAGACACGGCGAAGTCTCTGCAATATCAATGGTATAGGTGAAATGGCCGGCATCGCGCGGCCAGAACCGGCAAGATGTCCGGAACGCAGTCACCTCGCCAGAGAGTTGCCGGGAAGGCTCAGGCCTTGCCCATCACAAGGACGGCGTTGAGCCCGCCGAACGCGAAGGAGTTCGACATCGCCGTACCGATCCGCATGTCGCGCGCTTCGTTCGGAATCACGTCGAGGTCGCACTCCGGGTCGGGTTCCTGGTAGTTGGCGGTCGGCGGGGCAACCTGTGCGCCGAGGGTGAGCACCGTCGCTGCCGCCTCCAGCGCGCCGGCGGCACCGAGGCTGTGGCCCAGCACCCCCTTGTTCGAGGAGATCGCGAGCTTGTCGGCATGGGCGCCGAACACGCCGCGGATCGCCCTGGTCTCGGTGGCGTCGTTGAGCATGGTCGCAGTGCCGTGGGCGTTGATGTAGTCGATGTCGCCGGGATTGGCCCCGGCGTCGTCGAGCGCGGCGCGCATCGCCCGCTCCCCGCCGTCCTGGTCGGGGGCCACGGCGTCGCCGGCGTCGGCGCTCATGCCGAAGCCGCGGACTTCGGCGAGGATGTCGGCGCCGCGCGCCCGCGCATGCTCCCACTCCTCCAGCGCCAGTACCGCGGCGCCCTCGCCGATGACGAGGCCGGAACGATTCTTCGAGAACGGCCGGCAGGTGTCGTCGCTGACCACCCGCAGCGCCTCCCAGGCGAGCAGCGGCCCGGTCGCGATCGAGGCCTCGGCGCCGCCGCAGAAGGCGACGTCGGCCATGCCGCCGCGGATCATCTGGAAACCGAGCCCGACGGCGTGGGTGCCCGAGGCGCAGGCCGACACGACGCTGAACGCCGGGCCCTTCAGGCCGAGATCGATCGAGACCTGCGAGGACGCCGCGTTCGGCATCATCTTCGGCACGGTGAAGGGATGCGGTTTGCGGCTCTCGCGATAGAGGCGCCAGTAGGATTCGTCGAGCGTGACGATGCCGCCGACTCCGGTGCCGATGAGGGCCGCGGTCCGGAGCCCGAGGGGGCCGTCGAAGGAGAGGCCGGATTGCTCCCTGGCGGCGCGGGCCGCCACGACCGCCATCGCCGAAAAGCGGTCGATGAAGGCAAGGCGCCGTGACGGAAAGTGATCCTCGGGTGCGAAGTCCCGCACCTCGGCCGCGATTCGGGTGCGGAACAGCTCCTGACGCCCCGCCTGGAGCGGGCCGATACCGGTTCGTCCGGCAACCAGAGCCGACCAGAACGAATCGATTGTGCTGCCGACCGGCGAGACGACTCCGAGGCCGGTAACCGCGACCCGCCTCAAGCGGCGTCCCTCTCCGCGATCAGCCGGTCGATGATGTTGCCCACGTCGCCGACGGTTTCGAGCTTTTCTTCGAGTTCCTTGGAGTTCAGCGGAATATCGACCTTGAAGGCCACTTCCAGGGCGTAGATGACCTCGATCAGGTCGAGCGAGTCGCCAAGGTCCTCGAGCCGCGAATCGGGCGTGACTTCGCTGAGCGGGCGCTTCAACTGCTCCGCAATGACTTCCTGAACCTTCGACAGGGTATCCATTGAGCTCATTCCCTACGTCGCGGGCCGTCGCCTGCCTGTTCAGGGCGTCGGATCGGCGGTGTCATACGTCAGAACTGTTCGCAGCGCACCTTGATATTTGCATCCCCGATTGGCAAGTCGGAGATGCCCGAAGCCTGCGGGCGGGAACGATTTCCGGAGCCTGCGATGGTCGAGCGCGACGGTTTGAAGACGGTGACGTTCGAGAACAGGGCGCTCGCCCTTGGGCTTGCCGTCGAGCATCTCATGACCAAGCCGGCCTTTGCGCGCCTGCCCTTCGGCCACTGGGCTCGCATCCTGACCGGCCAGATCCGTCGCGGGCACTACTTCTTCATCGTCGCCGGCAACCGGGTCGTGGGCTTCTGCGGCTGGGCGCTCGCCAGTGAGGCGCAGGCGGAGGCCTGGATGACCAACCATCCCGATGCGGCGAAGATCGAGGGCAGCGCCGGAGATTGCATCGTCCTCAACGCCTGGTCCGCTGATACGCCGGAGGTTCATCGCCTGCTTCTCGACGAATTGCGCATCCGCGGTCGCGGCAACCGCCTTCTCTATGCCAAGCGCGACTACAAGGATGGTCGCACCCGGCCGCTGCGGCTCAAGCTGGACGGATCGGTCGATGCCCATGCCTTGAAGGCGCTCGGACACCAGGGGGCGTGAAGCACGCGGTGCCCGAAAGCCGGCCCGTGGCGGGGCCGGCTTCCGGTTGCGCGGATGCCGACTAGAGGACGAAGTCGTCGTCGATCAGCTTGGTGGTGTTGACGAGCAGGGTGAAGTCCGCCTTGCCGTCGCCGTCGGTGTCGCCTTTCACCTTGCCGTTCTTGACCATCAGCTCGCCCTTCTTGTTGCTGAATGCGTCGTCGCCGATATATTTGAACTTGTTGTCGTTTCCGCCTTCCTTGGCGTCGATGGCGCTGAGGTCGATGAGGTCGCCGTCCTTGTGACGGAAGTCGCCGATCAGGTCGCCGGCCTTGCCATTGCCGATCTCCTCGACCGAGGCGAAGAAGAAGGTGTCCTTACCCTTGCCGCCGAACATGGCGTCGGTGCCGAGGCCGCCGGTGATCTCGTCGTCGCCGCCACCACCGTTCATTTCGTCGTCGCCGCTGCCGCCGGTCATGACGTCGTTGCCGGCGCCGCCGAACATCACGTCATTGTCGGCGCCGCCGTCCATGATGTCGTCGCCGCCATCCCCGTAGAGCTGGTCGTCGCCGTTGCCGCCATAGATGCCGCCGGAATAGGCGAAGTTGCCGCCATTGGCGTCGGCCGAGCTGAAGGCGCCCTGCTCGTTGCCTTCGCCGCCATGGATGATGTCGTTGCCGTCGTCACCCAGCAGGCGGTCGATGCCATCGCCACCGTACATGGTGTCGTTGCCGGCCCCGCCTGAGCCGGCGTCGTTGCCGCTGCCGCCATAGATGAAGTCGTTGCCCTTCTGGCCGAGCATGGTGTCGTTGCCGCGCCCGCCCTCGATGGTGTCGTTGGAGGTGTCGATGTCCAGGATGTCACCGCCGGCGAGGTAATCGTTCCCGTCGCCGCCGTAGAGCGTGTCGGCGCCTCCCAGGCCCTTGACGAAATCGTTCCCGTCCATCGCGTAGACGGTGTCGGCGTTGCCGGTGATGCCGTCGCCGACCGTGCTCAGCGTGTCACGAATCTGAGTTCCAGGAACAGTAGCCATCTGTCGAAATCTCCCATCAGCCGCCTCTTGCGGTTGGCGAGGTTCTGGCGTTCCAGAAGAAAGCTGTCAGTGACCGTCATCACAGGAACGAATGACGGCGATACGGGGCAATATTTGTATATATTACAATGTCGAGCCCGCGCATGACCTCAGGCACCGTTGGTCGGAGGGGGATCAAAAAACCCGTGGGCAGATCGCCAAAGTGACCGTCGCTCTCGCGATCCCGGACAATTCGATTTGCTTACAGCCATTGTCGAAGACTAGGCTCCGATCATTCGCGCCTCGTCGCGGTTGTGGTGAGTCCCCGCGGGCGGCGTGGGTTTCGTGAAAGTTCCGAAAGCGACGGGGGCCCCGGTCGGGGGTGCGTAGGGGATTTGGGCGACAGGACCATGGCCGAGCCGGCGGATGCGCTGCTCCTGAAGGCCTACGCCATCATCGACGAGACACCGGACGTCGAGGCGACGATCACGAGCCTGCGCGACCTGCTCGGGGTCGATCACCTCGTCTATCATTCGTCGAAGCTGGGGGTGAGTCCGTCGATCGACCCCTACATCCGGCTGACCTACCCGGCGTCCTGGATCAAGCAGTACCTGACCATGAACTACGTTGATCTCGATCCGGTGCTGAAGGAGGGGTTCGCGCGGACGCTTCCCTTCGATTGGACCGAGCTCAGGGTCGAGAGTGAGGCCCAGGGCGCGTTCCTCATGGACGCGCTCGCCCATGGTGTCGGGCCGCACGGCATGTCGATTCCGGTGCGCAGCAAGCAGGGCCATCGCGGCCTGTTCTCGATTTCGTTCTCGCGTTCCGCCGAGGAGTGGGTCGAGTTGCGCGTCCGGCACCTGGAGACCTGGATCGCCATCGCCAGTCGCATTCATCACCGGGTGATCAGTGAGGTCTTCGGCGAGGACCATCCCCATCTCACCGACCGCGAGCTCGAGTGCCTTCGGTTGACCGCGCAGGGCAAGGACGCCGGCGACATCGCCATCATCCTTGGCATCTCGCCCCACACGGCGCGCGACTACCTGAAGTCGGCCCGCTTCAAGCTTGATTGCGTAACCTCCGCGCAGGCGGTGACCAAGGCCGTCCAGTTCGGCCTTCTCGTGCTTTAGATTCAAATCGCATCGCGCCCGGTCATGATTGGTTGACCGTGGCTGTTCATCCTCGTTGCGCTGCGAACAAGGGCCTACGAGATTGGGCGCGAAGGCCACTCAACGTCGCAGTCTGCGTAAGGAATCCCCTCCGTCAGCCCGACCTGAGCGGCCCGCCGTTTGGGGAGCGCATGAACATGCTGGTGGTTGTCGAAGATACCAACGCCCACGAATACCGCGAGCTGCTCAATGAGATGTTTCGTCTCCGGGCGCGGGTCTTCAAGGACCGGCTCGGGTGGGACGTGACGGTCGAAGACGCGATGGAGCGGGATCGCTACGACGACGAAGGCCCAGTCTACCTCATCTACACGGATGACGAGCAGCGCAAGGTCTACGGAAGCCTGCGTCTCCTGCCGACCACCGGCCCGACGCTCCTCTCCGACTTCTTCGCCGACACTCTGCCCGATGCGACTCACCTGACCGCACCCTCGATCTGGGAGTGCACGCGTTTCTGCCTCGACGAGAAGTTGCTGGGCGACGGCAACCGTGACGAGATGATCTTCGCGTCGGGAATTCTCTTCGCCGGTCTCGGCGAGATCTCCCTTCAATCGGGCATCGAATCGATCCTCGGCAATTTCGACGCCGCCATGTACCGGCTCTACCGGCGCATCGGCTGCGAGGTCGATGTCCTCGGTGTGACCCACCGCTACGGGCGCGCCGTCTATCTCGGCCTTTTCCCGGTGTCGCGGCAGATTCTTGGCCGGGTCAAGGCGAGGCTCCGCGACGCTGATCGCACCGGGCCGCTGATCGCGGATCGCCATCCCCTGGCCGCATGAACTGTCGCTGCGCTGCGGCAGGATTTTCGGCGTCGCAACGAGGTTCCACGGACGCCCCCCCATTTGGGGGGATGGTAGCCCGCCCCTGTCTCGACGAAGATCGGGATGCGGACCTGATAGGGCGAATGACTCCGCACCGCCGATAGGCTCAGGCGGGATGGATCAGCCGCCCGACGACAAAGCACTCCGAGTAACCCGGATCCGGGGGATGTCATGCGCGTTCCAGCCATGCCGTATCACGAGTCCTTCGCGATCGACAGCGACGGGCGTGACGACTCCCGGACCGGTATCTACGCTGCGGCGATCCCCATTGCGGGCATCGTGTGCTTGGGGCTCTGGGTCCTCGCGATCTGGAAGGTGATCGACCTGATCGCCGGCGCCTGAAGGCGCAGTCTGGCTCAACCCGTCATCGGGGCGACTTGATCGGCGGCGCGCTCCCGGCGCGCCGTCTGCTTGTAGACATGGACCATGAACGCCGTTGCGAACAGCGGCGTGAACAGGTTGAGGATCGGGATCGCGAGGAACAGCGCGATCACCAGCCCGCCGATGAACACCCGTCCGGCGTTGGCCTGCCGCAACCCGCGCGCCGCCGGACGGTCGTTGAAGCGCCGCGCCGCCGCCTCGAAGAATTCGCGCCCGAGCAGATAGCCGTTGCCGATGAAGAAGGCGACGAGGTTCACCCCCGGCACCAGCAGCAGTAGTAGCGCGATCAGGTTGACGACGATCACCACGCCGGTGAAGACGATCGTATCGCGCAGCGATTCCAGCACCGGCACGTCGCGGCCGGGCGGATCGCCGGGATAGTGCGCGCGCTCGACCAGGCCGGCGATTTCGTCGGTGAACATGCCGGCGAACAGCGACGAGACCGGGGCGACGAGGAAGGCGAGGCCGATGATCAGACCGACACCGGCAAGCACGGCGAGCACCGTCTCGATCCAGGGATAGGACTGGATGTCCACCAGCCATCCGAGCAGCGCCTCCAGCCCGAACCAGATCACGATCAGGAGGCCGATGGTGAGGGCGAGCGACTTCCACATCACCGCCCGGAACGGCGGTGAGAAGATGTCGGCAAGGGCTAGGCGGGCGGCGTCGAGCATCGGCGGGATATGGTGGTTGCCGACGGGCAATGCCAAGGCCCATTCGTCTGCGTCGCCGCTTGCCGTGTCCCGAGGATCGTGAATCGCCGGGCCGTCCCTTGCCCGGCGTGCGGTTCTGTGGTGGCTGGCGGCATCGGATGAGAACGCCCACGGGGAACGCGCCATGAAGATCACCGCTATCGAGACGATCCGGCCGGAGGAATTCGCGAACCTTATCTGGGTGCGGGTCCATACCGACGAAGGCTTGGTCGGGTTGGGCGAGACGTTCTTCGCCGCCGCGACGGTCGAGGCCTACATCCACGAGGTCGTCGCGCCGAAGATGTTGGGGCGCGATCCGCTCGCCATCGATCGCATCGCCCGCGACCTCATCCCCTATGTCGGCTTCCGCTCGACCGGCGCCGAGCTGCGCGGCAACTCGGCGTTCGACATCGCGCTGTGGGACCTGTTCGGCAAGGTCACCGGCCAGCCGATCGCCCAGCTCCTCGGCGGCTTCTCCCGCGACCGCGTCCGCACCTACAACACCTGCGCCGGCGCGAGCTACATGCGCAAGGCTGTCGGCCAGAGCACGGCCAACTGGGGCCGCGGCGCCCGCCGGGACTACGACGATCTCGACGCCTTCCTCAACCGCGCCGACGAACTCGCCGAGGAGCTCCTGTCCGAGGGCATCACGGCAATGAAGATCTGGCCCTTCGATATCGCCGCCGAGCGCAATGACGGTCTCCACATCTCGTCGGCGGAGCTGCGGACGGCGCTCGAGCCCTTCGAGAAGATCCGCCGCGCCGTCGGCGACAGGATCGACATCATGGTCGAGTTCCACTCGCTATGGCAGCTCACCCCGGCGATGACCATTGCGAGGGCTCTCGCGCCTTATGGGACCTACTGGCACGAGGACCCGATCCGGATGGACGGTCTCGCCGACCTCAAGCGCTATGCCGAGGTCTCGCCCGCTCCGGTCTGCGCATCGGAGACGCTGGGCACGCGCTGGGCGTTCCGGGATCTTCTCGACAGCGCCGCCGCCGGGATTGTGATGTTCGACATCGCCTGGTGCGGCGGCCTGTCCGAGGCCCGCAAGATCGCGGCCATGGCCGAGGCGTGGCACCTTCCCTGCGCCCCGCACGACTGCACCGGTCCGGTGGTGTTCTGCGCCTCGACCCACCTTTCGCTCAATGCGCCCAATGCGCTCGTCCAGGAGAGCGTCCGCGGCTACTACCGCACCTGGTACCGCGATCTCGTCACCGCCGTACCCGAAGTGAGGGACGGATACGTCACCGTGCCGCCGGGGCCCGGTCTCGGCATGGAACTGGTCCCCGATCTTGTTGATCGATTTCCATCAGTCGTTCGGGTCTCGCGCCCGGAGTGAGTCGGATGCCGGTTGTGGCCGGCATGGCCGTCGCCATCGACCGGAGGCAGGTTTCAATGCACCGCCAACGCATTAGGCGTCGCGCCGCCCTGCGTGAGGTACGAAGTGGAATTGGCGTCTGGCGGAGCTTGCGAGCCACGGGCGCTGCGTCTAGCTTCGGGCATGGCCACGGGGGCGTCCGGTGGCCCTAAGGGAGGACGACATGATCAGATCAGTTCTGGCGGGCGGCATTGCCGCCGTCGCCATGCTTGTCGGCGTAAACGCCGGCCAGGCGCAGGAGAAAATCACCTACCTGCTGCATTCAACACCCGGCAACGTCTTCTGGCAGGCGGTGAAGCTCGGCTTCGATGATGCCTGCGCTCAGATCCAGGCCGATTGCCAGATGGTCTTCCTGCAGCAGGACGGCAATTTCCAGGAACAGCTGAACAACCTGGAAGCCGCCATCGCCAATAAGTCGACCGGCATCATTCTCACCTTTGCCGGTGGCAATGTCTTCGACGAGGCCCTGCAGCGGGCGGCGGATGCGGGCATCCCGGTCATCGCCTCCAACGTCGATCATCCTGAGCAGAAGTTCCGGCAGTCCTATGTCGGGCAGGACCTCGAGGTTGCTGGCTATGATCTTGCCAAGGCCCAGGCGGCCAACTTCCCTGCCGAAGGCCCGATCCACATCCTGATCGGCGTGAACGGCCCGGGCCAGGTCTGGTCCGAGACCCGCGCCGCCGGCATCGAGCGCTTCGTGAAGGAATACCAGGCGGCCAATACCGACCGCGAGGTGACCTACGAGCGGATCGACGCCGGGCTCGACCTCGCCCTCGTCGGCCAGCGCGTCGCCGCCTATGTCCAGGCCACCCCGACCACCGCCTATTTCGACACCGGCTACTGGCATGCCGGCGCCGCGGTGTCGCTGCGTGACCTCGGCAAGAAGCCGGGCGAAGTGCTGCTCGCCGGCTTCGACCTGGTCCCGGTTGTGTTCGACGAGATGAAGAGCGGCTACATCCAGCTCACCGTCGACCAGCAGCCCTACCTCCAGGGCTACTACCCGGTCCACCAGATCTACCTGCTCAACAACTACAAGTTCCCGCCGATCGACGTGAACACCGGCAAGGCGCTCATCACGCCGGCCGACGTGGACGCCCTGCTCGACCTTTCGTCGAAGGGCATCCGCTAGACGCGAACCGCGTCACGTCCTGGTCCCGGATCGCGGCATCGACTGCGGTCCGGGCATCCATTCTGGGGGAACAATGAATTCCATCGCCAAGGCGCTCTTGTCACGCCCCGAGATCAGCGCGCTGGTCATGCTGATCCTGGTGATCATCGGTTTCAGCCTCTACGCACCGCAGTTCCTGACGTACGCCAATATGCGGGTCACGTTCTTCGCGTTTCCGGAGCTCGGCATCGTCGTGCTCGGCGTTGGCATCCTGATGATCGCGGGCGAGTTCGACCTGTCCGTCGGTTCCGTGTTTGCGTTATCGCCCCTGGTTATGGTGATCGCGGTCGGCCGTTGGGGTTTCGATCCTTTCGTCGCCATCGCCATCGGCTTCCTGGTCGCGCTTTTCGTCGGCTACCTCAACGGCTGGATAACGCTCCAATTCAGCATACCGAGCTTCGTCACCACGCTCGGCATGATGTTCATGGTGCGCTCCGTCGCAGTGGTGCTGTCGGGCGGCTTCCCGCCTCCGTTCCCCGTCGATTTCCCGATCGGCATCTTCGTCGCCGATCTCGGCCTGTTCCGGGCCTCGATGCTCTGGTTCGCCGGCTTCGCCGTGGTCCTTGCCGTGATGCTCCACTTCTCGAACCTCGGCAACTGGATCTACGCCACCGGCGGCCAGCCGCAGGCTGCGTCCGACATGGGCATCAATACGCGCCGCGTGAAGCTGTTCTGTTTCATGCTCTGCTCGTTCCTCGCCGGTTTCGCTGGCATGGTCACCACCTTCCGGCTCAAATCGGCACTGCCGGCGCTCGGTGAGGGTGTCGAGCTGCAGGCGATCGCCGCCGCCGTGATTGGCGGCACGTCGCTGATGGGCGGCATCGGCTCTGTGATCGGCTTCATCGTCGGCACCGGCCTGATCCGGGTCATCGACAATGGCCTCGTCATGGCCCGCATCGACGCGAACTGGTTCAAGTTCGCGATCGGCGCGCTGACCATCCTCGCCGTGATCCTCAACATGTGGGTGCGCCGTCGCGCCCGCGCGATGCACTAGGGGAATCCCGATGACGACCGAGATTCTTCACGAACACGCCCAGCCCAAGCGCGAGTTCGTCACGCCGTCCGCGAATGCCCTCATCCGCTGCGAGGCACTGGAGAAATGGTATGGCAGCGTCCACGCGCTGACCGGCATCGATTTCCACGCCGAACCGGGCGAGATCGTCGGTCTGGTCGGCGACAACGGCGCCGGCAAGTCGACGCTGATCAAGATCCTGTCGGGTGCGGAGCAGCAGACCTCGGGCCGCATCTTCTTCGACGGCAAGGAGGTGCGGCTGACCTCGCCCAAGGTGGCCATGCATCTCGGCATCGAGACCATCTACCAGTACACGGCGATGGTGCCGCAGATGTCGATCGCCCGGAACATGTTCATCGGCCGCGAGCCGCTCACCGGCTTCCGGATCGGCGGCATCGGCCTCATGGACCAGAGGGCCATGGTCGAGCACGCCACCAGGTCGATGACCAATATCGACCTCACCCGCCGTTCCCCGAACACGACGGTCGAGGAACTCTCCGGCGGCCAGCGCCAGGCGGTCGCCATCGCCCGCGCGATGTACTTCAAGTCGAAGCTGCTGATCCTCGACGAGCCGACCAACCACCTCTCGGTCAAGGAGACCAACAAGGTGCTCGACTACGTCGCCTCGCTGAAGGAACAGGGCATCGGATCGATCTTCATCAGCCACAACCTCCACCACATCTACCCGATCGCCGATCGCATCGTGGCGATGGCGCGCGGCGCCAAGATCGCCGACATCCGCAAGACCGACACCAGCATCGACGACATGACCGACATGATCGTCTGAGGCGCTCCCCGGGGCGGGGAGGAGGAGGGGGTGGCATGGCAAGGCCCGTCGTCCGCGTCTACCAGGAGGACTGGTGGCCCTTCCAGAACCTGCCGCAGGCCCTCCGCACCTTCACCGAGCGCACCGGCATCGCGACCGAACTGTCGTGGGACAAGGTCGGGGTCGGCTCGATCGAGGCCATGTTCGAGCACATGGTCCACTCCTTCACCGACCATGATCCGCCCTACGATCTCGTCTGCACCGACGAGGTCATGCTCCGCCGCTTCGCCGTCGAGGGCCGGGTCCTGCCCCTCGATGACCGGATGGCGCGCGACGGCGTCACCCTTGACGATGTCACCGCCGAGACCCGCCGCGTCGTCACCGTCGATGGCGCGGTGATCGGTCTGCCCTGCATCAACGTCTGCAACCTCCTCCTTTATCGTCGCGACCTGCTCGAGCGTTATTCGCTGCCGGTCCCGCAGAGCTGGGACGCGGTCAAGACCGTCGGCCTCGAGCTCCAAGCCGCCGTGCGGCGCGACGGCGCGGACGATTTTCACGCCTTCGCCACGCGCGGCGCCGGCGGCGGCGGTCATGCGGTCTGGAGCATCGGCAGTTTCCTTGGCGCCTACGGTGGCCGCTGGCTCGACGGCGAGCGCAGCGTGGCGCCGCTGTCGGACGCGCACCGCGCCGCCCTCGCCACCTATCTCGACATCCTTCACTCGGTGGCGCCGCCCGACCAGGGGTCGATGAGCTTCGTCGAGCTGATGCGGGACTACCGCAAGGGCAGGGTCGGCATGATCGTCGAGGTCGGGATGGAGTACGCCCATCTCCTCCGCGACGATCCCGAGCTCGGGGAGCGGTCGGGGGTCGCCATGGTCCCGGCCGGGCCGTTTGGGCGCCGGCCCAATCTCTACGCGCCGCCGTGGTCGATTCCGGTGCGCTCGAAGGTCAAGGACGAGGCCTGGGAGCTGGCGAGATATCTGGTTTCGCCGGCGCAGCTTTTCGAAGACGGTGTCGTCTCGGGCGCGGTCGAGACGTCGTCGCTCTCGGTGCTCTACAGCGCCGGCTTCGACGGGGCCTTCCGCGCCGATCTCCTCTCGGCGGTACGCGCTTCGCGCGCTGTCGCCTTCGAGGAGCGGCCCTTCGGCCGGCTGGGCATGGAGGCGAACGTCATTGTCGGCCAGGCCGTCAGCGATGCCGTCGACCGCCGGCTCGGGGTCGACGAGGCCCTTGCCCGCATTCACGCCGGCCTCGGCGCTCTCGCCGCCAGCGCGTGAGCCAGTGCCCGCCCGCGGCTTCGTGCCCTTCAGCCACGGACGCTGCTCGATGACAGGGGACCTTAGCCGGGATTGGTGACGAAGCTGACGTCGAGCGCGGCGAAGGCCTCTCTGCCGTTGCGGTCGAGGAGCAGGATGCCGCCGTCTTCCTCCTCGATCCGCACCACGGCGTCGAATCCGGCCGGCGTTGCCGCGACGCCGAAGACATAGGGAATGGCCGCTTCGCCCTCCGGCGCGAGCGTGATCGCGGTGGGGATGCCCCGGGTCGCGAGCGGGTTGTCGTCGGTCGAGGCGGCGTGGCCGAGGTGGAAGTAGCTGCAGACCTCCTCGAGGCCGATGACGCGGCGGTGGCGCGAGGAGAACGGCGGATAGCTTCGCCCGCCGTTGCTCTGCCAGACGACAGTCTCCGGCAGGACGCGCGGGTTCTTCAGCCCGAACCACACCCAGCCGCCGTCGGTCGAGGTCGCTGCGGTCCATGCGAAGCCGGGTCCGGGGTCGGAGGCGAGCATCCACAGGTCCTCGTGGCCGTCGTCGACCGGGTAGGTGGTGAGGTTGATGACCCCGCCGTCGGCCCGCTCGGCGTGGGCGAGGTCGGTGATCTCCTGCGGATAGGCGAGGATGGAGTGGCCAGCCGGCGCCACCTCGACCGGCTCGGGCGGCGTGCCGGCGAAGATGCGCGGTGCGAAGCCGAGACGCAGCGTGCCCTCGGCCCGGAGCATGGCGTGGTGGCCGACCGGCAGGCGTCCCGCGCCGCCGGTGAAGACATGGCGCTGGTACACGGCGGTCTCGCCGGCTCGCGCCTCGACCCGCTTGGTCAGGCGCGCACCCATGATCGGCGTCGCCAGCTCCAGCTCGACGAAACCGTTGCCGGATTTGACCAGCCGCCAGTCGCCGCTTGCCGCGTGGCCGTGCGGCGGGCCGTCGCCGGGGGCCACGTCGTTGGCGCCGAAGGGCGCGCAGAAGAAGTCGCCGCGAAGCAGGCGGAGCATCGGCGGCGTACCCGCCGGCATCTCCTCGTCGTACCACGGCGCCGTGTGCATCGGCGCGACGGCTCCGCGGCCCGCGAGGTCGAAGCGGACGCCGTCGAGGTGCCCGCCGGTGGCGGTTACGGCGAGAGCGGTGCGACCGGCGCTGACGGGATAGGTTTTCATCGCCGGCCCTTAGTGCTTGCGGTTGGGGCGGCCCATCGCCGCCGGCATGGCGGCGCTGGCGGCCGGGTCGGCGTAGTGCCGCTCGGGCATCACCGTATGCCAGCCGGGGCGGCCGGGGTCGCGGTCATAGGGGTAGCCGCCAAGTTGCTTGTAGAGCTCGGCGTACTCGGCGAGCTTGTCATAGTCGAGCTCGACGCCGAGGCCGGGACCCTTCGGCACAGCGATCTTGCCGTCGACATACTGGAGCTTGCCGCCCTTGATCACGTCGTCGGTGATGTGGTGGTAGTGGGCGTCGGCCGCGAAGTTGAGGTTGGGCAGCGCCGCGCCGAGGTGGAGCATGGTGGCGAGCTGGATGCCGAGCTCGCCCGAGGAATGGACGCAGGCGCCCATCTGGAACGTCTCCAGGACCTGGCCCGCCTTGTAGGCCTGGCGAAGGCCACCCCAGAAGGTGGTGTCGAGGAGGATGACGTCGACCGCCTCCATCCGGATGCAGGCGGCGAGCTGCTCGAGATTGACCACCACCGTGTTGGTCGCGGTCGGGATGTTCACCGAGCGGCGGAGCCGGCGCATGCCTTCGAGGCCCCAGCACGGGTCCTCGAAGTAGTCGTTGTTGAGGTCCTCGATCGCCTTGCCGACCCGGATCGCCTCCTCGACGCTCCACACGCTGTTGGGGTCGAGGCGGATACCGTCCTTCGGGAAGGCGGCGCCGAGCGCGCGGAATACTTCGACGTCGTGGTCGGGAGCGAAGCAGCCGCCCTTCAGCTTGTGCGCCTTGAAGCCGTAGCGCGCGGCAAGGTCGCGGGCGTGGGCGACGATCTCGTCGGCCGTGGTCTCGCCGCCGAGCCCGGTGTCGGGGTCGCGGTAGCGGTAGAAGATGTAGGAGGCGAACTCGACCTCCTCGCGCACGGCGCCCCCGAGCAGGTCGCAGGCGCGGATGCCGAGCTTTTTGCCGGCGACGTCCATGCAGGCGAACTCGATCGCGGCGTGGAGCTGGGTACGGTTGTTGTAGAGCGACGCCACGGGGTTCATGATTTTCCAGCGGAGCTGCTCGAGCTGCAGCGGATCATGGCCGATGAGGTAGGGCTTCAGTCCGGCGATCGCCTGCTCGGCCGATTGCCCGCCGCCGCCCATCTCGCCGACGCCGATCAGGCCTTCGTCGGTCTCGATCTCGACGATGGTTCGGACGAACCGGCCCCAGTGGGCGCCGTTGGCGTGTCGGATCGGCGCCTCGAGCGGCATGGTGACCGTGGTGGCGCGAAGGTCGGTGATCTTCATCTGTGATGTCCCAGCATTCGCCGAGGCGACGTTCGGTCGTCCCCGGACTCCTCACAAGCTTGAGCAGGACCGACGGGGCCTTGGCAAGCCCCATCCTGCGGTCGGCCCGACGGCGCCCGGCTCGGCGCCGCGGGGCACGCCCTGTCGGCGTCATTGCGCGGTGAACGGCCGGCCCGTGTGGCATCCGCAGCGGTAGTAGCGCCGGACATGGGCCATGATCTCGTCGCGGGAGACCGGCGGCGCCTGCCAGTTGGCCCGGGCCTCGGCGATCAGCGCTGCTTCCAGTGCCGGAAGGTCGACCGTGGTGCAGCGCCCGTCCGCGACCACCGTCCGGCCCCCCACGACCAGCCGCCGGATATGGTGCCGGGTGGCGCGGGTCAGCATCACCGTCGTTGCGTCCTCGCCTGGGGAGACGACGTCGCGCGTCATGGCGGCGAGATCGAGGACGAGCAGGTCGGCGGGCGCGCCCGGCACGATCCGCCCGCCGCCGTCCTCGCCGAGCACTGCCCGCCGGCCGTCGACGGTGAGGGCCGTCAGCAGGTGGTCGGTCCCGAGTACGTCGTCGAGGCCGAAGCCGCGATGGTTGAGCCAGACCAGCCGCATCTCCCGCAATATGTCGTCGTCGTCGTCGAGGGGCTGGGCGTCGAGGCCGACACCGAACCGCATGCCGGTCGCGAGGAAGCGCTTCACCGGCGCGATGCCTGACCGCAGCCGGAAGTTGGAGGAGGTGTTGACCGAGACGATCACGCCGCGCTCGGCGAGGAGTTCGCACTCGTCCTCGCGAAGATGGACGCCGTGCGCCACCGACAGTCGCGGCGACAGGAATCCGATCGAGTCCATGAACTTGACGATGCCGCCGGGATAGGCGTGATCCGCCCACGCGCGCTGGAGGCCGGTCTCGAGGAGGTGCATGTGGATGCGCCGTCCGGTCTCGGCCGAGGCTTCGGCGATCGCCGCCAGCGCCTCGTCCGATACCCATTGCGGGCCGACCGGGTAGTACTGGATCGAGAACCCGCCGTGCTCGAAGGCGGCCATCTCTTCGACCGAGCGGAGATAGTCGCGGACGGCGACACCGGACATTGCCCGGCCCTGGAGCCGGGAGCGCAGCGTCGGCGCCGATTCGAGGAGTGCCGTCGGGTCGCCATAGACCAGCGGGTTACGGTCCGAGTAGGGGGCGCCGAAGGCGACCCGGATGCCGACGTCGCGGGCGGCGCGGGCGACCTCGCCGCACTCTTCGACCAGCCCGTTCGGCGTCTGCGGGGTGTGGCTGTGGTTGGTGTTGGCGATGCCGCCCTCCGCCATCCGGGCGAAGGCCACCGCGGCGCGTTCGTAGGTGGGGAGCTTCGGCTCGCGCGACAGGGTCAGCAGCCAGCATTCGAGCGCGTCGTCGACTGCCCCGAAGGCGAGGGTGCGCAGACCGCGGCCATGATCGTGGGCGTTGGTCGGCGCGGCCATGACCACGGTGCCCTTCGCGGGACCCTTGCTCGTCTCGATGCTGGCGATGTGCCCGCCCTCGACCACGATCCGCACCGGGCCGTCCGGCGCCTCGGGGCCGATGATGCCGTCGGCCTCGATCGTCTCTGCGCTCACGCGGTCCCCCACCTGCTCTGCGCCGGTTTCCGGCAACCTCGCCGCGATGCTAGCCCGGGTGGGCCCCCACGGCCACCGGTGGTCGGCGGCCCCTCCGGCCGGTCTGGAAGGCCGCCGTCGCCCGGCGCGCCGCCGGCTTCTCCGAAGTGTGTCCTGATGCATTGCATTCGAGTGATTCTTGGGCGAGTGTCCGCCCGCGGCAGAAACCATGGGTCGGACATTGATGCAGGACTGGATTCGCCGTGTCTTCGAGAACCGTGACCTGACCAAGATGGGTCATGGACAGCGGGTTGAAGACCTCAACCTCGGGCTTGGCTGGGTCTACTATGGCCTTGCCCGCGCCATGCGGCCGAAGAGGGCCGTGGTGATCGGTTCCTACCGGGGTTTTGTCCCCCTGGTCCTCGCCAAGGGTATCGCCGACAATGTCGAGGGCGGCGAGCTGATCTTCATCGATCCGTCCTTTGTCGACGATTTCTGGAAGGATCCTGCGGCGGTAACGGCCCATTTCGCCGGCTATGGCCTCTCCAACGTCCGCCATTTCCTCATGACCACCCAGGCCTTCGTTGATTCCGTGGCCTATCGCGACCTTGCCGAGGTTGGCCTGGTCTTCATCGACGGCCACCATTCCGTCGAGCAGGCGCGCTTCGACTTCGAGGCCTTCGAGCCGCGCCTCGCGGACGACGGCATTGCCCTGTTCCACGACACCCGCCACTACCGCATGTCGCGCATGCACGGCCCCGAGCGGTCCTATCGCCACGACGTCAAGGATTATGTCGACAGCCTGAAGGAGCGGCCGGACCTCCAGGTCTTCGACCTGCCCTTCGCTGACGGCGTCAGCCTCGTTCGCAGGGCCGAAGGTCCCGGCGTTGGTCTCCGGCTCGGCTGACGGGCTTGCCCCCATGGCCAGCAAGACGTCCCGTGCCGGCGGTGGGATCTGGGGCATCACAAGCTACTTCAATCCGCTGTCGTCGCCGTTGCGGCGCGCCAACTACGATCTCTTCCGCCGCCGCCTTGGCATCCCGCTGGTCACGGTCGAGCTGACGTATGGCGACCGGTTCGAACTCGCGCCGGACGATGCCGGGATCCTGATCCAGCTCCGCGGCGCCGATGTGATGTGGCAGAAGGAGCGGCTGCTCAACATCGCGCTCGAATCGCTGCCGCCCGAGTGCAGCTCGGTCGTCTGGCTCGACGCCGATGTCGTTTTCGCCGACGCCGACTGGCCGGTTCGGCTCGCCCGTGCCCTCGACGACCACGCCCTGGTCCAGCCGTTTGCCAGGGCATGGCTGCTGCCGCGCGGCGCCGCGCCGGAGGGCCTGCCCGCGGGCTCCATCCTCCGGGACTCCGCGGTTGCCGCCTTCAGCAGCGGGCTTGCCTTGTCGGACTGGATGCGACGCTTCGGCGATCATGGCGGTCGCAAGGTCGGACTGGGCTTCGCCTGGGCGGCGCAGCGCCAGCTGCTTGATCGCCATGGCTTCTTCGATGCCGCGATCATCGGCGGCGGGGACCGGGCGCTGGTCTGCGCCGCCTACGGCGCCCACGGCATGCTGATCGAGAAGCATCGGATGAACCCGCGGCAGGAACGGCGCTATCTCGACTGGGCGGTCCCTTTTCATGCCGATGTCGCCGGCAGGCTCGGTTGGGTCTCTGGCGACCTCTATCACCTCTGGCATGGCGACATCGAAGGCCGTCTCTACGCCGAGCGCCATGCTGCGCTCTCCGGCATCGGCTTCGATCCCTATGCCGACATCGCGCGCGCCGACAATGGCGTGTGGCGGTGGAATTCCGACCGGCCCGAGCTCCACCGCCTGCTTGCCGAATACTTCACCGGTCGTGCCCATGCCGAGACGGAGCCCGCCGCGTGACGGCCGGGCCAGGCGGAGCGGTGCGGAGGGGCGGGAGTGAGGGGCTCTGGGCCATCACCTCGTACTTCAACCCGGTCGGCGACCGGCGCCGACGCGACAACTTTCGCATCTTCCGCGAGCGGCTCAGCGTGCCCCTTGTGGCTGTCGAGCTCGGCTTCGACGGGCGCTTTGATCTCCGCGACGGCGATGCCGACATCCTCGTCCGTCTGGATGACGGCGGCGTCATGTTCCAGAAGGAGCGGCTCCTCAATCTGGCGCGGGCACATCTCCCGCCGGAGTGCCGCCATGTTGCCTGGCTCGACGGCGATATCCTCTTTGAGAGCGACGACTGGAGCGAGCGGGCGGTCGCTGCGCTCGAGCGCCACAGCCTCGTCCACCTGTTCGACCAGGTCGACTACATGCCGCCGGGATGGGCCGGGGCGTCGTTCGAGCCCTCGGAGGTCCATCACTCGCGGCGGAGCCTCGGGGCTGCCGTTGCGGGTGGCGAGAACGCCGTGCTTGCCCTCGACCGGCGTATCGCGGGCACGCATGTCGCGATCTACTGCAAGGGCTTCGCCTGGGCGGCGCGGCGGGAGGTGCTCGACCGCGTCGGCTTCTACGACGAGTGCATCGTCGGCGGCGGCGATTCGGCCCTCGCGGCCGCGGCGCTCGGCGACGTCGGCTACGCCGTTCGCCGGCAGGGAATGAGCCCAGGGCAGGAGAACAGCTACCGCGATTGGGCGCGCGCCTTCGGTGAGGCCCTCGATCATGGTGTCGGCGCTGTGGCCGGGCGGATCTTCCACCTTTGGCATGGTGGCCTCGATAGCCGCATGTACGGCACCCGTCATGTCGGCATGCGTCGCTTCGGTTACGAGCCCGCCGTCGACCTTGCCCTCAGCGAGTCCGGGGCGTGGCGGTGGAATTCTTCGAAGCCCGAGATGCATGACTATGTGGCGTCGTACTTTGCCGCCCGCAAAGAGGACGCCTGATTGATGGCGCCGGAGACCCGTGGCCCGGCTACCCGGCCCCGCGCCGACGCCGGCTTCTGGGCGATCACCACCTATTTCAACTCCGCCCGGATCGCCAGCCGCCTGGAAAACTACCGCCGCTTCCGCCGCCGCTTCGCCCTGCCGCTGCTGACGGTCGAGCTCGCCTATGGGGATGAACCGTTCGTCCTTGCGGAGGATGAGGCCGAAATCCTGGTCCGCGTGCGTGGTGGCGGCGTGATGTGGCAGAAGGAGCGCCTGCTCGATCTCGCTCTGTCCCGGCTTCCGGTCGCGTGCCGGCATGTCGCCTGGGTCGATTGCGACGTCGTCCTTGCGCGCGCCGACTGGCCGGAGCTCGCGCTTCGTGCGCTTGAGCGCCATCGTCTCATCCAGCTCTTCGCCACGGCGCGCTATCTCCGCCGCGACTGCAGCGAGGGGCCCTTCGCAGCGGACGCGACCTATGCCAGTCGCACCGCTATCGCCGTCGAAGTCGAGGCCGGCCGCGATCCGCATGATCTTCTGGCCGAAGGCGATCATCGCGCCTATGCCTCGACGACGCCCGGCTTTGCCTGGGCCTCGGCGCGGGAGACCATCGAGCGCTGCCGCTTCTTCGACACCTGCATCGTCGGCGGCGGCGACCGGGCGATGATCGCGGCGACCTATGGCGCGTTCGATCACGTCATCCGGCGTCAGAGGATGACGCCCGCGCACGCCGCGCAATATCGGGCCTGGGGCGAGCCCTTCCAGGCCGAGATCGGTGACGCGGTCGGGAGCATCCCGGGCGACCTCTTCCACTTCTGGCACGGTTCGGTCGAGAAGCGGCGGATGCGCGAGCGCTACGACGAGATTGCTCCCTTCGGCTTCGATCCTTCCCGCGACATCCACCATGCCGGGAGCGGGGCTTGGCAATGGTGCTCCGACAAGCCGGAGCTGCACGCCGCTGTCAGCCGGCAGTTCGTCACGCGCTATGAGGATGGCTGAGGATGCACGCTGTCGCATCGCCCGGTCCGCCCGAGCCCGGCGTAAAGCGTCGGGAGGATCGGACCGGTCGCGGCATCGACGCCGGGATGTGGGCGCTGACGTCCTACTACAATCCTGCCGGTTATCGTCGCCGCCGGGAGAACTACCGCCACTTCCGCCGTCGCCTCGGTCTGCCGCTGGTCGCGGTCGAGGCCGAGCGCGACGGCGTGTTCGATCTCGCCCCGGGCGACGCCGACATCCTCGTCAGGATCGCTGGTGGCGACGTGATGTGGCAGAAGGAGCGGCTGCTCGACATCGCTCTCGATGTGCTGCCGCCGGCGTGCCGGGCGATCGCCTGGGTCGACTGCGACGTCATCTTCGGCGACGAGGATTGGGCGCCGAAGGCGGCCGCATTGCTTGAGGATAGACCACTCGTGCAGCTCTATGGCGCCGTGCACTACCTGCCGCCGGGCGCCGGGCCGGAGGACATCGGCCGCGTCGCGCCGGAGCTCAGCCGCCTGTCGATCGGCCATGTCGCAGCGACGGGCCACGACGATCCCTGTGCGGGACTCGATTCGGGCGGCGTCCGCGGCATGGGCGCCCTCGCCAGTGGTTTCGCCTGGGCGGCGCGCCGTGAACTTCTCGAGGCCCATCGCTTTTACGACGCCTGCATCATTGGCGCCGGCGACACTGCCATGGTCGCCGCCGCCTTCGCTTCGCCCGAGCGTGCGGTGTCGCGGCTGTCGATGACCAAGGCCCAGACCGAACACTACCTCGCCTGGGCCGGTGGTTTCGGCCGGGCGGTGGCCGGCGACGTCGGCGCGCTCGATTCCCCCATCCATCACCTCTGGCATGGCGATCTCGTCTACCGCCGCCGGCGGGTGCGGAACGAGGAGCTCGCCGGCTTCGGGTTCGATCCCTTCCGGGACATCGCCGCCGACCCGTGCGGTCCCTGGCGCTGGGCCTCCGACAAGCCGGCCATGCATCGCTATGTCGCTTCCTACTTCGCCTCCCGCCGCGAGGACGGCTAGAATGGCGGCCGTGACCCTGCCCACGTCTCCCGATTCGGTGCCCGCCGCGCCAGCTGACGATCTGGTGGCTACCTCGCCGTCTCCGTCCGATCGGCCGATCCTCGTGGTGCGCGAGGCGCCGCCGCCGGGCCGGCCTCACGCCTATGATGTCGTGCTCCAGTGGATCGCCGAGAACTTTCCGGGTTATGCGTCGCTGTTCCGGATCGAGCATCTGCCCATTGCCCCCACCGGCGACACGTCGGAGTCGGTCCTCGTCCCCTGGCTCCGCGATCCCGTCGAAGCCTGGTCGATGGAGCGCTACGAGGAGGCGATGGCGCTGATCCGCGCTTGCGACTCGCGCGGGGTCCCGGTCGTCAATCGCGTCGACCGGCTGCTCAATGCCACCAAGGCGCGTGGCGCCGAGCTGATGGCCTCGTCTGGCGTCCGGGTGCCGAAGACGGCCCGGATCGAGAGCGTCGAGGCGTTCCGCGACACCCTCTGTGACATTCCGCTGCCGCTGATCGTCCGGGAGGATTGGGGCCACCAGCACCCGATGCTGAGGGTCGACACCCTCGAGGCGGCGCGGGCTCTGCCGATCGAGGACATGGAGCGCCCGATCGCGGTCGAACTGATCGATACCCGGGATCACCGGGATGGCTACTATCGCAAGTACCGCTACATGGCGATCGGCGACGCCGGGGTGACCAGCCACCTCCAGATCTCGCGCGAGTGGATCACCCGCGGCGAGGCCCGGGTGGGCGACCTCAATGCCCGCCACGAGGAGCTGGACTACATCGGCCGCCCCGATCCCAACCACGACCGGCTGCAGGCGGCCCGCCGCGCGCTCGGGCTGGACTTCGTCGCGTTCGACTATGCCTATGACCACGAGGGCAGGGTGGTGGTGTGGGAGGGCAATCCCTACCCATGGCTCCATTTCTCGAGCAAGAGCCTCGTCTACCGCAACGCGTCCATGCATCGCACCATGGCCGCCTTGCTCAAGCTCTATCTCGACCGGGCCGGCGTGCCGGTGACGCAGCGCCTTGCGGATATGCTCGACTACGCCAAGCCGCCGACGACCACCTGGATGGGTCTTGCGCCGATGGCGATCCCGCGCCGCCAGCAGGCATCGGTGCGACCGATGCGCTGTCTTGGCGAGGTCGAGGTCGGGCGAAGGCCCGGCGACCGGATCGCCCTTGATGTCCCCGTCCGCGTCAAGTCGGTAAAGGCGGTGGCGCGGTCTGCCGGCCCGCGCGCCGCCGAGGCGAGGCTCATCCCGCCCGGCAAGGCCGGGAAGGGCAAGGCCGCGAACGGCGCCGGCGGCGACGGCAAGAGTGCGCGGCGGCGATACCTCGCCCTCGGCCTCGGGGATGCGGTACGGATGACCGTCCTGGTCGATGAGGGGGAGGCCAGGGCGGCGGCGCGGAAGGTCTCGCTTGTCCGCGTCCGCTCCGACCGGCAGGAAGAGGTGGTGCCGGCCGGCCGGTTCCGGAAGTCGAAGCTCCACTTCGCCCCGGTTCTGGTGATCCCTGCCGGCGAGCGGGTCGATCAGCTCCGCATCCTCTCGCGCCTGCCGGCAGCGACGCGCTTCTGTCTGCTCGGCCTGCCGCTTGATGGCAGCGACTGGCCGGACCTTCCGCGTTCCACCGTGTTCGATCTTGCCCTGACGTACCGCCGCGTCGAGCCCGGCGCGACGCTGATCGCCAACCCTTTTGCCAGCGGCGGTCACTACGCGGTCATCCTGACGCCGTGGGGCGAGCCCGACCGTCGCGCCGAGGACTGCGCCGCCATCACCGGCTTTGAGGCGTGGCGGATCACAGATCGGGTGGGCGATGACGCTGTTGTGCAGCCTGTCGTCGGCGGGCCGCGGTCCGCCGCCGGTGGCGAGGTCGCCGATGTCGACTCCACAGTGGACGCGGACCAGCTTGCCTCGATCGATCGGGCCCGGAAAGGTCTGACCGAGGCGCTGGTCACACTCGCCCGGACGACCAGGCACGACGCCGTCCGCCAGGCTGCGTTTGACCGGCTGGTCGAGGACAACCGCGCCCCCGATTCGCTCGTTTCACGGCGCGGGCTCACCATGCGCGCCGCGGGCTCCTTCCGCCGCGCGATGCTCGCCTGGTCGCGCTGGAGCAGCGATCAGGGCCGGGTGCTGGGCACGCCGAAGGCGCTCGAATGGTTGGTCAAGGACAAGGAGCATGGCCATCGCCTGGCCGCCGCGCTCGGCGCTGACATCCTCGCGCGGCGCGGTCCGATGTCGGCCGCGGAGGCGGTTGGCGCGGCGGGCGAGGCGGCCCGGCCGGTGGTGGTCAAGCCGGTTGGCGGCGCCGGTTCGCAGGGCGTCTACGTCGTCCATGGCCCGGATCGGGTGCTCGAGCTTGCGACTCGCGCCTGGATCGGCGGGCTGGACGAACTCGGGTCGCGGCTCGCGGCGACGCGATGGCCCAACTGGCTGGTCGAGGACTATCTCGGGGCGGTCGGCAATCCGGAGTGTCCGGCGCCCGATCTCAAGTTCTACTCATTCTACGGCCGCGTTGGGTTGGTACTCGAGGCGGAGCGCTTTCCCGAGCTCCGGTACGCGTGGTGGAAACCGGATGGCGCGCCCGTGATCACCGGAATCTTCGACGACAAACTGTTCGCCGGCCACGGCTTTACGTCCGCGCAGAAGCAGCGCGTCGAGGCGATCAGCGCCGCCATGCCCTTGCCCTTCATGCGCATTGATTTCCTGCGTGGCGCGGATCGCTTCGCCTTCGGCGAGTTCACGCCTCGACCCGGCGACTTCGAGACGTACAACGCGGCGACCGACCGGATGCTTGGCGATTGCTATCTCGATGCCGAGGCCCGGCTCTATGCGGACCTCCTCGCCGGCAAGCAGTTCCCGGTCTTCATGGAGTGGCTCGCGCCGTTCCGGGCCGGCGCGGGGATCGGGACGGAAGGGGCGGCTCGCGGCTGACGCCTTCGTTTGCGGCGACATCCGGCGTCACGGGTCGGTGCCGCGGTGCCTTGCCGCGCGCGTTTCTAGCTGCAGCGCGGCCAGCCGAAGCCCCAGCGCCACGGCAGGCGCGTGCATGGCACGCCGCCGAGCCGGACGGCCCGGTACATGGCGCCGGCAATGCCCTCGTAGAGGAGTTCGACCGTCGCGGCTCTGACCCCGTAGTCGTCCATCAGACCCTCTTTCCGCCTCTCCCCTTCGGCGATGACGCAGAGCCGCATCGCTTCGTCGGCCGCGAGCCGGTCGGCGAAGCTCGCCTCCGCGTCCGCCGCGCCCGCGCCACCCCGGTGGTAGAGCCGGTCATGGGCCACGCAGCAGGCCTCCCAGGGCGGGTGTTCGCCATGGTGCGCGCCGATCTCCGGCAGCACCGACACTGCAAACTCCCAGCCGGCCGAGAGGCCGCCGCTGCAGCCGTCGCTGACGAACGGCGCAAGCACGGCATCCGGTCCATGGAGGGTTTCAAGCAACCGTTCGTGGCGGCCGAGTTCGAGCCACAACTCGATCCGGTCGACGAAGCTCCCGCTCTGCCGGTCCTCGGCAAGCGCGAGCTCGGCGGTCCCCAGCAGGAGGAGGGCAGTGAGCGCGTTTCGCATGACTTCCTCTTGGGCCCGGCGCGGCACGCGGCGGTCGCGGCGGCCATTAATGGTTAAGAAAAGATTGTCCTGATCGGCACAATTTTGGGCGGACATCTGCGGGTGTCGGACGTGGCCCGCTGTCCCAGTCTATGGAGCGTGACTGATGAGTAAACCGGGTGTTGTGACGTCGTTCTCGCCGCACAACGGTGCAGACATCTTCATCGGCGGGATGCCCTATCACGTTCAGAACGCTGACAAATCCTGGAGCTTCACGAATCCGGCTCCTGACACGCTTCGGTTTGAGTTGCGATCCGGGGACGTCTGGGACGAGGACCCGGGTTACAAGGAAAGATCCGGGGTCAGCGGCGAGAGCTTCTTTGCCGCCGGGAAAACCATCGACATCACATACGATTTCATGATCGAGCCTGGCGCGGCCAATACCAGCGACTGGGTCGTTATTGGCCAGCTTCATGCCGCCGATGGGTTCAGCAGCCCGCCTTTCGCGGTTGAACTGATCGGCGAGCAGCTTGCGATCAAGCTCCGGTACAAGGTTCCTGGAGGCGAATACCAGGAACAGTACGTATTCATCGACGATCAGCCGATCGTTCGGGGCAAGTACTACCATCTCCACGCGGTATTGGATTTCGATGCCCATGACAACGCCGGCGCGGCCGACGTCTGGCTGGATGACGAGCACATCGGCGACTACTCGGGGTATCTTGGCTTCGGTGCCGGCTACTATTGGAAGGCGGACGTCTATCGGGCAGCATCGCTGGAAACCATCGCTATCAATTTCCGGGACATGGTGATCGCCGGAGACCTCGGCGTTGAAATCTATGGCACCAGGAAAGGCGATGAAATCTCCTCCGATAGTCGCTTGTCCGGTCAGCCAAAACAGACCAACAAGGGCGACATTATCTATGGAGAGGAAGGGAAGGACAAGATCATCGGCCGAAAGGGGAATGATATTCTCATCGGCGGCGATGGAAAGGACGACCTGAAAGGCGGCAAAGGCGATGATACTCTAGCCGGTGGCCCGGGGAAGGACAAGCTGAAGGGTGGTGGCGGACACGACGTGTTCTTCTTCAAGGAAGGCGGCGGTAAGGATAAGATCATCGACTTCAAGGATGGCGTCGATGCCATCGCAATACCGCTGGAGCTTATCCCGGATCATGCGGAGATCGCGAACTATATCGAGAAGGTCAAAGGCGGAGTCATCCTCGACATTCCCGGCGGCGGGGAAGTCTTCCTGAAGAACGTGAAGCCGGCGCAGCTCACTGACAAGAACGACGTTCTGCTGGTGTGATCAGCGGTGGGTTCACCGGCAATCGTCGGCCGCAGTGGTCGCGCTTTCCGTGCACAAGATGGAAGGCCGGGAGAAGGCCCGTCAGGTCCTCTCAGGCGTCCATGGCGGACGCCGTCTCGCCGGCGACGATCGAACCCAGCGCCGGCGGGCTGATGTCGAAGGTGGTGTAGAGCCCGGTCTTGCCGCGCCGGACCTCTCCCCGAACCTCGGGAAAAACCGGTCCGGCCGCGCCGCAGCGCTCAGATCACCAGATCGGCCACCATGAAGTCCTTGTGGTCGAGCTTCAGCCCCTTGTCGAGCACGGCGAACTTGACCTGCTTGGCGCCGCCCTTGCCGTCGCTGTCGGAGTAGAGCGCGCCTGACTTCTGGTCGTAGATGATGCGCACCTTGGCCGTGTCGGCCTTCTTGCCGATCTCGAACTGGCTCCCCTTCAGCTTCTTGCTCACGTTGAAGATGTCCGCGTCGAGCAGGATCTTGTCCTTGTTCGCCTTGAAGTGGATGACCTTGTCGACGTTGGTCTTCTTGTTCAGCGCCGTCGAAAAGACCAGCACGTCCTTGCCCTTGCCGCCGTCGAGCTTGTCCTTGCCGTCGCCGCCGTCGAGCCGGTCGTTGCCGTCCTCGCCCTTGAGCGTGTCGTTGCCACCGAGGCCGTTGACGATGTCGTTGTCGACTCCCGCGGACAGGACGTCGGCCCCCGCGGTACCGCTGACGATGTCATTGGTGTCGAGGCCGGTGATGGCGAACGTCGCGGTGGCCGTGTCGGTGCCGCCATCGCCGTCGCTGATCGTGTAGGTGAAGCTGTCCTGGCCTTTCGCGCCGAGGGGGAGGTGATCGAAGGCGTCGTTGGGGTTGTAGGTAAAGCTGCCACTGGCGTTCATCGTCAGCTTGGCGCCGGAGGCGAGCGTGATCGTCGCGCCGGGGACGAAAGACGCGCCATTGATCTTAGTGATCGTGAGCGTATCGCCGGTATCGGGGTCGGTGTCGGCGCCGCCGCCGTTGTTGGCGAGGACGTTTGCGACGACATTGGTCGCCTCGTTGGTGGCGAAATTGTCCGTCAGCGCCGCGGGCGCTGCGTTCTGCACTTCCACCGCCCCGAGGTCGACCGTGACCTTGCCGACGCGGGCTGCGCCGCGGGCGTCGAGCGGCAGCTGCTCGCCCTGGTCGCCGTCATTGTCGACGTCCTGTAAGTCGAACGGCACGGCCGTGTTCGAGCCGGCGTTCTGCGCCGTGCCACCGCGGAGGATCAGGACCGTCTCGACCGCCCCGCCATTGTCGGCAAGGACGCCGTGAATGAACGGGCCGCCCGTGACCGAAGCGAAGATCTGCGAGACGTCGGTCTCGATGATGTCGTCGGCATCGCCCAGGCCGACCTGCGAGAAGAGGTTGAAGCCGGCCGTGGCGATCGACCCCTGGACATCGTCGCCGGCGGCCCCGGCATCGTTGCCGGCGACGATCGTGTTGGTCAGCGTCAGGGTTCCGCCGGAGGTATAGATGCCGCCGCCGTTGTCGGTGGCCGCGTTGCCGGTCAGGGTGGAGTTGAAGACGGTCGCCGTACCGCCGATCTGGTTGATGCCGCCGCCGTTCGTAGTCGCGGAGTTCCCGGCGAGGGTGGCGTTGACTAGTGTCAGGTTGGCGGTGTTCAAGATGCCGCCGCCGTGGATCAAGGCGGTGTTGTCGGCGAGCGTGACGTTGGCGAGTGTCGCGGTGGCGGTGTTCATGAGGCCACCGCCATAGCCGGCGGTGTTGGCCGACAGCGTCGTGTTGGCCATGGTCAAGGTGCCAAAGTTGTACATACCACCGCCGCCGACGGCGTCGTTGCCGGTCAGCAGGGCGTTGGTGATGGCGAGCGTGGTGCCGCCGTCGACATAGATGCCGCCGCCATAGGCTGCATAGCCTCCGGTGATCGTCAGCGCGTCCAGCGTTGAGCTGCCGGCGGTCGCGTGGAACACCCGCGAGGAGCCAGCGGCGTTGATGGTGATGTCGGCCGTGCCATTGCCGTCGACATCGCCGCTGACAAAGACGTCGGAGGCGATGACCAGCTCGCCGCCGGCGAGTGTGACCGTGCCGCCGGCGAGCGAGGCGTGGAACGTGACGCTCGCGCCGTTGGTCGGGTCGGCATTGGCGAGGATCAGCGCCTCGCGGAGCGACAGGCCGCCGCCGTCGGCGATCTCGGCCGCGAGGTCGCCGGTGACGGTCCCGTCTTCATCGGCATCGCTGAGGGTGGTGACGACGAAGGTGTCGCTGGGCTGGGCCTCGAAGGCGCCGATGTCGCTCTGGCCGGAAGCTACCCGCGCAAAGCCGCGCGCGTCGACCGGCAGCGTCTCCGCGACATTGCTGTCGCTGTCGAGGTCGAGGGTGTCGGCCGGCAGTTGGGCATCGTCGCCGGCGTTCTGCGCGACACCGCCCTTCGCGATGGCGATGGTCTCTGCCGGTCCGCCATTGTCGGCGAGCAGGCCGGCGTCGAACGGGGCGATGCCGCCTGGGCCGTCAGGGTCGACGCTGACGACCGAAGCGAAGATGTCGGTGAGCGCTACGGCGCCCGGCTCCGGGGCACCATCAACACTCAGCGTGTCGCCGACGATATTGGCGCCGGAAAGGACGGTCGCGCCGAGAATGTCGTCATTGCCGGTGGCGGCGCCATTGCCTGCGACGATGCTGTTCGTCAGTGTCACGGTTGCGGAGTTATAGAGACCGCCGCCGAGAGATGCGCTGTTTCCGGACACGGTGACGTTGGTGAGCGTCGCGGTGCCGAAGTTTGCCATGCCGCCGCCGACATCTGCGCTGTTGCCGGAGAGGGTGACATTGGTCAGCGCCACCTGGCCGATGTTGTAGATTCCGCCGCCATAGTCCCCGGAATTGCCCGAGATAGTCGAATTGGCGACCGTCAGCGTGGCCGCGCCTCCGATGCGAATGCCGGCGCCATCGCTGGCTCCCCCGGTGATCGTCAGCGCCTCGAGGATCGACGTCCCGCCGGTGACGTTGAAGACCCGCGAGTGGCCGTCGGCGTCGATTGTGATGCCGGCCGCGCCGCCGTCGATCGTCACGTCGGAGGAAATGGTGAGTTGGCTGTTGGTCAGCGTCACCGTTCCGCCGCCAAGCGACGCATCGAAGACGATCGTGTCGGCCCCCGGCAGCGCGTTGGCAAGGATCAGCGCCTCGCGGAGCGACAGTCCGCCGCCGTCGGCGGTCTCGGCCTCGAGATCGCCCGTCACAGAGTCGTCGTCGCCCGTGTCGAGGAGCGTGGTGACGACCATCGGCGAGGCCCGCTGGACCTCGAACGCGCCGAGGTCGGGCGCGGCGATGGTGTCGAGGTCGAAGTCGACGGAGCGCGTAAAGCCGCGGGCGTCTGTGGTGATGACGTCGTCAGTGTCGCCGTCGCCGTTGAGGTCGATGCCGAACGTGGTCTCGTCGAGGAAAGTCGCGTCGCTGGCGTCGAGCGCCGGGTTGGCGACGTTGAGTTTCAGCGCAACCGTCTCGACCACGCCCCCATTGTCGGCAAGGACGCCGTGGGCAAACCCGCTGGCGGCGACCGACGCGAAGATCTGAAAGACGTCGGTCTCGATGATGTCGCCGCCATCGCCAACGCCGACCTGTGAGAACAGGTTGACGCCGGACGTGTAGATCGCCCCCTGGACGTCGACGCCGGCGGCTCCGGCGTTGTTGCCCGCGACGATCGTGTTTGTCAGGGTCGCGGTTCCGCCGGAGTTGTAGATGCCACCGCCAAAGGTCACGGCGGTATTGCCGGTGAAGGTGGAATTGACGATGCCGAGTGTCGCCGAACCGCCTAGATTGGCGACCCCGCCGCCGGTTGTTGCGGCGTTTCCTGCAAGCGTGGCGTTGACCAGAATCAGGTCGGCGTGGTTGTAGATGCCACCGCCCGATCCGTTGGCGCTGTTGTCGGACAAGGTGACGTTGGTGAGCGTCGCGGTGCCGAAATTCGCAACACCGCCGCCGTCGTAAACCGCTGCGCTGTTGCCGGAGACCGTGACATTGGCGAGGGTCGCGGCGCCGAAGCTGGAGAGACCACCCCCGGTGAACACCGCACTGTTGTCGGAGAGGGTCGTATTGAAGAGCGTCACTTCACCGCCGGCAAAGTTGTGGACGCCGCCGCCGTAGGAGGCGGTGTTGTCCGAGACGGTGGTGTTGGACAGCGTGGTGATGCCAGCGTTGCCGATACCGCCGCCGTAGTAGCCGGCGTTGCCCGACACCGTGGAATTGGCGATCGTCAGGGCAGCCCCGCCTTCGATGCGAACGCCGCCGCCACTGCCGGCGCCTGCTTCGCCACCGGTGATGGTCAGCGCGTCGAGGGTCGATGTCCCGCCGGTGATGTGGAACACCCGCGAGCCGCCGTCGGCGTCGATGGTGATGTCCGCCTCGTTTTCGCCGTCGGTGTCTCCGTCGATGGTTACGTCGGAGGCGATGACCAGTTCGCCGCCCATGAGCGTCAGCGTCCCGTCCGCGAGCGAGGCGTGGAACGTGATGGTGGTGGCGTTGGTCGGGTCGGCATTGGCGAGGATCAGCGCCTCGCGGAGCGACAGGCCGCCGCCGTCGGCGATCTCGGCGGCGAGATCGCCGGTCACCGTCAGGTTGTCGCCGCTGTCGTCGAGGGTGGTGACCACGAAGCTGTCGTCGAGCTGGGCCTCGAAGGCGCCGAGGTCGGGCGTGCCACCGATGCCGTCGAAGTCCACGTCGCGATTGAAGCCGCGGGCGTCGGCGGTGATGACGTCGTCGGTGTCGCCGTCGCCGTTGAGGTCGACGCCGAGCGTCGCTTCGTCGAGGACCGTCGCGTCGCCGGCGTCGAGGGCGGGGTTGGCGAGATCGCGGTTGAGCGCGATGGTCTGGACGGGCCCGCCGTTGTCGGCGAGCGCGCCGGCATCGAAGAAGCCGTAGCCGCCGGGGTCGACGCTGGCAATTGACGCGAAGACGTCGGAGAGAGCGACCGTGCCCGACTGGGTGGCTCCGTCGAACAGGGCATCGCCGATGATATTGCTGCCGAGCAGGGTAGGGCTGCCGGGACCGCCGACCTGACCGTCCGCGGCGTCCTGATTGCCGGCTATGATGCTGTTGGCAATGCTGGTGCTGGCGCCGCTGGCGACGTAGAGGCCGCCGCCATCCGTGCCCCCACCGCCGGCCTGATTGCCGGAGATGGTCGCACTGACCAGCGTCATCGTGCCGTGATTGGAGACGGCTCCGTTGTAGCTGGCGTTGCCGAACACGGTGGTGTTGACCAACGTCGCCACGCCGCCCACGCCGTTGAAGACACCCGCACCGTAACCGCCGGTGTTGCTGGCGACGGTGGTGTTGAGCAGGGTCAGCGTGCCGCGGCTGTAGATGCCTCCGCCACCGTCGACGGCACTGACGGTATTGCCGGTCACAGTCGAGTTGATGACGGTGAGGCCGCTGCCCACGGCCACTCGGATGCCGCCACCGCCGGCGCTGATGTTTCCACCGGTGATGATCAGCGATTCTAGCGTCGACGTACCGGCGGTGACATTGAACACCCGCGTACCGCCGTTGGCGGCGATGGTGATATCGGCCTTCTCGTCGCCGTCGATATCGCCATCGATAGTCATATCGGAGGAGATGATCAGCTGTGGGCCGACAAGCGCAACCGTGCCGCCGACGTTGAAGGTGATCGTGTCCGCGCCGGGCAGCGTGTTGGCCCAGTGCAGTGCCTCGCGAAGCGACAGGCCGCCGCCGTCGGCGACGTCCGCCGCGAGATCGGCGCCGATGGTCTGGTTGGCGCCGATGTCGTCGAGCGCGGTGACAGTGAGCGTCTGAATCTCGAACGCGCCGATGTCGCTCTGGCCGACCGCCAGCCGGGCCTCGCCGCGGGCATCCACCGGCAGCGTCTCGCCGGTGTCGCTGTCGGCATCGAGGTCCTGCGGGTCGAGGGGCAGCTCGGCATCGTCGCCGGTGTTCTGCGCGAGGCCACCCTGCTTGATCGCGATGGTCTCGACCGGCCCGCCGTTGTCGGCAAGCACGCCGGAAACGACAGCGGTCTCGGGATTGGCGCCAACCACGGCAAAGATGTCGGTGAGCGTGCCGCCGATGAGGTTGTTGCCGGCATAGACGGTGGCGCCGCCAGGCCCCGTTGAGACATTATCTCCGGAGCCGCCGGCGGTGTTGCCGGCAAGGATGCTGTTGGTGACCGTCGCGTCGCCGAAGTTGCCGAGGCCGCCCCCGTTTTGTCCAGCGGCGTTCCCCGACACGGTGGCGTTCGTCACGCTCAATACGCCCGTGATCGTGTTGAAGACCGCGCCGCCGTCAACGAACGTGGCGCTGTTTCCCGACAGGGTGACGTTGACGAGCGTCGCAGCACCAAAATTGATGATGCCGCCGCCGTATTGCTGCGCCGTGTTGCCCGACAAGGTGGAGTTGGCGAGGGTGAGCGTGCCGGCGTTGCTGATGCCGCCGCCGCTAATCGACGCCGCACTGTCTGAAATTGTGGCGTTCACGATCGTCAGGTCGCCGGCGCCTGCGATGAAGATGCCGCCGCCGGAGCTGCTGGTCCCGCCGGTGATCGTCAGCGCGTCGAGCGTCGACGTTCCGGCCGTGACGTTGAGGACGCGGGAAGCGCCGTCGGCATCGATGGTGATATCGGCCTTGCCGTCGCCGTCGGTATCGCCGTCGATGACGACATCGGAGCTGATGGTGAGCTGGGTGCCGCTGAGGGTAATGACGCCGTCGTCGATGCCCGCCGTGTCGCCGCCGGTGATCGCAGCGCCAAAGGTGATCCTCGTCCCGTTGGTCGCGTCGGTATCGAGGTCGGCGCCGTTGGCAAGGATCAGCGCTTCGCGGAGCGACAGGCCGCCGCCGTCGGCAATCTCCGCCGCCAGGTCGCCGGTGACGGTCTGGTTGACGCCGGTATCGTCCAGCGTGGTGACCACCAAACCGAAATCGGCCTGGGCCTCGAAGGCCCCGAGGTCCGGCGAACCCTCGACACCGTTGAAGTCCACGGCGCGCGCGAAGCCGCGTGCGTCGGTGAGGACAATGTCAGACGTGTCGCCGTCGCCATTGAGATCGACGCCGGCCGTCGTCTCGTCGAGGAAGGTTGCGTCGCCGGCATCGAGCGCCGGATTGGTCAGCGCGCGGTTGAGCGCGACGGTCTCGACCGGCCCGCCGTTGTCGGCAAGCGCGCCGGTATTGACGCCGACCCCGTTTGTCTCGAGCGAGGCGAAGGTGTCGGCGAGGCCGATCGTGCCGGGTTCGGGAGTGCCGTCAAGGCTCAGCGCGTCGCCGACGATGTTCGGGCCGGCAAGTGTTATCGGGTTGGAGATGTCGCCGCCATCGTTGCCGGCGACGATGCTGTTGGCGAGGGTAACCGCGCCTGCCGCGCCCTGGTTGTAGATGCCGCCGTTGTAGAAACCGGTGTTGCCGGTCACCGTGACGTTGACCAGGATTGCCGTCCCGGAATTGTCGTTGAAGAAGGCGCCGCCGGCGAAGGTGGGGCCACTGGCGTTGCCGAACACGGTGACGTTGGTCAGCGTCGCCGCGCCCTGGTTGCTGATCCCGCCACCATAGTCCGACGACGCGGTGTTGCCCGACACGGTGCTGTCTAGGAGGGTCAGGGTGCCGACATTCTTGATCCCGCCGCCGTCGCCGTAGCTCGACTGATTGTCGGCTACGGTCGTGTGGGCGATCGTCAGCGTGGCGCCGCTGTCGATTCGCACGCCGCCGCCGTCCGACGCATTGCCGCCGGTGATCGTCAGCGCGTCGAGCGTCGAGGTGCCGCTGGTGATGTGGAACACCCTCGACGCGCCGTCGGCGTCGACGGTGATATCGGCCTTGTTGTCGCCATCGGTGTCCCCGTCGATCGTGACGTCGGAATCGATGACGAGCTGGCCGTTGGTCAGCGTCAGCGTGCCGCCAAACAGGGAAGGGTCGAAGGTGATGGTGTCTGGCGTATCCGCGCCGTTGGCCAGCGCCAGCCCAAGCGCTTCACGGAGGGAAAGTCCGGCTCCGTCGGGGGTGGTGCCTTCGCCACCCTCGAAGGTCTCGTCGACGAGCGTCGTGACGACGTAGTTGGCCATCGGGTGCCCTCTGCGGTAATCCGCGCCGCGCGCGTGGCACCCGACGCAAGTCGCCCTATGACTGACCCGTCCGCTTGTCAGACATTACCAAAGACACTATGTCGCAGAGCGCATTTGTCGCAACCCAAAATTCCCGCGAATCAGATTGCGCACGCGAGCCGTTGCCCGCGCTGGGGGGCGTCAGACGGGAACGGATCGAAGGGCCTTCGGGCCGGCCGGTAAGAATTTGTCAATTCGGCAGAAGCGTTTACCGGACCCGACAGACAGGAAATGGGGCGGGACGCGCGTGCGGCCGACCCATGCCTGTCGCACGCGAAAAAAAGTGCTCCGGAAGACAAAGTCCGGTCCGATGTCCCGCGAGATGCAGTGCCTTGTCAGCTTCCGTCGGGCTGGGCGCCGTCCCGCGGGCCGACAATCGATCCCGCCGGCGCCGGCATGGCCTGCTGCTGCGATCCGCCGGTTTCCTGGACGACGATCCGGTAGGCCTTGGAGCCCTCAAGGTTCCGCCAGAAGGCGAGGGCGGCGTAGCGCTGGAAGAGGTCGGGCGGCAGAATCGTCGTGCGCGGCCGCGGCTTGACCTCGGGGTGGACCCGATGGAGGCCGTCGAGGCCGAGCTGGGCGTCGAACTGCGGCTGGTCGTACGCGACATGCGCGAAGTCGTGGCCGAAGGGCTCCTCGCCGAGAAACTGGTAGAGGAGACCGAAGACCTCGGCGGGCCGCTGGGTGAGAAGGTCGTAGTCGATCAGGATGACGCGCTCGGCATAGTCCGAGTAGCAGGCCTCGCGAAGTGCGTGCCACGGAAAGCCGACCAGCCGGTTGGCATGGGCCAGCGCCTCGACCCGAGTATAGACGGTCGCCCGCTCGCCGGGGGAGTTGAAGAGCCGCGTGTTCTCGAAGGCGTTGTCGCGGAACTGCCGCTCGAGGCTGTCCATCACCCAGGCGACGTCGCGCACGCAGCAGATGACCTTTGCCTCGGGAAACAGCCGCATGAGCGCCGGGAGCTGCGCCGTCCAGGCGCGGTTGGTGTCGAAGATCACCGGCCGGTCGATGTCGGCATAATAGCTGTCGAAGAGCCCGCGGAGGAGTCGGGCCCGCTGTTCCTGGTTGACCAGGGTGGAGATCTCGCTGCCGGCGGAGACCTGCGCCAGCACGGCTTCGAACAGCGAGGCCACCGGACTGGACATGCCGGCGTGGAAGCGGGGGTTCTGGCGCAGGATCGCCGCCGTCAGGGTCGATCCCGAGCGTGGCAGTCCGGAAATGAAGTGGAACCTGCTGGTTGCGCCCATCGCGATTCCTGGCCTCCACAGCAACCCGGGGCGCGACGAAACCCCGGATCGCGTCAACCGGTCATCCCGGTGTTAGCCGAAATCGGCGGTGCTGCAAACGTTGCGGGCGTCCGGGCGGCAGTATAGCGCTGCCGTCAGCCGGGCGGAGGGCTGCGGCGACCGGAGCGGAGTTCACGCCGAATAGTCGAGAATCTGCTCCGGGAGGTGCATGCCAGCTCCGAGATCGACGCCGTGCACCGCCTTCACATGAGCCCGGAACCAGGCGTCGAACGGCTCGTTGGAAGCGGCGATGCCGGACAGCGAAGCGGCAAGGTCTTCGGACTCCAGCAGAACGACGGCAACGTCGCCGGCGGGCGTCGGCTGAATCCATGTGGCTTCCCGGGTGATGCCGTGCCGGGCCCGGGATTCGCGGTGTTGGGAGGCGCGTTCGCCCCGCCAGCAGGCCATCATCTCGTCGCGATCGAGGTCGGTGGTCCCGGGCAAGAGGGGCAAGGTGAAGCAGAGGGTCTGGCGCATTGTCAGTCCTTTCGGGTTCGGGTCGCGCAACGTTGTGCGACGATCCCAGCATTGTCCCTCAGCCACGCCCTGCCCATCCCTGCCGATCTGGGATTTTTCGTGCCTGCGAGTGGAGCCACGGGACGTTTGCGCATAGAATTCGGCCATGTCACACGCTGGTCTTCGGCGGCTGGTTGGCGAAGTGGAGAGGCTCGGCAGCCGCGCCTTGCCGTATGCCGAGTTGCACCGCGAGATCACCGATCGCCTGCGCAAGGTGATGCGGATCGATGCCGCGTGCTGGCACGGGCTCGACCCCGACAACGTGCTGATGACGACCGCCAATCCGGTGGAGCTGCTGGCCAACGGGTTCCTCTCCCCCGAGACCGAGCCGGTGGCGGCAAGGTCCGTCCTCGCCAGCGAATACCAGCGCGACGACGTCAACACCTTCGCCTCGCTCGCCGGGCGCCGCCTGCCCGCCGCGATCCTCAGCGAGTCGACGCGCGGGCGCCCGGAGCGATCCGCCCGCTACAACGATTTCCTCGCGCCGTTCGGACTGCCCTACGAGATGCGCACCGCGATGGTGAGCCGCGGACGGGCATGGGGATGCGTGGTCTTCCACCGGACGGGAGCCAGCGGCGACTTCACCGCCGAGGAAGCGGCGTTGATGGGCAAGCTCTCCCGCCCGATCGCCGAGGCGCTGCGCAACACGCTACGCTTCGATGCGGCCCGGCGCGCGGGACCGCAGGCGCCGGCACTGCTCGTGCTCGACGCGACGGACGGGGTCGAACTGGCGACGCCGGGTACGGAGGAAGTGCTCGACCTGCTGCGCCATTCCGATCCGGCCAGGCGAACCATGCCCGCCCCGGTCATCATCGTTGCCGCCCAGACCCGCTCCGCCGGCCGGGACGGCAGACAGCCGGCACCCTTGCATGTGCCGACCGCGGATGGATGGGTCACCCTCTACGGGTCCCTGCCCAGCGGGCCCCGGGATCGCGTCGCCATCGTGCTTCAGAGGACGCCCGAGGCGCAGGCCGCAAGGCTGCGGCTGGAGGCGTTCGCGCTCAGTCCGCGGGAGCGCGAAGTGGCCGCCCTGATCGCCCAGGGCTTCGACACCGCTGCGATCTCGGAGCGCCTGTTTGTCTCGCCATGGACCGTGCAGGACCACTGCAAGGCGATCTTCGAAAAGACCGGGACTCGCACGCGAGGTGAGCTTCGCGCCCTGGTGTTCTTTGAAGACCACCTGCCGGCCATCGTGGTCCGGACGCCGCTCGACGCGGGGGGACACCTCGACGTGGTCGACTAGGGTTTCGATCCGAGGAGCCTGCAGGCCGCGGGGGGAGGGGCGCGCGCCGGGAACCGATGGCGGCATGAACGCAGGGTCCGACAAACTGCGTTCGGCGAACAGAAGCGGGGAGATATGTCCATGCCTCTATCCAGGCTCGTATCCATGTTTCTCGCCACCAGCCTGACGGCTTTCACCGCCCTCTTGTCCCAAGCTGCCGCCGGCCCCCTTCACGAGGCGGTGAAGAACGGTGACATCGCCCTCGTCGAGACATTGATCGCAGATGGGGAGGACGTGAATCAGACGGATCGGTATCTTGGTACGCCGCTCCATCAGGCCGCGATTGCGGGGAGCAGAGAGCTCACAGAGTTTCTCCTCGCCGAAGGCGCCGATGCGAATGCCGAGAATCGTATCCTCGGCACGCCGCTGCACGTCGCTGCCCGCAAGGGCCACCAAGCGGTGGCCGTTGTGCTGATTTCCAACGGCGCAAAAACAAGTCCCACGGACAGGGAGGGGACAACGCCCCTACACGCTGCGGCGGAAGCGGGGCACGTCGCGATCGTCGAGTTGCTCATCTCGAATGGCGCCGATGTCAACGCGAGGAAGCCGGGAATCGGCGATTCCCCAGGCTATGATCCTCCGGTTCAGCTCGCTGGGCTCAATGGATATTTCGACGTCGTCGACCTTCTCGAGGCATATGGCGCGGCCGGCCCTCGGGTCGAGCCAGTTGCCGCCTTGCTGACCTCGGCCGACGTGAGCAAGGGTGAGCTTGTGTTCGAACATTCTTGCGGCATCTGTCATGTCGCCGAGAAAGGCTCAGCCGTCATCAAGCGCGGACCGAATCTCTGGGGTGTCCTCGGGCGCGACAAAGCGAGCCTGGAGGATTTCGCATACTCACCGGCCTTTGCGCGCCTCGTCGGAACGTGGACGCTCGCCGAACTCAACGCCTTCATCGCCTCGCCCGTGGACTATGTGCCCGGAACATCAATGGGCATTTCGGATCCTCCGGGTTTTGTCGGCGTGCGCGACAAGCTGCAGAGGGCCAATCTCATCGCCTTCTTGCGACAAAAGAGCGGCGACCCCGTGCCCCTCCCGACGTCGGTTCCGGGCAAGTAGCTGAGCGGCTCGACGAGGCCGCATTTTCGACCGCTCGGTCCAAAAGCAAAGCCCTCGATGTGAGGGCTATGTCAGCTCGAGGGCGTACCCCTTCTCGTCCGCAACGGCATCGAGACGCCGCCGATGCTTGATCGTGGCCGTCCACTCCGCGGTGCAGCCCTTGGCGAGGGCGAGCATCTTGATGGTGAGAACGCGGACGAACTCCGTCGTGGCAATGCGAACTCAGTCTTACGGGACGACCGGATGGTGGCCGAACCAGAGGCTTGGAGCGATCGGATAGCAGACCGTGAGTATGAGCTATTCAAGCATTTGCTGGGAATTTTGGCGCACCGGTGGAGATGAAACTGGGCACCACTATGTCATTGCGGGGCCTTGGTAATTTCGTCCCGCGTTCTCGTCGCTTATCGAACGGCCGGTCCGGTCAGACAACCGACTCTGCTGTCGCGGCGGTCTGCATATCCATTCCTTTGGCCAGATTGCAAGGGATGCACGCGACCTGACCGTTCTCAACGGTTGTCTTACCGCCGTGTATGTGCGGAACACGATGATCGGCGTGCCAATGCCCCCACGTCACGCGGTCACCGTTGCAGACAAGGCGCAGTTGGCAGATTCCCTCGTCGCGGCGGAAGATCGCCAGCCGCTGTTCATGGGAGAATGCCCTTTCAGGGTCTTTCTGCTCGATCTCGGGATACGCCTCGAAGAAGCGCCGCTCGTACACGTCGAGCCGTGCGCGAATGCTCTCTTCGGCGTCTGTGGACTGGCTGATCAGGCGACGATACTCGACAAGGGAGACATCCCGCTCCTCCTCGGGAAGCTCCTCATTCGCCCCGCGCTCCTGCTCGAAGGCGAGAAACCATGTCGCAAGAGGTTTCTCCAGATCATGCGATACGTACCGGTCGAGGAGCACCGAGGCGAGGCAGTAGAGATTTATGACGTTATAGCGTTCGAGCTCGGGCGTCTTCTCCGGAAACGCGCGACAAAGAAAATCGAGGACTCGTCTGATCTTCTTGGCGACCGAGCCAGTCGGATCGAAGGCGGCCTGATCGCGGTTACATGCGGTTTAGATCGGCGTCCTTCACGTTGGTCGGACCGGCAGCGATTTCGATCAGCGCTACCTGAGCTGCGATATGGTCGAAAGTGAAGCGTTGATTCGTGAACCTGCAATTCTCGAAGAAGGGATGCTCGGCAATGGCCTTCACGAAGTTGCGCATCGCCCCGGTCATAGCGTTACGCTTCTCCTGCGCTTTCAAGGTCGTGCCGTTCTGCAGCCTGAGAAACATGTCCCTCACCTCGTCCTCATCGTCGTTCACCACAGCATCGGTGATGACGACAACGTCGAGTTGATAGGTATCGAAGGCCATCATGAGCTCAGGTGACAGTTCGGCGAAGCGCAGGCCGGCAACCTTATGGCCGTCGATGGGATCAATGTCCTTTGCCAGCGGGAACTCGCCCTTGCGAAATTCCCAAATTGTTCTGAGCCGTTGCTGTCCATCGATCACCTCATAGAGGACACCATCCGAGCGTCTAACATTTCGCCAGTAGAATTTCGGAATGTCGTAGCCGCGAAGAATGGTGTCCATCAGCAATTGCTTTTGTTTCTGAGTCCATGCTGGCGGCCGTTGGTAATCCGGCGTCGGATCGATTTTGGGCTCCATGGTGCACACCGTGGGCAACGCCCAAGTCATCTTCTTCATCTGCATGGTCTATCCCCCGCGGGCGGCCGACGATCGGACGATGCAAAACTTCACATGCTGCAGCGATTGGCCACAACACAAAAAGGAATGTCCAGTCGGTAACCAAGACCGGAAGGCTGCAGCGTGTGCGAATGAATTGGCGCGCCTTGATGGTGAAACTTCGAACGAATTATTCGAGGTCCTGGCCGACTGGAACACCCAACTTGAGCACCTGAGATCGCATGATTCTCCGGTGCCGCCATGTCCCTAAGCGGTACTTTCAATCAAACCACAGAGATTGCGGCTCCCCCGCTCACTCAGGCCAGAAAGCCTCGGAAACGGCCTTCACCTTTCAGCATCCGGCTGACCGAAGACGAGCGCACCCGCCTGGTTGTTGAGGCCGCTGGCGCGCCGCTCGGTGCCTACATCAAGGCGAAGGTGCTTGGAGCGCCGCCGCTGCGCATGCGCCGGACAGGTCTCGCCGTAGAGGACCGGAGTGCGCTGGCGCAGGCTTTGGCCCTGCTGGGCCGCTCGCGCCTGTCCAGCAATCTGAACCAGCTCGCACATGCCGTAAATATCGGAGTGTTGCCGGTCACTCCCGATACCGAAGCGGAACTCTTGGACGCGCTTCGGGATGTTCGTGAACTGCGCCGTCTTTTCATGTCAGCGCTCGGCATCAAGATGGAGGACGGCGCACCATGATCCTCAAGGCGTCTCAGCGCGGCAGCGGTCAGGACCTGGCTGCCCACCTCATGCGCGTCGATGACAATGAGCATGTGCTGCTGCACGAGTTGCGCGGCTTCGCCTCGGACAATCTGAAAGGAGCGTTCAAGGAAGCCGAAGCCGTCAGCCGCGGGACGGCATGCCGTCAGTATCTTTTTTCGCTCTCGCTCAATCCGCCCGAACAGGAGCGAGTGCCCGTCGAGATATTCGAGGCGACGGTTGACCGCATTGAGAAGCGGCTTGGTTTGCAAGGCCAGCCGCGCGCGCTCGTGTTCCATGAAAAGGAAGGCCGCAGACACGCGCACTGCGTCTGGAGCCGCATCGATGCGGACACCATGACCGCGAAGCAGATGTCGTTCTTCAAGACCAAACTCAATGCGCTCTCGCGCGAGCTCTATCTCGAACATGGCTGGAAGATGCCGCGGGGTCTGGAGAACTCTGCCGAGCGCAATCCGACAAACTTCACGCTCGCCGAATGGCAACAGGCGAAGCGCCAGCAGATCGATCCGCGCTGGCTGAAATCCACGTTGCAGGATTGCTGGAAAATATCCGACGACAGGAAATCCTTTGCGCGCGCCCTCGAAGATCGCGGCTTCTTTCTCGCCAAAGGCGACAAGCGCGGCCATGTCGTCCTCGATCACCAGGGAGAAGTCTATTCCCTTCCCCGAATGCTCGGCCTCAAGACGAAAGAGGTCCGCGCACGGCTTGGTGCTGGCGACGATCTGCCAAGCGTAGCCGATGCACAAAAGACCATCGGCGCGCGCATGACTCCCGCGATCCGCCGCCACGTCGCGGAATCGCGCGAGCGCTTCAAGCGGCAATCGGAACATCTAGGCAAGCGCAAGTCTGAGATGACGGATCGTCATCGCGCGGCGCGTGACGATCTCCGTCAACGGCAGAAAGACGAATGGGACCGGGAGAATGTTGCCCGGTCGCAGCGCCTGCCGAAAGGCTTGCGCGGTCTATGGCATCGTCTAACCGGCGAGTACCGCAAGGTCAGGGCGCTGAACGAAGCCGAAGCGCGAGAAACACGCGGGCGGCACATCAACGAGCGACAGGACCTGTTCGACGCGCAACGCGGCGAGCGGTCCGCCCTGCAATCCGAAATCAAGCAAGCGCGCCAGACCCAGGCGCAGCAGCTCAGCGAACTGCGCCAGGAGATCGGGCGCTTCCTCAGATTCAGCAAATCGCGCACCTCGCAGGATCGGGGCCGCGACATCTCGTCAGGCCTCAAGCTCGGGCGCTGATCCGAAACCACGAAAGGAGGAAGCCATGAACTCTAAAGACAACGGGACTGATCCCGTAGTTGCCACGTTCGCCGCCGGAGCGCTGCTGGCCGCAATCCTGGTGTTTACGTTGAGCGCATTCGTGGCGCTTATCGGAACTATCCTCGCGCTTGTCGCCTGGGACGAGCCACTCAAGATGGGGCGTATTTCCATCCAGCCCGAACAGGCGCGGGCATTTGTGACGCGCGGGATCGTCGGCGCGCTTCTCGTTCCGGCGTTCGCGGTGTTCGCGGCGGTCCTGCTCAAGTTCAAGATCGATCCCGACGCGTGGCTGTTCTTGTTCCTCGGCGGATACACGGCTGGCTCTTTCGGTGTGGAGTTTGTCCTGATCGACAAATACTTCCAAAAAGATGGGACCGCTGAGTTCGAAGGTAACGCCCAGTTGCCGCCACCTTTCGAAACCGCAGTCAATGGCGAGGCGAAGCCCTTCTCGTTTGCCAGTTGGGACGACGAGGAGGAGCGACGCAAATGAGCAGGAATCTACTCGCGGAGTGGTACCAGTTCTTCTGGACGCTCGAATCCCACTATCAGCAGCGGCTTGCCTGGGAGGATGCACAGGAGGCCCGGATAGCGAGAGCGCGGGCGGAGGCTCAGGCCGCCGCACAGCTTGAAGCGATGCTTCAAGCCAATCCAAGCGGGCAGCTTGGCCACAGCAGACTCGATGATGAGGATGCGCTCAAGGACGCGGGATTGCTATGAACGAACTCGCTGTTCCCTACTTGCGAATCCGGCGCGGGATCGAACTCGGCTTCTTTGGTGGCAAGCCGATTGTCTATGACGGAACGGAGCCGGTTGCGATTGATGCGCAGGCAGGCAAGGGAAAGCTCACGCGCTTTCTTGGCGTCAATCTTGTTTCACCGCGCACGGCGCATCTCACCAAGATCATCACTGATCCGAAAGATGCGGAACTCGCCTGGGTAAGCTGGAAGACGCTTGAGCGGCAGGGCTACCGCGTCCGCTTCATCAATCCGGGCCAGCTCTACGGCTACCCTTCCGAGACCTTCAATATGAACACGCGCCTGCTGGAAGTGGCGAGGCAACCCGCACTGCGCGCAATCGTCGGCGACATTGCCTATGACTGCGCAAGCTATCTCTTGCCGATTGATCCGAACCCGGCGCATCGCTGGATCGGCCAGGGCGTTCGCTCGGCCTGCGCGCTCTACTATAAGAGGGCCGCGCTCTATCCCTCCGATGACTGGCCCTGCACTCCTGGCGGGCTCTGGGATTTCTACGGTCGCGGCGCGGATGAAATCGCCGACGATCTTCTCGTCTGGGCAAGCGACAGCCGAATGCAGGAAGATTCCGGCATGTGCAGGCAGATCGCCAGCCTCACGCAATCCCGCGATCAGTGGAACGCCTACTCGTCACTCATCATTGAGCGGTTGCAGGGCTTCCAGTCGGGATCGGCAGGCCGCGCGGCAACGGAAGCCAACTCGTTCGATCCGGCGGAGATGAAGAACGAACGTACCGCTCTCTTCATCATCGGCTCTGCGCGAAGCGAGACCAGCCGAACCTTCGTCGGCGCAATGACGGCGGCGATCATTGAACGCTTCGCCGATGCGCACGGTGCTCTGCGCGCGCTCGTCGTCGGCGAAGAATGGGGCCAGCTCTACGTTTCAAACTTCACGGAGGTTCTGACGCTCTATCGCCAGGGCGGTATCAACTTCCTCGGCGTGTTCCAGAACGCGGCTGCGCAGATCGAAGCCAAGTACGGCAAAGAGACCGCTCGCATCTGGAAGAAGGCCGTCGCGCATACGCTCTATCGCGGCCTCCCCGACAACGAAACGCTTCGCGAAATCGAGCATCGCTCGGGCAAAACTTCCGTGATGGTGCGCGGCTTCAACGTCAACAACAATCAGGTCAACGGCTCTGGCGACAATCTCTCCGAGCAGTCCCGCCCCCTTCTCCAGGTCGAGGACATTCGCGCTGCCACCGGCGGCGAAACTGGCCTGCTGGAAGCTCGCGATCTCGGCTACTTCACAGTGGCCATGCCGAACTTCTGGGAGCGGCCGGAACTGAGCGACTATCTCCGCGACGTGAGGGAGAAGCCGGATAGATATGCGTGGCTCGCCAATCTCCCACTTGCCTTACCTTCATTGGCCAGCCGGTTGCCCGTGCAACCGGACTAGGCCCGCGCCAATGAGCGGGGGGATGCCGTCAATGACCGGTGCGAAGCGCCGCTCGAAGGGCTTGGCCTTGACGGTGATGGGGCCGCAGGCCCCTCAATGGAAAGAAGAGTCAGCCCCGCAGGGCTGGCAAAATCGGCGAAGGGATGGAAGCCGGATGGCCGAGACCGCCTCGGCGGGCTCGGTTCACGACAGCCCGGCCCGGAGGGTGCGCATCGACTTAATCCCTGCCATTGCCGGAGATGATTGCCCCAACCGCGTAGAGGTTCGGCGACATATGAAAGAATGGGCGATCCGCTATCCATCCTTGTCCTAACGACACCTGAAAGCTCTAAGTGATCGGTGGCTTCGCCGCATTTTTCTGGCGATCACGGATCGACTGAATCCAATCCTCAAGCACCTTGACCTCGGCGGTCAGATCATCAAGCGAGACAGCTTCGGGATTCAATGCGCGTGCGGACGAATGAAGATCCTCGGAGAGCCGCGACTGCGCTGCCATCACGCACGTCACATCCTCTTCAGTGAGAATGCCCAGCTTGAACATGGAAGTCGGCTTGACCTTGTTATCAAACCGCTCAAGCACCGGACGGATGTAGTCAGAGATGGCCTGCTCCCACGCATCGCGCAACTGACCTATTGTCCCCTTGCAGAAGGTCGTCCTTTGAGTGTCGGTGAAAGTGTCGAAGCTTGGCTTGGCCGACTTGAGTGATGATCGAAGAGAGTTGCACATCTCAAGGCCCGACTTGGCCTTATCCGGCAGCTCGTTCTCGATGTAACCGGGCTTGTCCTGTTTTCGCCTGACATTGCGAAAGGCGATAGGTCGATTTGCTTTTTCTGCCTCGCGGCGAAGCTCGTACAGGAACACAAGATCGTGCGTAAAAACGACAACCTGGCGATGTTCCGCCTCCTCTACCAGCCGAGCGGCAACTGCATTCCTGTGGATGTGGTCAAGAGACGACATGGGGTCATCGAAAACGATGCCGGAATAGCGTTGCGCCGTGACCAGTTCAGCAAGAAACGCAGCGAGTGCGACGCAGCGATGCTCGCCCTCGCTAAATATCTCACCAACCTTTGCCTCCGGTCGTTCCACCAAAGCCACTCGAAAATACGACACCGCCTGCCGGTCTTTCTCTTTTCGTAGTTCGACCGGCATTCGAGAGAGTTTCAGCTTTTCTATTTCCCGCGCGAACCGGCCTCGCAGCGCATCCGTCACCATTCGGTCCGAGAGTTCTTTGTTCTTGTCGGTAATGGGTTTCTTGGCCGTCGCCTTGAGTGCCGTGTTGATCGCCTCAATCTCCTTGAGGCGGGCGATTTGCGCTTTGATATCCGCGAGCAGTGGCGCAAGCGCGGCGCGTTCCTTGAGTTCGAGGTACTCGGATTTCAGCGCCTTGTACTCGTCGCTTTGGGTATCAGCGGAAAGCTGTGCCGCCCGCGTCGTCAGATCGGCGGCGAGGGTCGCGAGCGATTGTAGCGGATCAGCGCCTAGTGGCTTGGGTTCTCCGTAACCACGGATCATCGCGCGAAGTCGCCAGAGGACCACGACGAACGCCCGGCGCACTTGCCCGGCAAGTGATCCGTCGCCGATCTCGGTGGTGAGGAACTTGTTATGTTTGAGGACGTCGTCGAGGCGCAGCACCCGCGTATGCAATTGGGAGAGCGCCGCGTCTAGTCTTGTCCGCGCCGCCTTTTCGTCCGCCTTTGTCGAGCTTTTGACAAACGACTCGAACGTCTGCTGTCGTGCGATTGCATCCGCGCTGAGGGGCTGCTGACACAGCACGCAGAGCGTGTCTGGCTCACTCGAAGGGAATGTCTTGCTGGGGTAGGCGATGCTATCTGCGTAGGTACGCGCCGCCTCCCACAACTTTAGCCAGGTACCTTGACCCACTTCAGGCAAAGGCGATGCGCTAAACAGCCCCTGCGATGCCAGCGACGCCGCTTCGACGGCGTCGCTAAGAGTCTCTCGCAGGGAATTGATTTCCGAGAATGCCGCAGCATTCGTCGCAGCCACAAGATGCTGGAGGGTGGTGTGGGTTCGCTCGACCTCCGCCCGATGACTCTCAAGCCGGGCGACGGCGCGCTTGGGGTCTTGGGCGAAGTCTGTTTCCAATGTGGCAAGGCGCGCGGTCTCCTGCCCGGTAAGCGCGGCGAGCTTGTCGAGCTGCGGCACGTTCGATTTTGCGTTGAGACCGAAGAGATAGCTGCCAGCCGCCGTCTCCCTGCTTAGCGCCGGGTTTGCAATTGCTAGCGGAATCTGTGCTTTGATCGTCGTAATCTTGCGCTCTAGTGCCGCCTTAACGCGGTCGGAGGCGTCGGCGAGGGCTTCTAGCACGCGCATTGGCCGGGGGATGTAGGCAACGTCATTCGTGCTCTCGACATGGATGCTGGCGCTTCGAGAGTCAAAGATGCTGACGGACGGAAGATCGCTGTGCGCATCCCCGTCTATCGTCCAGTCGAACTGGTCTGCAATAGAACCGCGCGTAAAGTTGATTTCGGCAGATTGAGGGGTATCAGTCTTGTCCTCCAGATCACGATGGATGACAAACTTCTCGTCGCGGGACCGGCATGCGTGTTTCAAAACGCGGACGTAACCCGATTTTCCCGAGCCGTTGTCGCCGTAGATAACCGTGAGCCCCGTGGGTTCGAAGAACAGCTCCTGCTCGCTGGCAAGGGCATTGATGGCGGTAGGGTTCTTGATCGACACAAGCGAGATCGGCTCCGCCGTACCGGTCTCTGCCACGACGTGTGTTTGCGAGATTGGCGTGTGAGCAGCAGTCGGATCGAGGCAAAGGTCGGTAAGCTCCGCGATTGCTTGTTCGTCCAGTATTTCACCCGTGACCAGACGACGAAGGGCGTCCTTCTGCCACGCCGGACGCTTCTCCGCCCAATTCACAAGGTCTGCGAGCGCGGCCTTTTCGGTCAGAGGGGCGGATTTCGTCGGTGCGGCGCTCATGTCGTCTACAATTCTCCTTTGAACGCCTTGTCGAGAATTGCCGGAAGCACCGCGTCTAGTTCGGTTTCTGTCTCGCTTTGGAGGTTTGCCAGGGCATCGAGCTTGCCTTTGATGGTCTCCAGATCGGACAACATCTCCTGCTGTTTCGACACCGTCGGCACAGGTATCTCTAACTCTCTAACATCCTTGAGATTGATCCCGACATATGAAGTGCCACGAACATTTCCGCGCATTTTTGCCTGAGAGCTTCTCGCCGAGAGAAGAAACATCGCAAAGCGAGGTAGCACTTCGTTTGTAAGGGGGATGACCGCTATTTCCCGTGATACGTTTCCTCCTGCCATCAGTTCTGGGCACACAGCAAGCTCGCCAACGCCGCCGCGTATGCGCAAGAGAAGCTCGCGACCCTTCAAGCGAGTTCGCAAATAGCCTTTTTCAATCTCGGGATCGACAAGCTTCACTCCACTCGTGTTGACGTGAAACCATCTAAGGTCGCCCGCGCGAAGGGTTGGTATCCCGCCTTCGCACTCGGTTCCGGTCTGCACTATTCCGTATGAAATACCCCGGCTTGGATCGACAAGCGAAGAGAGCTTGCGTACGGGTGCCGACGCGCCCGCGCGAACAAGCATATTCTCACAGACGGCGGAAAAGAGGCTTGCGGACTCGGTCGTCGAGTGGGACCGCAACTGCCGCGCGCGCTCAACTTTCGCGGCGAGCGCCTCGATGTGCTCCGCGATCCGTTCTTGCTCAACGAGATCAGGAAGCGGAATGACGAGATCGAGAAAGCGTGGCGGATTGAGGGTGAGCTTAGAGAGCGCAGCGGAACCAGTAGACATCATCCGAGCTTGCTCCCAAACGTCCGGGTGTCGAAAAAACCAAGCAAGATACCGTTCAGAAACGCGCGTCCTATCCAGTTCGTATGTTGGAAACTTGTCAGAGACGAACATGCCGTCGAGTTCCTGCGGAACGATCCCAAATGTTCCCTTCCATGCGAACAACTTGTTGTAAATGATGTCTCCTTCCTTGATGACGAAATGGCTTTTTTTTAAGATTTTCATCGCGGGTTTTAGTTCCCGGTGAAACGGTCCGGCACCATAGAGGCGCATTCCGACGAGATTCGCATCTTCATCTGCGGCGAGGAGGTATCGTCGCAAATTTGGCCGCATGATATCCTTGAATTTTACGTGAGTAACTATACTTCTCATTGAGTTGTACCAAAGTAGTCCTTGATCTCACGCATTAACTCGACAATGCGCAGCTCCTTCTTCAATATATCGTCTACAAGTTGATCGGGCGGTAGGTGTTCGAAATCCGCCTTGCCACGCGGGTTCTTACGATCCAAATTACATCTTGTTTCTAGAAGATCATCGACCGACACTTTCCATGCCTGGTCATTTTCTTCACGCTTGTTCCACCACGCTATACAGTCCTTGAAATCCTCAAACTGGATAGGCTGCGTCTTCGTGTAATTCTTCTTTCCTTCGGGCAAAGGCTGCTCGTAATACCAGACTTCCTTGGTTGGTCCGGAACGGTCGAAGAAGAGGATGTTGGTAGGGATAGGTGTGTAGGGAGAGAACACGCCGTTTGGTAGCCGGACGATGGTATGAAGGTTGAGTTCCTTAAGTAGCTCTTCCTTGATACGCGCGCACACGCCTTCGCCGAAAAGAGTGCCGTTCGGTACGATGACCGCCGCGCGTGCGGGACGACCGGCGGCGGTTGGCTGGCGCTTAAGCTTACGCATCACGAGCTGTAAGAATAGCAGCGCGGTTTCTGCCGTTTGTCGATCTTCGGGGAAATTGCCCTGAATTCCCTTCTCTTCCTCGCCTCCAAATGGCGGATTGGTGAGGATCACATCGACACGCTCTCTCTCACCGATTTCAGAAAGTTTGAAGCGTAGCGCGTTACCGGGGTCTATCTGCGGTGCGTCGAGTCCGTGCAGTAGAAGGTTCATCTGGCAAAGCAGATAGGGCAGCGATTTGGGCTCGCAGCCCGCGATCGTTTCATCCTGTAGGCGTTTGCGGTCAGCAACAGTCTTCACCTGTTGCTCAAGATGCTTGTACGCCTCAACTAGAAAACCGCCTGTCCCGCTAGCCGGGTCGAGGATGGTTTCGCCAAGGCGCGGATCGGCAACTTCGACCATGAACCGTACAACGGTGCGCGGTGTGTAAAATTCACCGGAGTCACCTGCCGCATCGCGCATTTCCCGGAGCATGGACTCATAGAGTGCGCCCAGGGTGTGAAGCTCCTCTGATGATGTAAAATGAATACCGCCAACCTTGTTGATGATGTCGCGCAGCAGATAGCCACTCTTCATGCGGTTATCGACGCCCTTGAACACCGTTGCAATCACGTCGCGACGGTTGTCGCCGTTAGAACTTGTGAGCGAACGCAGATAAGAAAACAGGCCAGGACCTTTCTTGCCATCGGTGCGCGTGGCTTCCTCAGCATTGATGAAGTTGAGCAATTCATCGCCCGTAATGCCCTGTGGATCGGCGGCCCAGTCGCGCCAGCGATAAGGGGCATCGATAGTGGGCTTAAACTTTTTGCCGGACAGTGCAGCCTCTTCCTCGCGCTGTTGCTCAAGGTCGTCGAGAAATTTCAAGAACATGATCCATGTGAGAAGCGGCAGACGGTCGAGATCGCCGTTCAGCCCCTTGTCCTTGCGCATAATGTCGCGCGCGGACTTCAGAAGACTTCCGAGCATTTGAGAGGTCGTCATCGGTGCGGCGTCAGTGCCGTTCTTTCTTTTAGTTCGCGCCATACAGCAATCCTTGTAGATCATGCACGGCCTGGCGAAGCTCGTTAGGACCACCAAACAACTTGATGATTTCGGCGGGCTGACCGTGGGTTGAAATGGGCGGAACTTTCAGCACGTCCGGCAGGACAAACTGCGCATCGCCGTGTTCCGCGTACTTTTCCAGAAGCTCGTCGAGCACCCGACGAGCTTCTGGGGAAAACTTCTCGAAATAGTCTTTGCGCTCGGACTTGAGCCGCTGGGCGCGCTCGCGGCGGGTACGCAGCGGCGCATTGAACGCGAGATGGCAAAGCAGGTCGAAAGGATCAGCTTCAAACTGACCCGTCTGCTCGGCCAATGCCTCAAAGTCGATTCCGCGCTCGTTGAGGGCGGCGATGATCTCTCGGCGCTTATCGGCATCTGCCCAACGTTGGCGAAGCTCGGCAGAAGTTGGCGCGAGTGAGCGAATGCTTTCGGCGGCATAGTCGGTGTATTTAACGACTCGGAGCTGCCTCCCGTTCGGGTCCAGCTCGTTCACCAGATGGGCAACAACCTCGACCTGTCCTCCGTCGAAGTAGAACTTGCGTGGTTCGCCGGTTGGCGGTTCGATGATGCCGGGCTCGCCTTCTTCCGGCGGCTCGCTCTCGGGTCCATGGCCCTCGGGGATGGTTTCGGTTGTAGAGGTGACTTCGCCGGTTTCGGAAACTTCCTCTTCCGTGATCCGTGCTGGGTCGCCATCAAAATCCGGGTCGGCAAACATGCGCGTCGCCGAGCCGGTGTAATCGAGAATGTTGAACCACAGCTTGCCGTAGTCATCCCGCAGCCGCGTTCCGCGACCGATGATCTGCTTGAACTCGCTCATCGAGCCCACAACGCGAGAGAGAACGACGTTCTTGCAGGTTGGCGCATCGACTCCCGTTGTGAGCAATTGCGACGATGTCAGGATAACCGGCGTCTTGGTTTCGAGGTCTTGAAATTTCGACAAGTGGCCGCGGCCGATCACGCCCTCGTCCGCGGTGACACGGGCAACGTAGTCGGGATATTGCGCAACAAGGTCCGAGTTGAGATTGACCAGGGCCGCGCGCATCTCGGACGCGTGTTCCTGATCGACACAAAAAACTATCGTCTTGGCGAAGCGGTCGGTCTTCTTGAGAAAATCGGTCAGGTGCCGGGCAATCGCCTGTGTGCGCGCGCGCAAAGCGATGACTCGTTCAAAGTCCTTTGTTTGATATTCATCATCGGGGATCGCTCGACCAAACCGGTCCACCTCGTCCTTGCTTGGCCGCCATCCGGCGGCGTCCCACTGAGTGATGACGCGGTGAACGCGGTAGGGCGCAAGAAAGCCGTCGTCGATGCCCTGACGCAAACTGTATTCGTAAATCGGGTTGCCGAAATAGAGGTAGGTGTCGCGGTTGTCCTGGCGCAGGGGCGTCGCGGTCATGCCAAGCTGGTAAGCTGGCTTGAAGTGCTCAAGGATGACGCGCCAAGAGCTGTCGTCGCGAGCGCTCCCCCGATGACATTCATCGACGATGATCAGGTCGAAGAAGTCGGGCGGGTAGTCCCGAAAGAGACCGGCGCGCCGCTCGTCCTCGGCAAGCGCCTGATATATCGCGAAATACATCTCGCGGCTTTTTATGATCTCGCCGGATTCGATCTTGTAGCGGGCATCCCCGAATGGCGTGAACGTCTTGTCCTTCGGATCGTCAATGAGGATGTTGCGGTCCGCCAGGAACAAAATGCGCGGCTTGCGGTGCTCACCGGTCTTGTTCCAGCGGGTTGACCAGAGCTTCCAGCAAATCTGGAATGCCACGATAGTTTTGCCCGTTCCCGTCGCCATCGTGAGAAGCAGGCGCTTCTTTCCGTCAAGAATGGATTCGACCGTCCGGCTGATGGCGATTTGCTGATAATATCGCGGCGGTTTACCGCCCACCGTGTTGTAAGGGGCGATCAGGTGTTCCGCGCGCTCGGGCGTATCGATACCGCTGCCTGCCTGGTAGCGTGCCCAGAGTTCTTCGGGTTTCGGAAATTCCGCAATGTGTTTTTCCGTACCGGCGAAGTAGTCGATCTCGATAATCTCGTTGCCATTGGTGGCGTAAGCGAATTTTAGATCAAGGATTTCTGCGTAGTTGCGGGCCTGCTGCACGGCATCCGCTGCGGATTTGTAGCTGGCCTTAGCCTCGACGACGGCAACGGGAAAATCCCGCGTGTAGCGCAGAAGATAATCGACCCGCTTGGGCGGCTTTCGGACAAAACCCTTGCCCACCGGAATGACGCGGCCATCAGTGATGGTGCGCTGTTCAGCGATAGAATGAGGTTCGCTATCCCAGCCGGACGATTGCAGCTTGGGCACGACGAGTTTTCGGCAGGTATCCGCTTCGTTCGTCATGCTCCCCTGCTACCTCCTTTCTGTTCCTCAACCTTACGCTTTATCCAGCTGTCAATCTCCCGTCGCTCGAAGCGCCACGACCCTCCGACCTTGAAGCCTGGAATCTTGCCCGCCGAGACCAGCTTATATGCCGTTTTCTCATTGATCTTGAGAAAACTGGCCACCTCCCGGATGGTCAAAATTTCGTCGCCCATTGTGCGGCCCGGAATCATACCAGAGTTGAAGTATAGAGAAATTTCGAGAAAACCGGAGAAAAAAGTACCAACTCAGCAGAAAGGCTTGAGCCGTGGAATTCCGGGTTTCCGCAGGGTTTGGAGGCTCATTGGTCGATTGGATGGGTCCAGGGCAAGGGTAGCGCGAAAGCTCCCTTCCTGGTCTCCATGAAATGGTTATGGGGGTATCGGTGGGAGCAGGAACGCTCCCGTGATCGGGGTTCAATCGAGCGGTCGATTGTGCCTGGTTCGGTGCAGGTGGAGAGGTATATCTCCAAGTCCTGCGAGTGGGTTCGGGGCGGCGCGATAGCCCCCTGATCGATGGGTGCAGGGAGAGCGAAATCTCCCGCGAGTGGTCAATCGGCGATACGATTGAATGGCGCATGAAGGCTCGATGCCTGCTCATGCGCCACGGCGAGAGGGATGCAACGGGAGAGCGCAGCGTCTCCCTTGCCAAGATTGCGGGTACTACCCCGCACATCTTGCAATCCGCACTATCGAGACCCTGGAGCCAATCCCGACCGTCCGGTTCGGAGGTTCACAATGCGTCACTGAAACCAGTCCACTCCAGAAGTGAATGGAGAAGTTTCCAAACGATACTAATTTCGGAGTTCACTGCATCCGGGAACAGAAATGAGACGCCATGTCGAACAGCCACCTGTGGACACCGCAGCGAGACCGGACATTATTGCTGCTTTGCAGACTCGGTTTTCGCCCGGGCCAGATTGCAATGATGCTCGGCGGGATTTCCCGAAATGCCGTAATCGGACGGCGGCTACGTCTAGCATCAAATCCACCCGTTTTCGGCTATGTCCGATGGTAAGGCGACCGATTGAATATCCAGCCGGATACAAGACCGTTCTGGCCTTGATGCGGGAAAGCCACCGCGATGTCTCACGAACATCGACCGAGGCGAAGCTGCGATCGATTGCTCGTACTGTTGGCGTCGAGTACGTGCCTTTGACTCCGGATGCCGAGAGAACGCTCAAGGTCGAAATTCTGCGGCGACTTTTTCTGAGGTGACCAGCTCCACAATTTGAATGGCGGGAGAGCCGGTTCATACGGCTCTCCCTTCAGATTTCTATTCTGATTGGTCATCAATACTCATCAGCGAGCATGATTGTGAGGACGCGCCGGGTAACCTGCGGATTGGAGGGATCAGGACTGAGACACCGATAATCCGTGTCGTAGTAGTCGATCTTCCAGAAAACCCTCCCGACGCCCGGCAGGTTGAACGCTCCGAAGTCATGTTCACCATATGGGTCGTTGTCGGATGTGAACCCGTCGAATCCACGAACGTAGGTAATGACATCTTCGCGGTCCTCGGGGGACAGGGCACGAATGCCTTCCGTGAGGACGACCCGTCCCGTGAGAAATGTCTCACGGAACAGGTCATTGAGTTCGGTAACCCGGCTCATCGTTTCGAACCTTCGGAAGCCGTATTGACGGGCACGAGGAAGAGCACGCCATTGCGGTTCACCAGGTCGGTCGGGATGATGTCGAGGGCAATGATAGCGCCCTGCTTGTCATTCTTGCGGGACCATGCGGCTCCGATCTCCACCGGACGGGCCAGGATTTGCTGGCCGTTATCGTCTGTGCCCGTGATGCGGGAAAAGGTTACGCGGTAGAGAGGACGTTCTTTGTTCTTGGCAGTCATGTGATTTCTCCTTTGTTGATCGGCAGGACCATCCAGCCGATGCGCGGGAGAAAGCCGGACCGGACAAGCGTGCGCGCATGACCAACACGGGAGCGAAGCGAATGGAGCGGGCAGGCCATTGCGCGGCGAAGCGCACACGCGGCGCGTCCGGCATAAGCGTCATTCGAAATGGATGGATGGTCTGCGCTTGCACCCAAGGAGAGTTTCAGCTGCCGAAGAGTCGTTCGTGCGACTCCGTCGGTCGTCGTCAGCTCAGATCAGAATGTGCCACAGAATCCTGTCGGCATACTCTTGGACCCTAGGATCGAGAAGCCGAGGGCGCGACCAATTGACTAACTCCTTAGCGCCGGGAAGTCCAAGTTCTCCGCCGGGTGAGAACGGAACGAATCCCAGCCCGTGTCCGAGCCTACTTGAGCTCCTTTCCCAATCGCCGACGACAAGGTCTTCTGGAACGCCCCAATTGACGAACACGTTCTCAGGCCGCTGGAGAACGTAGGTGTCATAGGAACTGAAGCCATCGTCGTGCGACTTCAGAAGGCAGTGAACGCTTCCGTCGGCCATCAGGTAGGCATACCCGCTTCTGAGCGCGGAGAACGTGATCTGACTGTTGCGGGGGCCTGAGAAGTCGACCTCGAAAGTGTGCATAAGCATGAAGCTGCGTTCGGGCACACTGCGAAGGTAGGTGTAGCGAAAATTCGGATCAGCGAAGTATCCGGCGGATTCCCAATCGGAATCTGCGGCTATGAACTTAGACTTTCGCTCTTCCAGAAGCCCCTCAATCTCGCGTCGCTTCGCAATGATCTCCTCGGATAGGCGGGCCACGGCATCCGTTCCATAAAAGAAGCGCGCGAATGCCGTTCCGGTTTGCATCTTTCTGATCGAGGCAGCAGTTTCAGAGAGGCGGACTTCGATGGGATCGCTTTGCATCATCTCGATTTCCAAGCGCTCCATGTATTCCAGGTTCCTCTCGGGTTCCTTCGGCCAGAGTTCTGACTGTCGGTCCTGATGCCACCGGCGAAGTGCGCTTTTTGTTCGATCCGCCTCTCGGTCCTGAACGTCCGGTGATCCACTACGGCTGGCAATAAGCATTGCGACCTTGCCGCGACCAATCTTCGCGCGCTTCAGAAACTCTTCAAACAGCGAATGCAGATAAGAGCGGCCTTCTCTGGTGCGGAAGAAGCCGTGAATCCCTGTTTGTGGGTCGCGCTCAAAGGGAAGGCTGATTGATCCTTCAAAATCTTCGGTCGGATTCCGTCCCACTGAAATTTGATCCCTCGCGGTCGCGCCTGAGAAGCTGCGGACGTGGCGCTGGAAGTCGCCCCTGCGACACAGTGGTCTCAACCGAAGATCGGCGACAAAACCATGGAGAAAATAGATGGCAAACCAACCCGCTTTCAAGGCCGGTCAACAGGATGCGCGAAACAACGTCCCGCCCAGGACTCAGTTCGCAAACAAATTCGAACGCGATGATTACAACGCTGGTCATGCCAGCGGAAAGAAGTAGCACCCTGGGGCCGGTGTCACTCTCTGTGGTCCGGCCCCTCATCGCCCCGCATGGTCAAAGGATCAGGCACGATGAAGAATTTCACGAACTCACTTCGTCTGCACCGCCAACCGACAAGCTCTCCTTGCACTACGCGGCAGTACCCGCAGTGTCGGTTGTGTCGCAGTTCGTTTGGACTGCGAGATGACTTCTATAAGTGTCGCCTCTGTAGATACTGGCACTTCAAGGTGAGATCGTAGTCGCCTGGTATTATGAAATATAGATAGGACGTACCTCAGCAATAACCGTAACTACTAGGAATGTATTCCTTGAATGTTCTTTGTTTGTTCTATATGCTTGTAGTCTTGTTTTTATTCGGCGCGAGAAAGGAGGCTGGACATGAACAAGCACGACACAAACGGCCTCACTATGCGTGACCAAGAGGCAAACGGACGTACTACTCCGCCGCCCGAGCTTGTCGCAGAGGACTATCTCGGCGAGATGGACGGCATGGATATGACCGAGCAGCAGAAGCGCGAGTTTCTGGAAACGCTCTGGTCGATCATGCGCACCTTCGCCGAATTGGGCTTCGAATATGATGTCTGTGGACAGCTTTTCGGCGAATTCAATGAGGCCGCAGAGCGGAACGATATTGATGTAGAATCAAGGCCTGCCATCGAAAGGGAGAACGCAACCGGCCAGGCCGAGGAAGAGAGAACGCATGACCGATAACCAGACCAAATTCGGCGTCGCCTATTGTCGCGTATCTGACACCAAGTCAGGCGCGCGAGGTGACGGTTTGCGTTCTCAGGAAACCCGCTGCCGCGAGTTCGCCGAACATGCGGGCATCACGATCCTGCGTGTCTTCTATGACGACATGACCGGCGGCAGCATCGACCGCCCCGGCATGAAAGAAATGCTGACCTTCCTCGCCGAGCATCGCGGCGATGGCGTTGTCGTCATCATTGACGACATCAGCCGGTTTGCGCGCGACGTTCGCGGGCATTGGGACTTGCGCGACCTGCTACGCGAGGCAGGCGGCAAGCTGATGAGCCCTCGTATGGAGTTCAACGACGATGCGGACTCCCGCATGGTCGAGAACATGATGGCGACCTTCGCACAGCATCAGCGCGAGAAGAACGCCGAGCAGACGAAGAACCGGATGCGCGCCCGTGTGATGAACGGCTTCTGGGTGTTCCAGGCTCCCGTCGGTTACAAGTACCAGGGCGTTCGCGGTCAGGGCCGTGTGCTGATCAAGGACGAGCCTGTTGCCTCAATCGTTCGCGATGCCCTTGAAGGCTATGCGAATGGCCGCTTCGAAAATCAGGCTGAAGTCATGCGCTTCCTCCAGGACAACCCGCTCTTTCCAAAGGACGGATCGGGCATCGTGCGCAACCAGCGAGTGTCGATCCTTCTGCGCCAGTGCGTCTATGCCGGATATGTCGAGGCTCCGAAGTGGGGTGTCTCCCTGCGCGAAGGTCAGCATGAGCCACTGATCAGTTTCGAGACCTTTCAGCGCATTCAGGATCGCATCAACGGCGCGACCTATGCGCCTCGCCGCAAGAATCTGAATGAGGATTTTCCGCTGCGCGGTCACGTCGCGTGCGCCGACTGCGGAACTCCGCTCACCGCCTGTTGGTCGCACGGATCGCACGGAAAGTATCCCTACTACCATTGCCCGAAGCGCGGCTGTGACAGCTACGGCAAGTCCATTCGCCGCGACAAGATCGAGGGCGAATTCGAGGAGCTGCTGAAATCGCTCCAGCCAAGCGAGAAGGCTTTCGCCGTTGCGCGCAAGATGTTGCGCAAATGGTGGGACTACCTTCTTGCGCAGTCCGGCGCGCAGACGAAGGCGCTCTCGGAGCGGGCGGCAGAGATCGACCGCGATATCAAAAAGACGCTCGACCGCATCCTCAACGCCAGCGTGCCGACTGTGATCTCAGCGTTCGAGCAGCGCATCGATCAGCTTGAAAAAGAGAAGCTGCTGATCAAGGAAAAGATGTCATCTGGGGGCCGCCCGAAGAGCAGCTTCGACGATACAGTTAGAACGGCGCTCGCGTTTCTGGCAAACCCATGGAATCTTTGGGCTTCTGAGCGATTAGAGGACCGCAGGACCGTGCTCAAACTGGCTTTTGCCGACCGTTTGAGCTACTCCCGTTCCGAGGGGTTTAGAACGGCAAATATGACCTTACCTTTCAAGGTCTTAGGTACTTTTTTGGGTGACGAAAACGAGATGGCGCACCCGACAGGATTCGAACCTGTGACCTCTGCCTTCGGAGGGCAGCACTCTATCCAGCTGAGCTACGGGTGCCTGTGCCTGAAAGCGTAGATAACCGATCGCTGTGGCAAGGACAATGCCGCCGTGGCCGTCGTCCCGAGGCGGCGCTTGTGGCCCCTTGGCACCGCGGCTTTGCCCCTCCATATCCCGGCGAGAGTCAGGGGCGCCTTCGCGCCAACCGGAAAGGGTATCGCCATGAACGACGACGACCGCGCCGCCATTCTCGATCTCTTCCGGCGCCTCCATGAGGTCGAGGGTCGCTCCGGCCCGCGCGACCGCGCCGCCGAGGCGCTGATCAGCGAGGCCGTCGCGGCGCAGCCGGCCGCCCCCTACTACATGGCCCAGACCATCGTCGTGCAGAACGCTGCCCTCGCCGAGGCCGAGCGCCGGATCGCCGCGCTCGAGGCGGAAGCCGGGGATCGGACCGGCGGCGGGCTGTTCGGCGGCCTCTTCGGTTCGCCGTCGCAGCCGCGGGGCGGATCGGTGCCGCCGGTCGGGCGCCGTCGCGAGGAGGCGGCCTATGCGGGTCGCGGCGATGGCGGCGGTTTTCTCGCCGGGGCCGCGCAGACCGCGCTCGGCGTCGCCGGTGGCGTCTTTCTCGGCAACATGATCGCCGGGGCGATGTTCGGGGGCGACGATGCCGCGGCCGCCGAGCCGCCGCCCGAGGCCGACGCTGCCGACGAGGACGTCGACGCCGGAGGCGATGGCGGCGGGGATTTCGGCGACTTCGACATCGGCGACTTCTAGAGGCGGCTGGCGCCGGCGACGGGTCTGGCGGCCTCGCTCGCCAAGGCGATCGGATGCCGCTCCCACTCCGGTCTCTGCTCGCCACGCCGGCGGACTGCGTTCGTGCGGATGAGGGCAATCGGGCGGCGGGTGCCCCGGCGCCGCACAGCTGCCGCATTCTCGGTCCTTTCGTCGCGAACCTGCGGTTTTCTCCGCAGCGGCGGCCCTCTCCTTGTGCTATTTCGCGAATCGGCGTCACATCCCCGCAAAACTGTCATCCCTGATGCGCCCACCATCCGTTCGCGCCGCCACCTTGCCCGATCTCGACCGGCTGCTTGAGCTGGAAGTGTCCGCCTTCGGGTCGGACCGGCTCTCGCGCCGGAGTTTTGCCCGTCTCCTCGGCGCCGCTTCGGCCGCGTCCCGTGTCATTGCCGAGGGCCGCGCCGTGCTCGGCTATGCCCTTCTCCTCTTCCGGTCGGGCAGCCGGGTCGCCCGGCTCTATTCGCTCGCCGTCGACGCCGGCCACCGGGGCCGCGGCCTTGCGGCCGTGCTGCTGGCCGATGCCGAACGCCTCGCGCGCCGCCGCGGCTGCGACCGCGTCCGTCTTGAGGTGCGGGCCGACAATCCCGCCGCGATTCGCCTCTATGAGCGGAGCGGCTACGCCTTCCGCGGTCTCACCGAAGGCTACTATGCCGACGGTGCCGCAGCCCGCCGCTACGAGAAGCGTCTCGCTGCCCCGCACCGGGGCCACTCCCTCGCCACGAAAGACTGACCATGGCCGATTGGGTCATACTGGTGGACGCCGCCAAGGACTTTCCCAACGCGGACACGCCGCACAAGGTCATCACCACCAGGGATTATCTGGCCCGCACCAGCCTCTTCCGCGGCAGCCGGCCCAAGATCATCAACCTCGCCCGCTCGTTCAACTACCAGAGCCGCGGCTACTATTGCTCGCTGCTCGCCGAGGCCCGCGGCCACCGCGTCATCCCCTCGGTCGAGACCATGGTCGATCTCGGCACCCGCCAGCTCTACGCCCAGGCGCTGCCCGAGCTTGACGACGCGCTGGCCAAGGCCCTTGCCGCCGCACCCGACAAGGCCATGCCGGCGCGGCTGCTGGTCTTCTTCGGCGCCACCGAGGATCGGCGCTTCGATCGGTTCGGCCGCCTGCTCTTCGACTGGTTCCGCTGTCCGGTGCTGGAAGTGACGGTCGAGCCCGGCGAGCGGCCCCAGATCAAGCGCCTTGCCGCCGTTCCCGTCACCAAGCTCACGGCGGCCGAGCTCGCCGTCTTCCACAGCGCCCTGCACAATCATACCCGCCGCGAGTGGCGCTCGAAGAAGGATCGCGCGCCGCCGCGCTACTCGCTTGCCGTCCTCTACGATCCCAACGAGGCGATGCCGCCGTCCGACCTGCCGACGCTCAAGCATTTCTCGCGCGTTGCCGAGAAGCAGGGCGTCGAGGTCGAGCCCATCACCCGCCGCGATCTCGCCCGGCTGGCCGAGTTCGATGCCCTGTTCATCCGCGAGACGACCTCGATCGACAATCACACCTATCGCTTCGCCCGCCGCGCCGTTCAGGAAGGGATGCCGGTCATCGACGACCCGGTCTCGATGATCCGGTGCACCAACAAGATCTACCTGCATGAGCTGATGGCCGGAAACGGCATCGCGGTGCCGCCGACCGTCATCCTCGCGAGCCCGCACGACCTGTCGCGCGCCGCCGACGAGCTCGGCTTCCCGATGGTGCTGAAGGTGCCGGATTCGTCCTTCAGCCGCGGCGTCAAGAAGGTCGACACCCTCGCCGAGCTGCAGGCCCTCTTCAAGGAGTGGTTCGAGGATACCGACCTCCTGCTCGCCCAGGCCTTCATGCCGACCGCGTTCGACTGGCGCGTCGGCGTGCTTGGCGGCAAGCCGCTGTTCGTCTGCCAGTACATGATGGCCAAGAAGCACTGGCAGATCCTCAAGCACCGCGCCGACGGCAAGTCGGATTTCGGTGGCCACAACACCGTGCCTCTCGCCGAGGCCCCGCCCGCGGTCGTCGATGTCGGGCTCCGCGCCGCCCAGCTCATCGGCAATGGCCTCTACGGCGTCGACATCAAGGAGACGGCGGACGGCATCTTCCTGGTCGAGGTCAACGACAACCCCAATATCGATCGCGGCATCGAGGACGCGGCCGAGAAGGACCAGGTCTGGATCGAGCTCACCCGCTGGTTCGTCGATCGGCTTGAGTCGTGATGGCGGCACGCCCCGGACTTTGCCGCCTTTTTGCCGCATCGCCCGTGCTAGCTGCCGTGAGGGTGGTGGACACCATAGGGGGACGGCCTTGCGAATCCTGATCGTCGTTGCGCTCGGCGCCTTGCTGTCGGGCTGCCTGAGCCTGGGTGGTGGCGGTGGCTCCCCGCGCGTGGAGCAGGGTGTCTGGGTCCGCTCCGACGGCCAGTCTGGACGCGACAACCCCTCGCTCGCCGCGATCTTCGAGTCCGACAAGGCGGCCTGTACCCCGGCCGGCACCAACGAGCCGGATCGCGGTTGCATGGCAAGCCGCGGCTATGTGCTGGTTCCGGCGAGCCAGGCCTCCGCCAAGGCGGCAGAGTTCCGCGCCGCGACCGCCGCCCGCAACAACGCCCCGGTGCAATAGGCGTCGCCTTCGCGGGCGTGCGTCGATCCCGCAAGCCAAAATATCTCTTTAAATCAAGGGCTTGGCGGAATCGCTGCGGCCGTACGTCTAAGCATGGTCAATCCCAACCACGAGGATCACGACCATGTCGGACATCGAAGTCTACGGCTTTTCCGGAAGCACCTATACCCAGACCGTTCTGCTCGTCGCGGCCGAGAAGGGCCTTGCCCCGGTGCTGCGCCCGCTCGAGTTCGGGGCCGAGAGCCACCGCGTTCTCCATCCCTTCCTCCGCATGCCAGTGCTGAAGCATCGCGGCGTCCGCCTCTACGAGACCGCGGCGATCGCGGTCTATCTCGACGAGGCCTTCCCCGGGCCTGCCCTGCAGCCTCGGGCGCCGGCCGAGCACGCCTTGATGTGGCAGTGGGTCAGCGCCGCAATCGACTACGCCTATGAGCCGCTGGTGTCGGATCTGCTCGGCGCGGGCGGCGACGCGGGCACTGCCGCCGCGCGCCACCCGGCCGCCGAGGTGCTGGACCAGCTCGAGGCGGCGCTCGCCGGCGGCGGCCATCTGGCCGGTCCGGCCGTGAGCCTTGCCGATTTCGTCCTCGTGCCGATGCTGCGCTTCCATCTCGCGGCGGCCGGGGCTGGCCGGCCGCTGGCCGGCCGTCCCGCCCTCGCCGCCTGGATGGAGCGGATGACGGCACGCGAAAGTTGCCGCATACTGGAGGCGGCATGAGCGAGCTTGTGAGCCGCCAGGATCGGCCTGCGAAAGGAGACGGCGACCGCGCCGTCTTCGATCGCCTCGTCGTCGCCGCGCTGCCCAAGGCCCGCGGCGTCGTCCGTCGGATGATCGGCCACCCCGAGGACACCGAGGACATCCTCCAGGAAGCCCTGCTCAATGCCTGGAAGGCCTTCCCGGACTTCCGGGGGGAGGCGTCCTTCTCCACTTGGCTGACGACCATCGCCACCCGTGCCGCGGTCGATTTCCTCCGCCGCTCGAAGCGCTGGCGGAGCGAGGCCCAGATCGCCTACGCCAATGTCGCAGCGGTCGACGACGCCTGGCGGGACGAGATCATCTCGACCTTCGCCGCGCCGGACTTCTCCTTCGAAGTGCGCGAGCACGTCGCCTATTGCTTCGCCTGCGTCGGCCGCTCGCTGCCGCCCGACGAGCAGGCGGCCCTCGTCCTCGGCGACGTCGCCGAGATGTCGGCGCGCGATGCGGCCGGGGCGCTGGGCGTGTCGGAGTCCGTGTTCCGCCACCGCCTCGCCGCGGCGCGGCAGGCGATGCGCGATCGCTACGAGAACCTCTGCGCCCTCGTCTCCAAGACCGGCATGTGCCACCAGTGCAAAGGGCTCCGCGAAAGCGCGGCGGAAGGGCGTCGCGGTGGCCCGGTGCCCGATGTGGCGGACTATGCCGATCGTCTGGCGGTGGTGCGGAGCGCCTCGTTCGCCGACGGAGCCGCGAGGTCGCTCCACGACATCTTCTGGCGCCGGACCAAGGAAGTCGAGGAGGCCGGAGTGGGCTCGACCGAGCGCGAGACGAATTGCGGCGTCGACTGACGCGGCGTGGCAGAGGGCAGGGCGGGATTGCGCTCGCTCGCGTCGGGGCCTAACCGGGTCGGTCCCTGAACGGCCGGTTGAGTCGCCATGCCCGCCCCCGAGGAGGCCCCTTCGCCCCAGCCCGCCTGGGCGGCGCTGCGTCATCGCGGCTTCGCTTTCCTCTGGGGGTCGCGGCTCGCCGCGACCTTCGCTGCCCAGATGGTCAGCGTTGCCGTCGGCTGGCGGGTCTACGATCTCACCCGCAACCCGTTCGATCTCGGCATGGTCGGGCTGGTCCAGTTCGCACCGGCCCTGCTCCTCGTGCTAGTCACCGGCGCGGTCGCCGATCGCTACAATCGCCGCAGGATCGTCGCCGTCTGCCTCGCGGTGGAGATGCTCTGCGCCGGGGCTCTGCTCCTCCTCGCCCTTCGCGCCAGCGTCTCGGTGGGACTGATCTTCGCCGTCCTCTTCGTCTTCGGTGTCGTCCGCGCTTTCCGCAATCCGGCGCAGCGCTCGCTCCTCCCCAATCTCGTGCCCACCGCGGCGCTCGCTTCGGCCATCGCGCTGTCCTCTTCGACCACGCAGTTCGCCGTCATTGCCGGGCCGGTCGCCGGCGGGCTGCTCTACGGCCTCGGCGCGGCGGTGCCCTTCGCCGTCGCCGCCGGCCTGTTCGGCCTCGGCATGGCCTTCGCCCTCCTCATCCCCAGGCCCGCCACGAGGACGGTGGTGCAGCCCGCGACCTGGTCGACCGTCGTCGCCGGCTTCCGCTTCATCTGGCACGAGAAGGTGGTGCTCGGCGCCGTATCGCTCGATCTCTTCGCCGTGCTTCTCGGCGGCGCTATGGCGCTGCTGCCTGCTTACGCCCGCGATGTCCTCGAGGTCGGGCCCTGGGGCCTCGGCCTCCTTCGTGCCGGGCCCGGCATTGGCGCCCTCGTCGTCGCGCTGTGGCTCGCCGCCCGCCCGGTCCGCGATCACGCCGGGCTGGTGATGTTCGCCTGCGTCACCCTCTTCGGGCTCTTCACCCTCGTCTTCGGCCTCTCGACCGTCGTCTGGCTCTCGGTGGCCGCGCTCGCTCTTGCCGGCGCCGCCGACATGGTCAGCGTCTACATCCGCGAGACCCTGATCCAGCTGTGGACGCCGGACGCCGTCCGCGGCCGGGTCAACGCCGTCAACATGGTCTTCGTCGGCGCCTCCAACGAGCTGGGTGAGTTCCGCGCCGGCACCGTCGCCGCGCTGATCGGCGTGGTGCCGGCGGTGGTCATGGGGGCCGTCGGCACGGTCGGCGTCGCCGTGCTGTGGATGGCTCTCTTCCCCCAGCTCCGCAAGGTCCGCCACCTCTCCGCCCGCGACTGAACCCGCGCGGCGAGGGGTACCACGCCCGCACCTCGATTTTCTTCCGGGGCACGCCGTCCCGGGCCACGCCGTCCGTCGGAAAGTACCGGCCGTCGCGCCTGATGCATTCTGAAATGTAACATTTTAGAACGACAGAAGGCGCCATACATAGTATGTAAAATCAAATAGTTATGCATTTCTTCCACAGAGGACGGGCAAAATCGCCTTGCCAAGCGACCGTCGCCCTGCCTATGGTCCCGCGCCAGGGAGGACAGTTCGTGGCGATGGTCGAAGGCCTGCGGTTGCGCGAGAGGAGCGCCTCGTTCGGGGGGCCGCGAACCCGTGGCGACGCCATCTTCGAGGTCCTGCTCGACGCCATCCTCAAGGTCGATCTCGCGCCGGGCGCCGCCCTTGCCAAGGACGCCATCGCCCGCGAGCTCGGCGTATCGCGGACGCCGGTAGGCGACGCCATCAACCGGCTCGCCGCCCTCGGCCTCGCCAGCGTCGTTCCGCAGGTCGGCTCGTTCGTGTCGCGGATCTCGCCCCAGGCGGTGATCGAGAGCTCGTTCCTGCGCAGCGCCGCCGAGTCGGCCGTGGTCCATCGCCTTGCCTCGACCGTCAACCGCGCCCTCGTCGGCGACCTCCGCGACCGCCTTGCCGAGCAGGGCCGCTTCGTTGCCGCCGGCGACACCGACCGTTTCCACGTCGCCGACGACGAGTTCCATCGTTTCCTGATCAATTCCGCCGGCATGGCCGGGGTGTGGGACCAGATCGCCACCGCCCGGCTCAACCTTGTCCGCATCCGGCGCCTCGGCCTGCCCCAGCCGGGCCGGCTTGCCGACGCCCATACCGAGCACGGCCGCATCGTCGATGAGATCGAGGCGCGCCGGCCGCGTCGGGCGGCCGAAGCGATGACCGGCCACATCCGCTACGCCGAGCTCTACCTCAAGCGGCTCGAGAAGGAGCAGCCGGATTTCTTTGTCTGAGCCGGCCGGTGATGGCCGCCTCGCTCGTGTGACCGAACCAGAGAAGAAGGGAGGAACAGTACGATGTCAGGATTGAACCAGCGGAGCGGCCGTCTCGTGCGGGCGGTGAGTGGAGTGGCTCTTGCGGTGGCGGTTGCTTTTGCCGCGGCGCCGGTCTCGGCAGCGGATGACGGGCCGATCATTGCGGTCAGCGGGCCGCTGTCGTGGCCGTTCTTCGCCGCCGTCAAGCAGGGCTTCGATGATGCCGCCAAGCAGTTCGGCGTCGACTATCAATATGTCGCGGTCACCGACACGGCGAACATGACCAGCGACTACCCGCGCCTGCTCCAGCAGGCGATCAGCCGCAATCCGCGCATGCTCCTGGTCGGCGAGTTCTTCCCCGACGGCATGGATCCGCTGATCAAGGAAGCCACCGCCGCCGGCATCCCGGTGCTGATCCACAATTCCGGCCAGACCCTTTGGGAGCAGAACGGCTCGATCGGCTTCATCGGCGAGGACCCCTACCAGATGGGTTACAAGGCCGGTGAGATCCAGGCCGCGAAGGGCGTCAGGAAGGGCCTCTGCTTCAACCAGGTGCCTGGCAACCCGACCGTCGAGGCGCGCTGCACCGGCTATGTCGATGCCATGAAGAAGGCGGGCCTCGAAACCGTCTACCAGACCATCGGCACGGGCGATGCCACCAACCCCCAGGCCATGCTCCAGGCGATCAAGGGCACGCTGCAGTCGACCCCCGACATCGACGGCATCTACACCCTCAACGCCGTGCCGGCGATCAGCGCGCTCCGCGCCGTCGAGGAGGTGGGCCGCAAGGGCGAGGTGGTGATCGGCACCGCCGATCTCTCCAACGAGGTGCTCGAGGCGATCAAGGCCGGCGACATCGCCTTCGCCATGGATCAGCAGCCCTATCTCCAGGGCTTCCTGTCGATCCAGACCGCCAAGCAGTTCCTCGACTACGGCCTCCATCCGATCGGCCACGTCAAGACCGGCCCGCTGGTGATCGATTCCTCCAACGTCGAGCGCACCCTCGAGGTCAACAAGCAGTTCTCCGGCGTCCGCGGCGCCTCGTGAGCGCGACGACTGCGACAACTGCCGGCCGGGGTTCTCCCGGCCGGCCCTTTCTTGACGCTGCCCCGGATGCCGCCGATCATCCCCGCCGACGCACCATGACGAGATTGATCCGCCGACCCGAGTTCGGCGCCTTCGCGGCGTTCGTCCTCACCTACGCCTTCTTCGCCGTGGTCACCTCCGGCGCTGGCTTCGTGTCGGTCAACGGCACCGCCGGCTGGCTCAACCTCGCCGCCGAGCTCGGCATCGTCGCCATTCCGGTCGGCATGCTGATGATCTCGGGCGAGTTCGATCTCTCCATCGGCTCGACCGTCGGCGCCGCCTCGATGGTGGTTGCCCTCGGCACCAGTTTCTTCGGCCTGCCGATCTGGCCGGCGATTGCGCTTGCCCTTGTCCTCGGGGCGCTGATCGGCCTCGTCAACGGCCTCGCGGTGGTCAAGACCAACCTGCCGTCCTTCATCATCACCCTTGCCACCAATTTCGTCGTGCTCGGGGCGACCATGGGCTTCTCCCGGCTCATCGCCAACGTCACCTCCAGTTCGATCGTCCAGTCGGAGTCGGCCCGCGCCGTGTTCGCCGCGCGCTGGGGCCAGGCCAACGTCTCGATCCTGTGGTGGCTCGGATTCGCGCTGGTCTGTGGCTGGCTGCTCGGCAAGACCACCTTCGGCAACTGGATCTACGCCACCGGCGGCAACCTCACCGCCGCCCGCGGCGCCGGCGTGCCGGTCGAGCGGGTCAAGGTCATCCTCTTCGTCCTCACCGGCTTCGCTGCCGCCTTCGTCGGCGTCCTTCAGGGCGTGCAGTGGAACTCGGGCAACTCCACCTACGGCATGGGCTACGTCTTCCAGGCGCCGATCGTCGCGGTCATCGGCGGCGTGCTGCTCGGCGGCGGCTACGGCTCCGTTGTCGGCATCGTCCTCGGCACCGCGATCTTCGGCGTCATCTCGACCGGCATCTTCTACACCGGCTGGAGCACCGACTGGGTCAACCTCTTTCTCGGGGTCCTGCTTGCCGCAGCCGTGCTCGCCAACAACTACGTGCGCCGCATGGCGCTCGCCGCGCGATAGGTGCCGCGATGGATGCCGCCCCCATCCTCGAGCTCCGCGACGTCACCAAGGCCTTCGCCGGCACCACCGCCCTTCACGGCGTCTCGATCCGGGTCGAGCCGGGCCGCATCGTCTGTCTGCTCGGCGACAACGGCGCCGGCAAGTCGACGCTGATCAAGGTGCTGTCGGGTTACCACCAGCCGACTTCGGGTCAGATCCTGCTCGACGGCCGCGAGATCCGTTTCGCCGGCCCGCGCGATGCCCGCAAGCGCGGCATCGCCACGGTCCATCAGGATGTCGGCAGCATCCCGCTGATGAGCGTCGGGCGGAACTTCTTCCTCGGCGCCGAGCTGACCAAGGGCGTGCGTCCCTTCCACCACCTCGACACCCGCAACGCCAACCGCATCGCCATCGAGCAGATGCAGCGCTTCGGCATCACCCGCATCACCGACGGCGACCAGCTCGTCGGCACCATGTCGGGGGGCGAGCGCCAGGTGCTCGCCATCAGCCGCGCCATGTATTTCGGCGCCCGCGTCCTCATCCTCGATGAGCCGACCTCGGCGCTCGGCGTCAAGGAGGCGTCCTATGTGCTGCGGATGGTGTCGCAGGCCCGCGCCGAGGGCGTCGGCATCGTCTTCATCACCCACAACGCTAGCCACGCCATGGCTGTGGGCGACCGTTTCACCGTCCTCATCCAGGGCCGCGTCGCGGCCGAGTTCGCCCGCGGCGAGAAGGCCCGCGAGGAGGTCATCAACCTGATGGCCGGCGGCGAGAAGATCGCCGAGCTCGAGGAGGAGCTGGCGATCGAGTGACGGCTAGCCCGGCTGGTGGCCGGGGAGAGGGGCCGGCACCCCGTTGCGGCGGCCGGCTGCACTCTGGTTCATCGCCCGCTCGAGGACGGGAAAGACGCGCCCGTCACTCATCTGCGCGACGTTGAAGCGGAGAAAGGACGCTGCCGACAGTGAGACGCTGAACGCGTTTCCGGGGGCGAGAAGGACGTCGTGCTCCACGCAGCGGCGCGCGATGACCGCTGAATCGAGGCCATCCGGCAACCGGCACCAGAGATAGTATCCGTCGCGCGGAATGACCCAGGGGTGGATGCCGAGCGGCGCGAGGCGTGTGATCGCGTCCTGTCTGGCGTTCGCAAGCCGCCGGCGCAGGGCGTCCATGTGCTTGCGATAGCTGCCGCCGGCGAGGACGCCCGCGACCAGTTCGGTCGCCACCGGGCTGGGACCGCCAAAGCTGGTCGCGACCTGCAGATCGACGAGCGCCTCGATCCATTCTCGGCTGGCGGCGATGTATCCGCAGCGGAGGGAGGCGGAGAGCGTCTTGGAGAAGCTTCCGATGCGGATGACCCGGCTGAGCCCGTCGAGGACCGCAAGGCGTGGCGAAGGCGTTGCCTCGAAGTCGGCGAAGATGTCGTCTTCGACGATCGTCAGGCCATGAGCCGCGGCGGCGCTCAACACGCGGTGCGCGGCTTGCGGCGAGAGGGTCGCGCCGGTCGGATTGTGGAGGGCCGAGTTGGTGATGTAGAGGCGCGGCTTTTCGTCGGCGAGCGCCCGCTCGAATGCCGACAGGTCCGGTCCGGTGGGAGTGAAGGGGACGCCGACCATCCTGATCTGATGGGCCCGGAGCAGCGCCTGGAAATTGAAGTAGCAGGGATCGTCGATCACGACCGTATCGCCCGGCCGCAGCAGCAGGCGGCAGACTAGGTCGATCGCCTGCGTCCCCGAGCCGGTCAGCATGATCTGGTCGGTCGTGGCGGTGATGCCTTCGCTCGTGAAGCGGCCGAGTAGCACGCGACGCAAGCCGAGCGCGCCCCGCGTGGTGCCGTAATCGGAGAGGACGGCGCCGGCGCCGCGGGCCAGCGAGCGCAGGCCTTTTCGGATCGCTTCGTTCGGCATCCAGTCTGCCGGCAGCCAGCCGCAACCGGGCTTGAGGACGGTGGCGGGGCTGTCGAGCGATTGCCGGGACACCCAGAAGGGGTCGACGTCGCGCTCGCGCGGCGGTCCCCGTTCGGTCAGCGCCAACGGCGGCAGGTCCGCGCTGGTGACGTAGAAGCCGGAGCCACGCCGGGCGCGGAGGACACCTTCGGCGACGAGGCGGTCATAGGCTTCAACCACCGTGGACGGCGAGACGCCCATCGTCCGGGCGTAGCGGCGAACCGACTGCAGGCGGTCGCCCGGCTCCAGCGAGCGGTTTGCGACCTGGGCGCGGACAGCGTTCATGACGGCTTCGGTTCGCGTCACGGTCCGCCCTACTGTCTGGTTGATTGCATCAGTACGGATACTCGAAATTGTATGCCACTGTTTCTGTCCGTATCGCTGTCCGCCCGCTACGGCAAGTCATGGCAAGCGGGCATATGGAGCGACCGACAGCAGGCTGGGGCAGCGGCCTCCTCGGCGTGATCATCTTCAGCGGATCGCTCCCCGCCACGCGCGTCGCCGTGGCCGATCTTTCGCCGGTGTTTCTGACCTCGGCGCGCGCGACGATCGCCGCGGTGCTGGGAGCGGCCCTCCTTCTCATGCTCCGCCAGAAGCCCCCGTGGCGCCGTGACCTTCCCTCGCTCGCCGTCGTGGCGCTGGGCGTGGTCGTCGGTTTCCCTCTGCTCACTGCGCTCGCGCTTCGGCACATCACCGCCGCGCACTCGATCGTCTTCATCGGCTTGCTGCCGCTCACCACGGCGATCTTCGGTGTCCTGCGCGGCGGCGAGCGCCCGAAGCCGGCCTTCTGGCTGTTCTCAGCCGTTGGCGCGGCCACGGTCGTGGGCTTCGCGCTGTCGCGAAGCGGTGGCGGGTCGTTCGCAGGCGATCTTCTGATGATCGCCGCCATTCTCCTGTGCGGGCTCGGCTATGCCGAAGGCGCCACGCTGTCGCGCCGGCTTGGCGGCTGGCAGGTCATCTCGTGGGCGCTGCTGCTCTCGCTCCCGGTGGTGGCCACGATTGCGCTGCTGACCCTTCCGGATCGTTGGAGCGACGTCGGTGTGCCGGCCTGGATCGGCCTCGCCTATGTCTCGGTCTTCAGCATGCTGGTCGGGTTCGTCTTCTGGTATCGCGGCCTCGCGCTCGGCGGGATCGCGGGCGTCGGCCAGCTGCAGCTGCTGCAGCCCTTCTTCGGGTTGATGCTGGCGTCGATCTTTCTGAACGAGGCGGTCACCGGGACGATGATCGCCTCCACCCTCGTCGTCGTCGCCTGTGTCGCGGGCGCCAGGCGCTTCGCCCGGTGAGGACCGGGGTCCATGGCCTCGCAACCGATGATCTCGGACGGGGCGCGGTCCGCTGGTCTCGCCGTCCGCGGCCGTCGTAACCCGCGGTAGACGTCCCGGAGATGTCTTCACAACTGGCGCGCCGTCGCCACGCCGCCGCCGACTGCATAGTCTTTGCGATGCAGCTCGCAACCGGAGTCGGGGACGCCCTCGAACATGGTCGCGCCGACTTCTTTGACACGTCGCACAAGCACGCTTCCGCACAGCGGACGGAGGCTGTCTTCCCGTTGTACGGTTCGCGAACGTCCGCTCCGTCAGGTCGCGGTTCGGCGGGCGGTATGGCTCTGATGGCCGCTCGCGCCGGTCGGGACAGGAGAAGGGCTTGGCACTCCGGGCGTCGGGTCGCTAACAGGGGGGAGCAAACATATGTCGTCGATGAGGATGCAGGTTGACCGCCGGCAGGTGGTCGGCGGCATGATGGGGTCGGCAATGCTGGCGCTGGCGCCGCACACCGACGCCGGGGCGGCCGAGCAGGTGGCACAGATGAAGCTCTACTTCGACGACGCCGAGTTCGACGGGCAGCTGAAGCGAACGGCGACCGCCGCTCTCTCGGGTTCGGCCGATCTCGGCGAGATGCTGGTTGCGGCGGCAAGGATCACGCCCGGCGACAACGACAGCTGGTGGTCGGCGTGGTCGGAGATGGCGGAGCGCGCCGAAAGCGCGGCGGCGGAGAGCGCCGCGGGCGGGCATGGGGTGAGCGCCGCGGGCGCGTGGCTTCGCGCCACCGAGTACTGGCGGCAGGCGATCTTCTTCATCCGCCATGATCTCGACGACGCGCGCTTGCAGACCGGCTGGCAGCGGCACAGGGCGGCGTTTCGCGCCGCGCTCCCGCTGCTCCCTTGGGTGACCACGATCGCCGCGATTCCCTTTGGTCCATCGACGATGACCGGCTATCTGCTCCGCCCCGCCGGCCCGATCGTGCCGCGGCCCACGGTCATTCTGCCCGCCGGTTTCGATTCGACCGCCGAAGCCGGCTACGCCGCCACCGCCTTCATGGCGCTTGCCCACGGCATGAATGCCTTCACCTTCGAGGGCCCCGGCCAGGGCGGCATGCTCTATGTCGACCGAATACCGATGCGGTCGGATTTCGAGGCGGTCCTTCCCACCGCCGTCGACTGGCTCGTAGGGCAGGAGGGCGTCGATCCGAAGTCCCTGGCGCTTGTCGGCAGGAGTTTCGGCGGCTATCTCGCCCCTCGTGCCGCGGCCCATGAGCCTCGCCTGGCGGCGCTCGTTTGTGACCCCGGCCAGTACGATTTCGTCTCCCGGATGGTGCCGGCGATGATCGACGAGACAACCTGGGCAAAGGTTCTTGCCGCCGATCCCGCCATCGATGCGGACCTCCAGAAGCTTCTCGAGCCGCCGGGACGGCTCGAGTGGTGGGGCGCGCGCATGGCCACCCAGGGCGCCGCGACCGTCGGCGACTTCCTGCGTCTGCAGCCGCTCTACACGTTGAGTGGACACGCCGACAAGATCCGGTGCCCGACGCTCATCATCGAAGGGGAAGGAGACTTCGCCGCGCAGGGAGACAAGCTCTATGCGGAGCTGACCTGCGAGAAGGAGTTCATCAAGCTCGGCGTCGACACCGGCGCGGGCGGGCATGGCGGTGGCCTCGGCCAGCTCGTCTGGGAGCGCGCCGTATTCGACTGGATGGAGGGCATCCTGTCGCGCTGAGATTGCCGGCGGAGCTGGGCGTCCCGATTCGCAGCGTCCTCGCGTCCGGCCGGAGGGGCGCCGGATGGGGGATGCGATTGGTTCGGCCCCGCCCGGCTCAGTCCATCGCCGTCTTTCGCCTCGGATGCACTGCGTCGGCGAACTCGGGCGCCGACTTCCACGCCGGCTCGACCGGCGCTTCGCCGGGCCGCGGCGTATAGATCGAGGGCTCGACCAGCTCCATCCGCGGGATGTAGCGCGGGCAGTTGGGGAAGATCGCCCGAGCGCATACCCGCACGATCAGCTGCGCGCCGGGCGTCGTCGCCATCAGCGGATCGTCCGGGTCGATCGAGGCGGTGCCGGTGACGCGGAGCCGCCGCGGCCGTTCGAAGTCGATGAACAGCAGCCCGACATGGGCGTTGACGGAGACGTTGCCGAGACTCTTGAACATACCGTTGCCGTCGTAGTCGGGGAAGGCAAGGTCGGCCGGCCCCGTCACCCGCACGAAGCCGGGCGGGCCGCCCTTGTGGCTGACGTCGGGCCGCCCCTCGGCGTCGGCGGTGGCGAGAAAGAAGAGCCTGGCGCCTTCGATGAAGGCGGCGTCGGATGGGGTGAACGCGGTGTGCAGCGTGACCTGCTCCAGCCGGTCGGCGATCCGCCGGCTGTCGAAGGCATCCTGCAATGCGCGGCTGCCGTCGTGGTAGAGGATCGACTGCGCCATGGCGGAGCCCTCCCGGTCCTGGCGGCGACTATAGCACCGTCGCCTCAGAGCGGGATGTAGTCGATCTCGAGGAAGTCGGCGACCTCCGGCAGCCAGCGCCCCTCGACGAAGGCGACGTGGTCCGGATGGCGGTTGTAGCCGTCATAGGCCGCCTCGTCGGCGAACTCCATCGAGAAGCCGAAGGCATAGCCGTTCTTCCGGCTGACCTGGCGGAGTTGCTCGAACCGCTCGACGCCGGGGATCGCGGCAAGCGCCTTGGCCGCTTCGAGAAAGTCCTTTTCCTCGGCCGAGTTCGGTGCGTGCCGCAGGCGGAAGACGACGGTGTGGCGGATCATCTGGTCGAGGTCCCCGTTCTGGTGGTCGCCGCAAGGCTCGCATATCGCCGGGGCGGTGGGCAATCGGCCGCACGAAGCTGTACCTTTATCGCCGCGCAAGCCTTGACGGGGCGCGCCTGCCGCCGGAAAGTCCGGCATCTTCGATGCGGGCAGGGAGGTTTACGCATGTCGGCACTGGATATTCTCGGATCGGTCCCCTTCTTCCGGGATGCGCTGGACGACAGCGAGCTCAAGATCCTCGCAAGCCATGCCCGCACCCACACGATCGAGAAGGGCGAAGTGCTGATTTCCGAGGACCGGCCCGGCCATTCGATGTTCGTGATCGTCGACGGTGATGTCGAGGTCACCGTCTCCGGCGAATCCGAGCCGATCGCGAAGCTCGGCAAGGGCGCGGTCGTCGGCGAGATGTCGCTGCTCACCGGCTCGCCGCGCAACGCGACCGTCACCGCGCTCGGCCCGGTCGAGGTGATCGAGGTCGACAAGGCGGCGCTCGCCAACGTGTTGTGGATGGCGCCGAGCTTGGTCGATCGCTTCGTCGAGATGCTGTTCCGCCGCCAGCTCGAGCTCGACCGGTCGATGGGCGGCGCAGCCTGGGGCACGATGCGTCCGGGCAAGGCCGAGCTCGCCGAGATGATCCGCACCTTCTACCAGCGCGCCGACTAGGCCTCGCGCGCCGGCCGCGGCGGCCGGCTCACGGCTCCATCACCGCAACGTGACGCGCCGGCGGCTTGTCCGCCGCGCGGCGCTTCGGCATGGGTGCAGTGCACCATGGCGGGGCGGCGATGGCACGGGACGCATGTTCTGGCGTGGTGGAACTCATTTCCCCTCGATCAGAAGGAACTGCACACCGTGACTAGTCTTGAAAGCCGTCTCACCGGGCTGGCGCCCTGGTTCCTCGCGCTCTTGCGCGTGGTTGCCGCACTCCTCTTCATGTCCCACGGCACCATGAAGCTGCTCGGCT
>JAGRKZ010000165.1:0-3739 GCA_020442065.1 Bauldia sp.
TGGACGACGGTGACGTTCTCGACGTCGTAGAGGGAGTCGCCCTTGAGCAGCCCGGCGTCGCGGAGGAGGACCTCGAGCTTCTCGTTGCCCGCCTCGGTGAAGGAGGCGGTGCGCATCTTCTCGTCGACCTCATAGTCCTCGGGGTCGAGCCGCGGGATGAAGGTGTCGATGGTGTTGTAGAGCTCCGAGCGGTCGTCGAGCGGCCCGGAGATGATGAGGGGCGTCCGCGCCTCGTCGATCAGGATCGANNCCTCGTCGACGATCGCGAAATTGTGTCCGCGCTGGACCATCGCGCCCAGCTCGTACTTCATGTTGTCGCGCAGATAGTCGAAGCCGTACTCGTTGTTGGTGCCGTAGGTGATGTCGGCCCGGTAGGCCTCGCGGCGCTCCTCGTCGCTGAGGCCGTGCACGATGACACCGACGGAGAGGCCGAGGAAGTTGTAGATCTGGCCCATCCACTCGGCGTCGCGACGGGCGAGGTAGTCGTTCACCGTGACGACGTGAACGCCCTTTCCCGACAGGGCGTTGAGGTAGACCGCAAGGGTGGCGACCAGGGTCTTGCCCTCGCCGGTCTTCATCTCGGCGATCGAGCCTTCGTGCAGCACCATGCCGCCGATCAACTGGACGTCGAAATGGCGCTGGCCGAGGGTCCGTTTCGCCGCCTCGCGGACGGTGGCGAAGGCGGGGACAAGGAGGTCGTCGAGAGCGACGCCATCGGCGATGCGGGCGCGGAATTCAGCCGTCTTTGCGCGCAGCTGATCGTCGCTGAGAGCCTGGATCTCGGGCTCGAGGGCGTTGATCTCTGCGACGCGCGGGCCGTAGCCCTTGATGCGCCGATCGTTTGCACTGCCGAAAAGCTTACGCGCCAGTGAACCGAGGCCGACCATGTTGCGATCCTTGAGAAACCCGCCCCTCGAGCGCGTCCATCGGCACTAACAAGGGTTCCTGCGCCGTCGATGCCACGAAGGACGGCAAGCCTATCCGAGCCATCGCCAAGCTTGAGAAAGTAAAGCGTTCTGGACGCCAAGCCACGAGACAGATAAGAGGGGGGCAAAGGGATGTCAACGGCGGGAGGACGCCGCTGAACCTCCCGCCCCTGCCCGTCCACGCGGCCGGAGGGGAACCAAGAACCCCAAAGACGGGACGGACAGGACCCACGCCCATGCCGATGCAACGCCTGATGCCCGGCCGCATTGCCGGTGCCCTTGCCACCATGGCCTTCGCCGTCATTGCCGCCCTGCCGGCGGCGCAGGCCCAGCAGATCACGGCCGAGACCGTGATCGCCACCGTCAACGGCGAGCCGATCACCGCCGGACAGCTTTCCCTCGCCGGCGCCGAGTTCGCCGACCAGCTCGCCCAGGTGCCCGCCGAGCGGCGCGACACCGCCGTTCTCGACCTCGTCATCAACATGCGGCTCGCGGCCGCGGCCGCCGAGGCCGCGGGTACCGACAAGGACCCGCTGGTGATGCAGCGGCTGGACCTTTCCCGCGACCGCACCCTCTACAGCGAGTTCCTCCGCGAGAAGTTCATTGCGGCGGTGACCGAAGAGACGGTCAAGGCCCGCTACGACGAGGAAATGGCCAAGTTCCAGCCGGCCGAGGAGATCCGCGCCCGGCACATCCTGGTCAACAGCGATCAGGAGGACCTTGCCAAGGAGATCATCGTCGAGCTCGATGCCGGCGGCGACTTCGCCAAGATCGCGGCCGAGAAGTCGCAGGATCCCGGCTCGGGAGCCTCGGGTGGCGATCTCGGCTGGTTCAAGCGCGGGATGATGGTGAAGCCGTTCGAGGATGCGGCCTTCGCCCTCGAACCCGGTCAGTACACCAAGACCCCGGTCAAGAGCGACTTCGGCTGGCACGTCATCCTGGTCGAGGACAAGCGGATGGAACAGCCGCCGACCTTCGAGCAGGAGCGCCCGCGGATCGAGCAGGAACTGGTGCGCGAGACCTTCGACAAGGAGATCGGCGCGCTCAGGGACGGCGCCAAGATCGAGCTCGCGACCCTGCCCGGGGCGCCGCCGGCAGCCGAGCCGCCGGCCGAGGCGGCGCCGCCTGCCGAAGAGCCGCCGGCCGAGCCCGCGCAGTAAGGGCTCACCTGACCCAATCCGGAAGGGCGGTCGTCCGAGCGGGTGGCCGCCCTTCTTCTATCCGGTTCTATCCGGCGGCCGGTTTCGTGAGGATTCCGCGCGCAATCGCGTGGACGGCCCGGCGGATGGTGGCGTCGTCCTCGTCGAGACGGTCGGTGAGGAGATGGCTCCAGGCGTAGGACGAGAGGAGATCGGCAACGATCTCGGGGTCGACATCGGCGGGGACCTCGCCCCGCGCCTGGGCGTCGCGTACCATCTGGCCGGAGTGGCCACGCCGGAAGGCCGCGTAGTCGGCAAGGGCCGCCGCCGCCTCGGGGTTCGACTGGGCCTCTGCCACCAGCGAACGGAAGATGCTGCCGGACGACGTCTTCCGCCAGTGGCCCATCAGGCTCCTGAGGAAGCGAAACATGTCCTCCTCGATCGATCCCGATCCGCCGTAGTCGATGCCGCCCTTCTGGCGCTGGTAGACGTCGAGCAGCAGCGCCGACTTGGTCGGCCACCAGCGGTAGATGGTCGGCTTGCCGGCCCGGGCGCGGCGGGCGACGCCCTCAATCGAGAATCCGGCATAGCCCTTCTCGATCAGCTCCGCCTTCGCCGCATCGAGGATCGCGTCGGCGCTCGCCGGATTGCGCCGTGCGCCGATCGATCCTCGCCGTTCCTCGCCGGATTTGCCCATCGCTCACGCCTTCTGCCCGCCCTTTCATATCATTCCTCTTGACGAAACGGAACGGGCCGTTCTATATAACGAAACGTTCCGTAACGATAGGAGTTATCGATGGCAACCGAAAGATCCACCGCGTTCTCGCGCCGGCGCTTCGCCCTTCTGGTGATGGTCGGCGTCTACCCCGTCATCACCGCGCTGCTCTATGTCATCTTCCCTCTCACCGACGGCTGGACGATCTGGCAGCGCACGCTGGTGGTCGCGCCGGTGATGGTGGTGGTCATGATCTGGGGGCTGATCCCGGGGGTGCAGCGGTTGTTCCGCGGGTTCCTCAACCCGGCGCAGTGAGCCGCCCGCCGTGGGCGGCGTGACCGCTTGCGCGGCGGTGCGGAGTGGGGCAAACGAAGCCTCGCGCTCCGCACACCCGAGGATTCACCCCTATGTCGACCGCGATTTCGCCGCTTGCGCCGAAGGCGTACCCGGACATGCCGGCGATCGCCGGCGCCGCCTTCGCCACCGCCGAAGCCGGAATCAAGCATCAGAACCGCACCGACGTCCTCCTCGCCGTATTCGACAAGGGCACCGAGGTGGCGGGCGTCTTCACCCGCTCGAAATGCCGCTCGGCGCCGGTCGACTGGTGCGCGGCGGCGCTGCCCGGCGGCAAGGCGCGGGCGCTGCTGGTCAACGCCGGCAACGCCAACGCCTTCACCGGCCGGCGTGGGCGCGAGACGGTGCGGCTGTCGGCGGCGATGGTGGCCCGCGCGCTGGGCTGCCCGACGAAGCAGGTCTTCCTCGCCTCGACCGGCGTGATCGGCGAGCCGCTCGATCCGGCCAAGTTCGAGCGCGTCGTCGACCGCATGGCCGAGCACGTCGCGGCGGACCGCTGGCCGGCGGCGGCGCGGGCGATCATGACCACCGACACCTATCCCAAGCTCGCGACCCGGACGGTGCGGTTCGGCGACGCCATCGTCACCATCAACGGCATCGCCAAG
>JAGRKZ010000165.1:3756-7724 GCA_020442065.1 Bauldia sp.
CATGGCGACGATGCTCTCCTTCGTCATGACCGACGCGCCGATCGCGGCCCCGGTGCTCCAGGCGCTCCTGTCCAAGGGCGTCACCGGCAGCTTCAACGCCATCACCGTCGACAGCGACACCTCGACCTCGGACACCCTTCTCCTCTTCGCCACCCAGAAGGCGCCAGGGGCGAAGGTCACCGACCCCCGCGATCCGCGGCTCAAGCCGTTCAAGGCGGCGCTCGACGCGCTCCTCCTCGACCTCGCCCATCAGGTCGTCAAGGACGGCGAGGGGGCGCGGAAGTTCGTCGAGGTGCGGGTCAACGGCGCGACCTCGAAGGCATCGGCCCGGCGGATCGCGCACGCGATCGCCAACTCGCCGCTGGTCAAGACCGCGATCGCCGGCGAGGACGCCAACTGGGGGCGGATCGTGATGGCGGTGGGGAAGGCGGGCGAGCCGGCCGACCGCGACCGGCTGGCGATCTGGTTCGGCGACACCCGGGTGGCCGCAAAGGGCGAGCGCGATGCGGCCTATTCCGAGGCGCAGGCCTCGGCCTACATGAAGAACGAGGCGATCGTCATCACCGTCGACCTCGGCCTCGGCAAAGGCAGCGCCGTGGTGTGGACCTGCGATCTCACCAAGGAATACGTCGCCATCAATGGCGACTACCGGAGTTGAGCAGGCCCGGAGCCTCCGACCCTATCAGACCCCGGCTGGTGGCGGACGGTCAGGCGAGACCGATCTCCTTCAGATAGCGCAGGCTCGCGGCCGCGTCTTCGGCCGGCCGGCCGCCGGAGCGCGGATCCGAATCCTGCTCGATCGTGGCGTAGCCGCCGTAGCCGTGGGCCTCGAGACTCTGCTTGAGCCGGCCGAAGTCCACGACGCCGGACTGCAGCGGACAGAAGACCTCCGCGGCGATGGCGGCGAACAGGTCCATCTCCTGCTCCACGGCCCGCCGGTGCCGTTCGGCATCGATGTTCTTGAAGTGAAAGTAGCGGACGCGCGGAGCGACCCGCTCATAGAGGGCGACCGGGTCCATGCCCGCATAGGCCTGATGGCCGGTATCGAGGCAGAGGCCGACCAGGTCCTCGGGCAGGTCCGCCAGGGCAGCGTCGATCTCGTCGCCGAACTCGAGATAGCCGCCGATATGGGGATGGTGGCGCCGGGGGATCATCCTGTCACGCTGCGACGACCGCCGCCACACGGCCAGCGTGGACCGGCGACCACCGACACCCCGGTGGAGGGCTCTAGCAAAAGTCCCGGGGCCGAGTTAGCGTCCCGCCAGCCGGCCGACGGCCCGAGAGGGTCGAGCGATTCGCCGCCGCCCTGTTCGCGGCAGAGCGAGAGAAGACCAGCCGGCATCCCGGAGGGCGGGTTCGTAGCGTCGACGTGCGTTTCCAGACGAAACGGCCGGTCCGCCGCGCACGCGGCCGACGGCGGGCGACAAGGAGAGCACTGCCATGGACTCAACCATCATCAACATCATCATCCAGGCCGTTGCCGGGGCGATCGGCGGCAATGCCGCGGGCTCGGCGATGAAGGGTGCCAGCCTCGGTGGCGGCGGCAACACGATTGCCGGCGCGATCGGCGGCCTCGGTCTCGGCCAGATCCTCCAGGCCCTGATCCCGATGCTGCAGGGCGCGGCGGAAGGCGGCGGTGTCGACATCGGCTCGATCATCGGCCAGGTGGTCGGCGGCGGCGTCGGCGGCGCCGTACTCACTGCCATCGTCGGCATGATCAAGAAGTCGATGAGCAAGGCCTGAGCCTTCCTGCGACAAGGAAGCTTCGAAGCCCGCGGGCGGCGGCCGTACCGCCGCTCGCGCCCTGCGCCGGGTGAAATGCCGGCGGCCATCTGCTAGCGTCCGCCGGCCATGGACAGCCCCTCCCCGGAGACGCCCGCGCCGCCCTCCGCCGTCGCCGCCGCGACGCCGATGATGGCGCAGTACATCGAGATCAAGGCAGCCAATCCGGACTGCCTGCTGTTCTACCGGATGGGCGACTTCTACGAGATGTTCTTCGACGACGCCGAGACCGCGTCGCGGGCGCTCGGCATCACCCTCACCAAGCGCGGCAAGCACCAGGGCGCCGACATCCCGATGTGCGGGGTGCCGATCCATGCCGCCGACCAGTACCTCCAGAAGCTGATCGCGCTCGGCCACCGGGTGGCGGTGTGCGAGCAGACCGAAGATCCGGCCGAGGCCAAGAAGCGCGGCTACAAGGCGGTGGTCCGCCGCGACGTGATCCGGCTGGTGACGCCGGGCACGCTCACCGAAGAGGCGCTGCTCTCGCCCGGCCGCAACAACTACCTTGCGGCGGTCTCTCGCCTGCGGGGCGCCGGGCCTGAGGGCGACGACGCCTTCGGGCTTGCCTGGATCGACATCTCGACCGGCGAGTTCCGGGTGGCGACCAGCGACACGGGGCGGCTCTCGGCCGACCTTGCCCGGGTCGAGCCGCGCGAGGTGCTGGTGCCGGAGCCGGTGTTCGCCGACGAGGCGATGAACGCCTTCTGGCGCGGCCTCGGCCCGGCGGTGACGCCGCTGCCTGCCGCCTTCTTCGACGGCGCCACCGCGGCGACGAGGCTCGCCACCTATTTCGGGGTGAAGACGCTCGACGGCTTCGGCACTTTCGGCCGGGCCGAGCTCGCGGCGGCGGCGGCGGCCCTCGCCTATGTCGAGAAGACCCAGATCGGCGAGCGGCCGCCGCTGTCTCCCCCCGCCGCCGAGGCGCCCGGCGCCGCGATGCTGATCGACGCGGCCACCCGCACCAATCTCGAGCTTGCCGCCACGCTGTCCGGGGAGCGTCGGGGCAGCCTGATCGCGGCGATCGACCGGACCGTCACCGGCGCCGGCGCGCGACTGCTCGCCCGCCGGCTCAACGGCCCCTCGACGGACGTCGCCGAGATCGGCCGGCGGCTCGATTCGATCACCTGGATGATGAACGAGCCGGCCCGGCTCGCGGCCATTCGCGACACGCTGGCCGCCGCGCCCGACATCGCCCGGGCGCTGTCGCGGCTGATGCTCGACCGTGGCGGCCCGCGCGACCTCGCCGCGCTCCGCGACGGACTGATGGCGGCGGGGACGGTGTGGGCGCAACTGGTGCCGCAGTCGGCGCTGCCGCAGGAGATCGGGGCGGTGGCGGCGACGCTCGCCGATCTGCCGCAGGCACTGCTCGACCGCCTGTCGGCGGCGCTCGGCGACGAGCTGCCGCTCCTCAAGCGCGACGGCGGGTTCGTTCGGCCCGGCCATGACGCCGGACTCGACGAGGCGCGCGGGCTGCGCGACGAGAGCCGGCGGGTGATCGCCGGGCTGCAGGCCGAATACGCCGGCGAGACCGGCATCCGCAGTCTCAAGATCAAGCACAACAACGTCCTCGGCTACTTCATCGAGGCGCCCGCCGCCCAGGGCGAGCGGCTGCTGGCGCCGCCGCTCAACGCCCGCTTCATCCACCGCCAGACGATGGCCGGCGCGGTGCGCTTCACCACCACCGAGCTCGCCGAGCTCGAGGCCAGGATCGCCGGCGCCGCGGACCGGGCGCTGGCGATCGAGCTTGCGGTGTTCGATGACCTTGCCGACGCGGTCGCGGCGGTCGCCGACGTGATCAAGTCGATCGCCGAGGCGCTCGCCACCCTCGACGTCGCGGCCGGCCTGGCGGTGCTCGCCGAAAGCGAAGGCTATGTGCGGCCGACGGTCGATGAGTCGCTTGCCTTCGAGATCTCGGGCGGCCGGCATCCGGTGGTCGAGCAGGCGCTCCGCGCCGAGGGGCAGCCCTTCATCGCCAACGACTGCGCGCTCGGGCCGGAGGACGGCGGCGGATCGGGCCGGATCTGGCTGGTGACAGGGCCGAACATGGCGGGCAAGTCGACGTTCCTCCGCCAGAACGCCCTGATCGCGATCCTTGCCCAGATCGGCGCCTACGTGCCGGCGCGGACGGCGCGGATCGGCATCGTCGACCGCCTGTTCAGCCGCGTCGGGGCCGCCGACGACCTCGC
>JAGRKZ010000165.1:7759-22970 GCA_020442065.1 Bauldia sp.
GTCGAGACGGCGGCGATCCTCAACCTGGCCGGACCGCGCTCGCTGGTGATCCTCGACGAGATCGGCCGGGGGACCGCGACCTTCGACGGCCTCTCGATCGCCTGGGCGGCGATCGAGCATCTCCACGAGGCCAACCGCAGCCGGGCGCTCTTTGCCACCCACTATCACGAGCTGACCGCGCTGGCCGAGCGCCTGGAGCGGCTCCGCAACGTCACGGTGCGGGTGAAGGAATGGAAGGGCGACGTGATCTTCCTCCACGAGATCGCGCCGGGCTCGGCCGACCGCTCCTATGGCATCCAGGTGGCCAAGCTCGCCGGCCTGCCGCCCGCGGTGATCGCCCGGGCGCGCGAGGTCCTCCGCCAACTGGAGGCGGTCGACCGCAAGTCGCCGGCGGCGCTGATCGACGACCTGCCGCTGTTCTCGGCGGCGCGGCGGACGGCGGCGGCCGCGGGCGGCACACCGCCCGACCCGGTCGCCACCTTGCTCGATTCGATCCGGCCGGACGAACTCAGCCCGCGCGAGGCGCTCGACGCACTCTACCGGCTCAAGGCGGCGCGAGCCGACAAGGAGGAGGGACGGTGATGGAGACCAACGCGAATGCGCCTGCAACACGGCGCGCCGCTCTCGGCCTCGGCGCGGCGCTCTGCGTTGCGTTCGCGGTGCCGGCCGCGGCCGACACGATCCGCTGCAAGGCGATCGCTGGAACACCGACCGTCACCCTCGAAATCGCAGGCGTCGGCGATGGCGACATTCCAGGCGCGGTATCGCAGCTCGACGCCGATCTCGGCGACTTCACCCTGTCGACGCATCCGACCGACTCTGGTGCCGAGGCCGAGCGGATCGAAAGCCAGGTGAGCGGGCCCGGGCGTCTCGACCTCAACCTCACCGACCCCGGCGACGTCTGGATCGTGCTCCGGCTGCGCCTGGTCCGGGATGTCGAGTACAAACGCCAATACGGAGACGAAACGGACGAGAACGCCCGATCCGTGGTCGCCGGCACGCTCAGCGTGATGGGCGCCGGGGTCTGGGCGGTGACGTGCGAGGGCTGGTAGCCAGTCCTCGCGGCGCGAATCGCGGTGGCCGCTCTGCCTAGACCAGCCAGCCGTGCCCGTAGGCGCTGGTGAAGTCGATCTGGACGACGAGATCGTTGAAGTCGCGGTCGCCGCCCTTGTAGTCGCTCTCCCAGCCCCAGGTATTGACGCCGTAGTTCCAGATGTGGCCGACATGCTCGCCGGCCATCTTCTCGTTGGCCTGGGCGAAGGCCCAGTAGGTCTTGCCGCCGCTCTTGAGTTTCATGGCGACGATGTCGCCGTCGTCGAAGCCGGCGAATTCCTTCTCCCTGTATTGGGTGTAGCCCGGTCCCTTGACCCGACCCTTGCCGCCGGCGGTCTCGTACGCCCGCTCGTTGGCAGCGGCATTGTAGCCCTTCTCGCCCGGCTTCAGGCCGTCGATGGTCCCCTTGAAATCGTCGACGCGGTAGAGCTTGAGGATGACGTCGTCCTTGCCGCCCTGGCGCATGCGCACGACGGCGATCTGGTCGTCGGCCCCGCCGACGGTCTCGGCCACCGCCACCGGCCGCGCCACCCGCACCGAGCTGTCGATGTCGGAGGGAGAAACGAAGTCGGCGAAGCCGTAGGCCGCGCTCAGGCCCGCTTGCGGTGTGGTCGCTCCCTCCCCGTCGATCTTCACGGCGAGGTCGCTGCCGGCCTGCACCTTCTGCTCGACCAGTCCCCCCTGCGACTGCCCGTCGAACATCTTGACCAGCTTGGGATCGAAATCCGCCTGCAGGGTCTGCTGGGCGAACTGGCTGGTCCAGGCGAACTTCTTCGAAGCGACGCTGTCGAAGACCACCTTGCCGCCATTGGCGAGCAGCTTGACCGTCTGGTCCTCCCCGGACGTCGTCTGGACTAGAAGGGTCTGCTTCGTCGGGCTGCCCCAGCCCTTCGCCGTCGGAGCGAGGACATCGGGGATGTCGCTGGCCGACATCTGGTCATGCGCGATCCAGGTCATGGCCCGGGCGAGCAGCACGCCGTTCGGCGTTCCGAGGCCGCTGACGAGGTCGTAGCCCTGCCCGGCGGCATAGCCATAACCCGTCGGCGTGATCGCAAGGGTTGGGTCGGGTTGGCCCTTGGGCGCGGTGTAGTAGGACCCGCCCACCAGGGCGGACGACGTGTTGCTGCCGATCGTGACGTCGTTGAACGCAGCGGGGGCAATCACCGCCGCGATGTAGAGCAGGTCGTTCATGTAGCCGAGCCGGGGCAGGTCCTGATCCTCGAAGATCGTGTTGACCTGCGCCATCAGCGAGGCCCAGAGCGGCGCCGCCGCGCTCGTGCCGCCGGTGTCCTTGGTGATCGAGCTGTCCTTGATCTGGAAATCCGGCCACGGCACCGCATAGGCCATGTTGCCCCCCGAGGTCGCCGCCACGTCGGGAATACCGCGCCCGGTGCCGCCGCCGGGATAGGAGGCCGTGGGCGTGAGGCCGAAGGCGGTCTGGTAGCCGGGGGTGGGCTGGCTGACGTCGACGCCGCCGGCTCCGGCTTCGTTGTTGAGATAGCCTCCATTCACGAGAACATTTCCGGACAAGCTGTAGGCGTTCCACGCCGTCTCGACGAAGGTTGCGTCGGCGGCGGCCTGCGCCGGCAGTACCTTCAAACCACCGCTGACGAGGCTCCAGATGGTGCTGCGGTGGCCGGCCATGGCCTTGGCAAAGAGCGTCGACAGCGTGGTGTCGGCACCCGCGGCGTCCACGGTGCTCAGCGAGGCGCCGCCCGCCACCAGACTGTAGGCGCTGGCATGGGTGATCTCGACGCTGGTGAGGCCGTTCGGATACTCCGCGCCGGAGCCGCCGTCGCCGGCGGCGTTGACGACGGTGATCTCGCGCAGCGCCGCATCGATGAAGAGCTGCTGCTGGGCGAAATAGAAGGGCGAGCCGGGGCTGACGTGCTGGTAGGAGCTGAACGAGGAGCTGAGAACGCCGGGGTTGTAGGTCAGGTCCCAGATCGCCGACTGATAGGCGGTGAACGGATCGGAGCCGGCCGAATTGTCGTGGCCGGACCCGGCATAGAGGATCAGCTGGGTCTGCGGGTTCACGGTGGCGACGATGCCGACGTCGAGCGAGCGCTCGTCGTGATTGTTGTCCCCCTCGGTGAACACCTGCCCGCCTCCGGCGACCGACAGGACCTCCTTCGGCGGATCGGGGATCCCGGCTGCGCCGCGATAGACCTGGAGGTGCTCGTCGAAGGTCCCGGTCGTACCGCTGAGCAAGGCGGTCCCCATGCCGGGTTCGATCAGCCCGACCCGCCCGGTCTCGACCGTGGTCCAGTCGTCGGGATTGGCGAAGGGGAAGTTGTAGCGGGCGGCGATGACGTTGGGGTATTCGCCGCCGAAGACCGTGTTGCCGGGGCTTTGTGGCCCTTGCGGTAGCGTCACCCCGGTACCGCCGGTGTCGGCAAGGATCGCCGAGGACAGTTTTCCAGTGTCGAACCAAAGCCCGACAACGCCGGCGTCGGCGATCTCCTCCGGCAGACTGAGGCTGCCCTCCCAGAAGATGATCTCATCGCCGACGGCGTTGGCGCCGCCGTCGCGAAGCTCCGTTCCGGGGCCGAACAGGGTGGTGAAATTGGTCTGGTCGAGTTGCACCCAGATGGTGCGCGACTCGGCCGTCGAGATGTACTGCGGGTGCGGCGAGGCGTCGTTGACGTTGAGGGTGGTGATGCCGAGGTCGCCAAGCTTGTCGAGGACCTTCTGGTAGTCGTCCTTGTCGGCGCCGTAGGTCGACCACAGCGTTCCGCTCTGCTTCAGCGATTCGAGCGTCTTGTGCCGCGTCGCCCAGTCGGATTCGAGCAGCGGCGTCGGATCGTTGGCGCGCTCGAACACCAGCGCGACATTGATCGTGTAGGGCGACAGCAACGAATTGCTGGACGGGAGCGGCGCGTTGCCCTGGAAGCTCGTGAGGTCGAGATAGGTGGCGTTCGCAAGCGGGACATAGGTTTCGATGGGCATGGCCCAGTGTCTCCCGGTGCCGCATCGACGACGGGAGTTCGTCGCTGCCGGCAACCGAGACTGCTGGAACGTCAGACTCTTGGCAATACTACTTAGACGGGAAGACGTGCGTCGCCGTGCGGTGGGCGGCGATCCAGTCCCAGTCGTAGACGACGCCGAGGCCGGGTCCGTCGGGCACCGGGAAACAGCCGTCGGCCCCAACCGCTTCCAGGTCCTCGCTGTAGTCCGACGCATAGACCGGCGGCAGCGGGTTCCGCGCGCGCGGACCGACCAGCGCCACCTCGTAGAAGCTGGTGTTGCGGATCGCCGCCATGCAGTGGCGGTGCGCCGGCCCGGAGGCGTGCAACTCGACGTCGACGCCGAGCGCCTCGGCGAGGTGGGCGATCTTCATCGTGCCGGTGATGCCGAGGTCGTACTCGGGATCGGCACGCAGAAGATCGGTGCCGCCGGCGAGGATGAAGTCGGCCTTCGGCTCGACGCCGCGGACATGCTCGGTCTGCAGCAGCGGCGTCCTGATCAGCTCGCGCAGCTTCTTGTGGCCGAAGGCCGAGACGCCGCTGTCGCGATAGGGGTCCTCGTACCAGCGGAAGCCGGCCTCGTCGCACGCCCGGCCGATGGCGACGGCATCGGCGAAGGTGCGGATGTGGCAGGCGGGGTCGAGCATCAGCGCCATCCGGCCGCCGACGCGGTTGCCGAGGAGGCGGATGGTGGCGGTCTCCTCGGCAACGTCGCCTTCGTACCAGCCGTGCATCTTGAAGGCGCGATAGCCGAGGCCGTGGCAGGCCTCGGCGAAGTCGGCGAAGTCGTCGGGGGTCGCGAGGCAGCCGTTACGGTCGCCGTGCATGGTCGAGGCATAGGCGGGGAGGCGCTTCCGCCAGCCGCCGAGCAGCGCCGCCACCGGCAGTCCGACGCGCTTGCCGTAGAGGTCCCACAGCGCGATGTCGATGTGGCCGTAGCCCATGTGATCGTACTGGCGATGGGCGCGCTTGAACTCGTCGTAGATCAGCTCGCGCTCGAGCGGGTTCTTGCCGATGAGTTGCGGCGCCAGCCCAAGGATCTGGGCGAGAGCGATCGGCGTCGCGCCCCACATGCCGACATACTCGCCCCGGGCGCCTTCGTCGTCCTCGATCACCAGCGCGAACTTGCCGAGCTTCTGGCGGTGGCCGGGAACCTGGACGAGGTCGAAGCCGCCAGCGCCCATGCCGATGTCCTCGGCCTCGTAGGCGAATTCGTGGATCTCGACGCGGGTGATGGCGGACATTTGCGGGCACTCCTTGCTGGCGGGTTCAGGACTGGCGGTTGAAGGACGGCGGAATGTTCTCGGGGCCGAAGATCGCATAGGGCACGTCGCTCGCCTCGGCCGGGGCCGAGGTGTAACCAAAGCGGCGGAGGAGAACGTCGATCGCTTTTCGCGCCTGCTGCTCCGGGTTCTGGTCGATGGCGAGCGTCATCACGCCCTCCGCCAGCATCCGGGCGGTGTGAACGGTCAGCTCGTGGCCGATGAAGACCGCCTTGCCGGTGAGCCCGGCAACGGCGATGGCGCGCTCGACGGCGCGGTTGGCGCCGCCGGTGTTGTAGACGCCGGCCACCGGCTCGCCCGACCGGTGGAGGAGCTCGAGCAGCATCTGCTCGGTCTGCATCTGCTGGTCGCGGCCCTCGACGACGCCGGCAATCGCGATCTCCGGATTGTGGTCGGCGAGGCCGTCGCGGAAGCCGCTCACCCTCTGGGCGTGGGCGCGGTAGGCGAAGCTGTGGGTGAGCACCACCACCGGGCCGGGGCGGTGCACCATGCGGGCCATGAAGAACGCCGCGGTGCGGCCCGCCGCGTAGTGGTCGATGCCGACATAGGCGAGGCGCGGCGAGGTCGGCAGATCCGAGACCAGCGTCACGACCGGGACGCCGTTGGACGTGAGGCGGGTGACCGCATCGACGATCGCCACGTCCTCCTGGCCGTAGAGGATGACGGCGTCGGCACGGGTGGCGATCATGTGCTCGGCGACCGCACGCGGCTTCGATTCCTCGAGGAAGCTGCGCTGGACGATGACCGAGCGGTCGAGGGTGGCCGCGGCGCGGAGAAAGGCCTCGCTCAGCCGCTCGGAGAACGGGGTCTCGCGGCGGACCATCACCACCTCGAGCCGCAGGCCGCGGCGGTAGGGGACCGGCAGGGTGCGGGGGAGAGCCAGCTGGCGTGCGGCCTCGATCACCTTGCGGGCGGTCGCGGGCGAGACATTGCCGCGCTCGTTGAGGACACGGTCGACGGTGGCGATGCCGACGTCGGCGAGACGCGCCACGTCGGCAAGGCGCGCCCGGCTCCGCGCGGCCCGGCCCGCCCGGCCGGAGCCGACATCGTCGGGACCCGCGTCGTCCACCACCTCTGGCCTCCCCGACCCGGCGCTGTTTCGGGGCTCCCCGTCCGCCGGTTATGCTTGAGGTAAATCCATCATAGCCTGAAACGGAGCGCAATCGTGATCGGATTCGATCACGCTCCCCTTGCCGCAATTGCGGCCCGATACGGGGCGCCTATAGGCTATCGGCGTGCCTCCAAGGGTCAGGAACATGAGTGGCAAGCACACCAGGGTGGTGATCGTCGGCGGCGGTCAGGCCGGCGGCCGGCTGGCGCAGCTGCTTGCCCGCGACACCGACGCTGCCGTGACCCTGGTCTCCGAGGAGCCGCATCCACCCTACGAGCGTCCGCCGCTGTCCAAGGGGGTGCTCCTGGGCACGCGCGGCTTCGAGAGCTGCCTGATCTGGACTGAGGACGATCCGGCGTGGAGGGCGGTCGACCTCCGCCTCGGCGTCGCCGCCGAGCGCATCGATCGCGCCGCGCGGCGCATCCGGCTCGCCGACGGGAGCGAGCTTGCCTACGATCACCTGGTCCTGGCCACCGGCTCCCGGCTTCGCACGCTCACGGTGCCCGGATCGGGCCTCGCCAACGTGCACCTCCTCAGGAGCTACGACCAGGCGCTGGCGCTCGCCGGGAATTTCGCCTCCGGCAAGCGCCTGGTCGTGGTCGGCGGAGGATTCATCGGCCTCGAGATCGCCGCCTCGGCGCGTCACCGCGGCCTCAAGACCACCGTGGTCGAGGCGTCGGACCGGCTGCTCGCCCGGGTCGTGCCGGAGCGGATCGCGCGGCTGCTGGCGCAGCGTCACGAGGCGGAGGGCGTAGCTCTCCGCATGTCGGCGATGGTGGAGCGGTTCATCTCCAACGGGCGCGGCGCCGTGAAGGCGGCCGAACTCTCCACCGGCGAGACCCTCCCCTGCGATGTCGCCGTGGTGGGCGTCGGCGTCGCCGCCAACACCGAGCTCGCCGCCGCTGTCGGACTGGACGTCGATGTCGGCATCCGCGTCGATTCCGCCCTGCGGACTTCAGATCCGGCGATTTCCGCCATCGGCGACGTGGCGACCTTCTTCCATCCGCTCTACGACCGCCACGTTCGCGTCGAGGCCTGGCAGAACGCCGAGGACCACGCGCGCGTGGTCGCGGCCCGGCTCAGGCACGAAGCAGCCGTCGCCGATTCGGTGCCGTATTTCTGGTCGGATCAGTACGACCTGTCGCTGCAGATCGTCGGCCTGCCGCATCTCGGCTCGTCCGTGGTCGAGCGCTGCCGAGACGACGGGGCGGCGATCCACTTCCACCTCGATCCGGCCGGCCGGATCGTCGGGGCGACCGGGCTCGGCACCGCGGGCTCGATCGGCCGCGACATTCGCCTGACCCAGGTGCTGATCGCCCAGCGCGCCCATCCCGGTCGTGCCGTGCTTCAGGACCCTGACGGGCGGCTCAAGTCCCTGCTCGCCGGCGACCTGCCGGTGCCGCCGCCGCCGAGCGCAGCAGCCTCCTCGCGGTCCCTGCCCGGCGCCATCTAGCGCCGGTCAACTTTCATAGTCCTCGCAGGAATAACCGAGCACGTTGAGAGCCTCCTCGAGATAGTCGCCAAGCAGCGGGATGCCGAGCAGATAGGCTGCCGTACGGCTGTTGTGGGCTGCGGCGGCATCGGTGCGTGCGCTTTCCCAGTCCTCCCGGCCGAAGTCGCCTCGCCCGAGCCAGGTCAGGGCAACGAGATCGACCTGCTCGTCCTCATTGAGTGCGTCGATGAAGCCGGTCAGCTCGGCCACCACCGGATCGTCCGGGCGATCCTCCAGAATGGCGATCTCGTCGTCATCGGTCGGGTTGGAGCCGGGATCGGAAAACGCCGGGGCGTCCTTCACGTCGAACTGCCGCGCCTTGGCGATGGCGAAGCACACCTTGTCCGGCGCGATGGCCAGCGACACGGGCTCGTCGTCGGTGTCTGCTCGTCTCATCGGCTCGGCTCCTTCTCGGCTGACGGTGCGGGCACCCTCGCCTCAATCGTTGACAGCATAACGTCGGTCGCCGGGCGTGCGTTGTCGGGCAAAACCGCCGGCTCTTGCGGATCAGGGCCGGCGGCGCTCGCTGGGCCCGTCGTCGTCGCCAAGGATGCGGACGGCAGCCCCGTCGAGGTCGTCGAACTGGCCGGCGCGAAGCGCCCAGAGGAAGGCCGCGAGCCCGACGACGCCGAGGCCGAGCGCCACCGGAATGAGGATCATCAACCCGTTCATGCCGGCCGCTCGCGGGTGCCGAGGAGAGCATCGCGCCCGCTGGTCCGGACACGCCGGCGAAGCCGCATCACCAGCGGCAGACGCAGCGCATTCGCCGTCACCAGGATCGAGGAGCTCGACATCGCCACTGCCGCGATCAGCGGCGTCGCGAAGCCGAGGATGGCCACCGGCACGGCGATCAGATTGTAGCCGATCGCGAGCGCGAAATTCTCGCGGATGATGCGGCGGCCGAGGCGGGCGACATCAAAGGCGGTCGTCACCGGCTCGAGCCGGCGGCCGGTGAAGACGATGTCGGCGGCGGCCTGGCTGATGTCGGCGGCGCTGGCCGGCGACATCGAGACGAAGGCCGCCGCGAGCGCCGGCGCATCGTTGAGGCCGTCGCCGACCATCAGCACGCGGCGACCCTTGCTGCCCAGGCCGGCGAGGAAGGCGGCCTTGCCATCGGGACGAACGCCGGCGTGCCAGTCGGCGATGCCGGCGCGGCTTGCGATCCGCTCCACCGCCTCGCGGCGGTCGCCGGAGAGAAGGATGACGTCGAGACCCGCCTGCCGCAGCGCCGTGACGGTCGCGGCGGCGTCGGCCCGGAGCGTATCCTGGAAGCCGAAGCGGAGCGGCGCCGCCTCGCCGACACGGAGCCAGATTTCGCTCTCGCCGGGATCGGACCCGGTCTCGGGTGCGCCGACGAAGGCGCGGCGACCGAGGCGAACAACGTCGTCGCCGATGCGGCCCTCCATGCCGTCGCCGGGCCTCTCGACGACCGCGTCGAGGGCTGGCGGGGCGACACCCGGCACGGTCGCCGCGGCGGCGAGGGCGCGGGCGAGCGGATGGCGGCTGGCGTTGCCGAACGCGGCGGCGATGGCCCACTCGTCCGGCGTCGCGTCGGGGCTTCGAGCGAGGCGCGGCTCGCCCTCGGTCAGCGTGCCGGTCTTGTCGAAGACCACAGTGTCGATCGCCGCGAGGCGCTCAAGGGCACTGCCGTCCTTGACCATGACGCCGCGGCCGAGCAGGAAGCCGCCGGCGACGACCTGCACCGCCGGAACCGCGAGGCCGAGGGCACAGGGGCAGGTGATGATGAGTACGGCGACAGCGGTGGTCAGGGCCGTGTGCCAGCCGGCCCCGAGCAGCAGCCAGCCGATCACGGTCGCGGCGGCGACGATATGGACGAACGGCGCATAGTGCCGCGAGACGCGGTCGGCGAGGCGGACATAGGGACCGGACGAGTGCTCCGCCGCCTCCATCAGCCGGACGATCTCGGCAAGGAGCGTATCGCCGGCCCTGGCGGTGACGCGAACCGTCAGCGGACCGGTGAGGTTGAGGGTGCCGGCAAAGGCCTGGCTGCCGGCCTCGACGCGCTCCGGCACCGGCTCGCCGGTCAGCATCGCCTTGTCGATGTCGCTGGCGCCTTCGATGATGACGCCGTCGACCGGCATGCGCTCGCCGGCAGCAATGCGGACGACATCGCCGGGCCCGATGTCGGCGATCGGGACGTGGGCGACGGTGCCGTCGGCGGCGATCCGCATCGCGCTTCGGGCCGACAGAGACATCAGCCGGGTCGCCGCCGAACGGGCGACGTCGCGCATGCGGTAGTCGAGGAAGCGGCCGACAAGCAGGAAGAAGAGCAGCGACACGGCGGCGTCGAAATAGGCGTGCTCGCCGCCGGTGGCGGTCTCGTAGAGGCTCATGGCGGCGGCGAGGAGCACGCCGATCGAGATCGGCACGTCCATGTTGAGCGCGCCGGCGGAGAGGCTGCGGAGGGCCGAGCGGAAGAACGGCCGGCCGGCATAGGCAATGGCCGGCAGGGCGATCAGCGCCGAGAGCCAGTGGAACAGCTCGCGCGTGGCGTCGCTCGCGCCCGACCACACCGAGACCGAGAGCAGCATGATGTTGCCGGCGGCGAAGCCCGCCACCGCCATGCAGCGGACAAGGTCGCCGCCGATCGTGTCGCGGTTGGCGGCATCGAAAGCCGAGGCGTCGAAGGGGCGGGCGTCATAGCCGGCGCTTTCGATCGCGGCGAGCATCGCATCCGGATCGCCGGCCGCGGCATCGAAATCGACACCGACGCGGTGGCTGGTGAGATTGGCCCGCGCCCGGCTGACGCCGGGCAGCGCGTTGAGGCCGTCCTCGATCTTGCCGATGCAGGCGGCGCAGTGCATCTCCGGCACCAGGAAGTCGACGTGGCTGGTGCCGTCGTCCTTGTGACGGACGAAGGTCGGATCGACGCCACCGCGCGTAGAGACCAGCGCGCCGGGCGCGCAGCAGCTCCCCACCGCGATGGTATCGGGTGACTCCACTATCCGGGACCTCCGGCCTTGACCTGGAGGCGCTGCCGGGCGCCGAAGACGAGACGGCCGTCGTCGCGCGCCTCTACGGCAAGGTCCCAAAGGCCCTCGGGCAGGGCCTCGCCGGCGCGGTAGCCGTCGCCGTCGGCGAACAGCTCGAGCGTCCGGTCCTCCTGGACGGTCGAAGGCCGGCCGGCGGCGACCGTCACGGCAAGGCTGCGGAGCGGCAGGCCGTCGCGGTCGACGATTCTGACGGCGATGACGCCGCCCGGCGCCGCCACGTCGGCCTTCCAGCCGGACTGCTCGCGCGCCCGGTCCTCGGCAAGTGTCTCGTTGTAGTGCTGGCTCGCGACGTAGCTGTTCTCGACGACGAGGCCGGGAAACGTGCTGGTCGCAGCAACCGCCATGACGATGTTGACGGCAATGATCGTGCCGAAGAACAGCAGGACCAGCGCCAGCATGTGATAGCCGGTGAAGGGGTGGTCGTCGTCGGGCTTGAGAAAGTGGCGGATGCCCATGGCCTAGCCTCCGGGGGCGTAGAAATCGGCCGAGGCGCTGCCGGTCTCCGAGCCGTCGAGGTCGCGGACGGTGAAGGAGAAGCCGGTGAGGCCGGGCTTGGCGACATTGCCCGGCTGGGTGACGAACACCTTGATCTCGCGCAGGCGGTCGGCATCGACGTCGACGGCGATGGCGCGAACCGGCTCGTGCGCCTCGTCGGTCGCGATCCACATCCCCGCCTCGGGCAGGCCATCGATCGCCACCTCGAAGGTGCGGGGCTCGTTGACCATGTTGAGGACCTTGAGGGTGTAGCCGTTGCGGATCGAGCCGTCGGACAGCGTCACATAGAGCGGGTTGCGATCGGGGATGACGTTGATATCGAGGCGGTCGCGGGTGAGCACGCTGACCAGCATCAGGACGCCGACCAGGCACCACAGGCCGAAATAGAGCATCGTGCGCGGCCGCACGATATGGGAGACGCCGACCGACTTCTGGTGGGCCGTGGCGGCCGCGCGGCCGGCCGTGGCGGCCTCGGCGGCGTGCGTGTTGTAGTCGCGCAGCGTCGTGTAGGAAATCAGCCCCTGCGGCTTGCCGAGCTTGGACATCACGCCGTCGCAGGCGTCGATGCAGAAGGCGCAGGTGATGCACTCGAGCTGGTTGCCGTCGCGGATGTCGATGCCCATCGGGCAGACCGCGACACAGGCATTGCAGTCGACGCAATCTCCGACGTCGAGGCCCTCGGCCGCCGCCTTCTTCTGGTGGCGCGAGCGCGGCTCGCCGCGCCAGGCATTGTAGGTGACGAGCAGCGAATCCTCGTCGAGCATGGCGCCCTGGACCCTCGGCCACGGGCACATATAGGTGCAGACCTGCTCGCGCATGAAGCCGGCGAAGACGAAGGTGGTGGCGGCCAGCACGCCGACGGTGATGTAGGCGACGGTGGGCGCTTCGCCGGTCAGGAACTGGCCGGCGAGAGTCGGCGCATCGGCGAAGTAGAAGATCCAGGCGCCGCCCGTCGCCACGGCGATGAGCAGCCAGACGATGTAGACCGCCGCGCGCTTGCCGATCTTTTCGGCCGACCACGGGCCCTTGTCGAGCTTCATGCGGGCATTGCGGTCGCCCTCGATCAGCCGCTCGACCCAGATATAGAGGTCGGTCCACACCGTCTGCGGGCAGGTGTAGCCGCACCAGACGCGGCCGGCGACCGAGGTGACCAGGAACAGCCCGAGGCCGGCCATGATCAGGAGGCCGGCGACGTAGTAGAATTCCTNNNNTGAAGAAGAAGTAGAAGCGCCGGTTGGCGAGGTCGACGAGGACCGCCTGGTCCGGCGCGAAGGGGCCGCGGTCCCAGCGCAGCCACGGCGTGATCCAGTAGATGCCGAGGGTCACCGCCATGACGATCCATTTCAGGCGGCGGTAGAACCCCTCGGCGCGCTTCGGGAAGATCTTGATCCGCGCCTGATAGTATTTCTGGCGACCACGGGCGTTGACCGCCTCGACGTCCATCTGCTCGATGGTCGAGGCGGTCCCCTCCTTGCTGATCTCAGGCGCGTCCATCGTCATTGTGTCGCCGCAGCCTCACCGCCGCCGAGCGAATATACATAGAGGGCGAGCTCCTTGACGACGGTGTCGCTGAGCCGCCCTGACCAGGCCGGCATCACGCCGTGCTTGGGGTTCTCGATCTGGGCGACGATCTCGTCGAGGGTGCCGGCCTTGAGGGCGATCGCGTCGCTGAGCTTCGGCGCGCCGGTGGCGCGGTCGCCGACACCGTCCGGACCGTGACAGCTCACGCAGTTGGCGGGATCGTCGTAGATCGTCTTGCCCTCCTCGATCAGCGCAGCGTCATGCGGATGGCCGGCGAGGGACAGCACGTAGTTGGCGACCGCCACGATCTGCTCCTTGGTGAGGCTGTCCGCGAAGGGCGGCATCTCCGAGTAGCGGGTGTCGGGGTGGTCCGAGCGGATGCCGTAGGCGATCGAGGTATAGATGTCCTCGAGCGTGCCGCCCCACAGCCAGTCGTCGTCGTTGAGGTTGGGGTAGCCCTTCGAGCCCGCCGCGCCGGTGCCGTGGCAGGGAATGCAGTTGACGAGGAAAGCCGACCGGCCGCCGGAGACGGCGAAGCGGTCGAGATCCGCATCGGCCTTGATCTCCTCGAGCGGGAGGTTGGCGATCTGGTCGAGCCGGCCGGCCTGGGCCTGCCGGGCAAGGGCAATCTCGTTTTCGACGTTTTGCCGGGTCGAATAGCCGAGCACGCCGCCGGTGCCGCCGTTGAGCAACGGAATGGCGGGGTAGAGCACGACCCAGACCAGCGAAAACACGATCGTGGCGTAGAAGGTCCACAGCCACCAGCGCGGCAGCGGGCGATTGAGCTCGCGAATGCCGTCCCAGACGTGGCCGGTGGTCGGTTGCCCGGTGACCTCGTCGATCTCGACGCCGCCTTCGGGATTCATCGTCTTGCCGGCGTCAGTCATTGCTCCGGTCCTCGTGATGGTCGTGCTTGAAGGGGATCTCGGCCTGTTCGCGGAAGGACTTGCCGGGACGGAAGGCCCAGCCCGCCGCGGCAAGGAAGACCAGGAACAGGAAGACCAGTCCCCAGCTGTCAGCGAAATGACGCATTGCCTCGTAGCTCATGGCCGTCACCGCCTGTTTTCTTCGGACAGCGGCTCGTAAGCCGCAAAGTCGACCAGGGTCCCGAGCATCTGAAGGTAGGCGACCAGCGCATCCATCTCGGTGATGCCGGTGGCATCGCCGTCGAAGAGCCCGATCTTGACCTTGTCGCCGTACCGCTCGATCAATCCGGCGGAGTCGGCGTCAGGGTCCGCCTGCGCCATCAGGTCGGCATGGGCGTTGGCGATCATGTCCTCGCTGTAGGGCACGCCGGTGATGGCGTTGGCCGTCAGATCGCCGGCGATGGTTTCGGCGTCGAGCAACGTTCGCGACAGGTGCCCGTATGGCGGCATGATGCTGGTCGGCACCAGCGAGCGCGGGTCGGTGAGGTGCTGGACATGCCACTCGTCGGAGTAGCGGCCGCCGACGCGGGCCAGGTCCGGACCGGTGCGCTTCGACCCCCACTGGAAGGGATGGTCGTACATCGACTCGGCCGCGAGGCTGTAGTGCCCGTAGCGCTCCACCTCGTCGCGCATCGGCCGGATCATCTGGCTGTGGCAGAGATAGCAGCCCTCACGGATGTAGATGTTGCGGCCAGCCAGCTCGAGCGGAGTGTAGGGGCGCATCCCCTCGACCTGCTCGATGACGTTCTGGTGGTAGAACAGCGGCACGATCTCGACGATGCCGCCGATCGCCACCACAGCGAGGCTGAGCCCGAGCAGCAGGGTCGCGTTCTTCTCAATGCGTTGATGACGGGTCATTGCAGACATGGTTCGGACCTCACTGCGCGGTCTGGGTGGCGGGAGCGCCCATGGGGACCTCGTCGCGGAGATCGCCACGGATCGTCTTCCACACGTTGAAGGCCATGAGCAGGCCGCCGACGAGGTAGAGCAGGCCGCCGAGGGCGCGGATCAGGTAGTAGGGGTGCATGGCCTCGACGGTCTCGACGAAGGAGTAGACGAGGAACCCCTCCTGATCGTACTCGCGCCACATCAGGCCCTGCATGATGCCCGACACCCACATCGCCGACGCGTAGAGGACGATGCCGATGGTGGCGAGCCAGAAGTGCCAGTTGACCAGGCGCAGGCTGTAGAGGCGATTGCGGCCCCACAGCCTCGGCGCGAGGAAGTAGATGGCGCCGAAGGAGATCATGCCGACCCAGCCGAGCGCGCCGGAGTGGACATGGCCGATGGTCCAGTCGGTGTAGTGCGACAGCGAGTTGACCGCCCGGATCGACATCATCGGCCCCTCGA
>JAGRKZ010000024.1 GCA_020442065.1 Bauldia sp.
GCTGATCTTCGCTCCGCGTTCGCCTCCCGATTCGCCGCCATCACCAAGGGCAGCTTTGGCGCCAAGACGAATGGCGATTCAGCGCGGCCGCGCCCGCCCGCCCGGTCGTCGGCCGAGGCGCCGGCAGCCGCCGCCAGTCCCCGTCCGCCGGTGCTCCGGCCCCCGCCGGGCGGCAAGGGCGGGGCGGCGTCCCGCACCGCCAGGAATGCCAAGCCGGCCGCGGCCGACGGCGAGAAGGACGCGCTCGAGAGCTCGATCCTGGCCGCGATCGCTCAGGCCGTGGATGTCCTGGTCGATGACGACGGCAACAAGGCCAAGGCCAAGCCGGGCAAGGCGGAGCCGGAGCCGCACGAGGAGATGGCCGACGACGCTGCCGAAGCCGGGTTCGAGGACGAGGCCGGAAGCGATGCCGCGGCGTCCGCCGAGCCCGAGCCGAGCCCGGGCGGCGACAGCGAGGATATCGGCGACGAGATCCAGCGCATCATCGCGTCCTACAGCCGCGCCCGCCAGAAGGAGTAGCTGCGCGACCACCGGCGATTCGCCGCATCTCGGCCCTTTTGGCGCCTCCGGTAACCGATCGCTAACCAGAACGCGGTTAGCAATGGGTAAAGCTCGGAGGTTGCGTAATGGCCGAAGCGCACGAGATCCCGGCGGGAGAGCCCGCCGACCTTGCTGATACCGACAATCGCCCGCGGCGGCAGTGGCTCCCCGCCATCATGCCGGGCGCAGCCCGCGCTGCGGCCGACGACGCGACCGTAGTCGACGAGTGGCCGGCGCCGCAGCGCTTTCGGCCCAGCCACGCGCGGTCGGAGCGGGAGTCGCGGCGCTGGTTGCGGGGCCAGGCAGCCGGCATCGCCCTTGCGCTCGCTCTCGGTGTAGCACTCGGCGCCACCATCGCTTCCGGCATTGACCGGATGGCGACCCGTGACGAGCCGCCCGGCGCCGAGGAGGCGGTCGAGGCGCTTCGCGCCAGCATTGGGCAGCTTGCCTTTGAGATCAAGGCGTTGAAGGACGGCGTGGGCGAGGGTAGCCGCGTCGCCGCCTCGGGCCTCGCCACGGTCGAGACCCGCCTTGCCGGCGCCGAGCAGGCCCAGGCCGATCTGACCGCGCGGGTCACGGCGCTCTCCCAGTCGCTGACCCGCCCGCCGCCGGCAGTCTCTCCCGAGATCACCGGCTCGATTGCGCGCTCCGGGCCGCCGGTGGCCGAGGATTGGGTGTTGTGGCGCGTGCGGAACGGTCGCGCCCTGGTCCAGGGCAAGCGCGGCTACTTCGAGGTCGCTCCGGGGTCCTCGCTGCCCGATCTCGGGCTCGTCCAGCGCATCGTCAAGCAGAATGGCCGCTGGGTGGTCTTGACCCGCAACGGCATCATCGTCGCCCGCGGCTGACGGTTCGATCTAGTTCGCCGCCGCGGTCTCGGCGGTGGCCTCGTCGGACGCGGCTTCCGCCGACTCGTCGGCGGCGTCGCCCTCGGCGGGCGGCGCCTGGAAGCTCTGGTTCTGCCGCTGCGACGGCGGCCAGGCGAAGTCGTCGACCCGGCCCGGAAGCGTCGCAAGCGATTCGCCCTTGACCACCAGTCGGTACTGCGCCGTCTCCGCCTCGGTCACGGCATCCTGCAGGGGGTCGGCCGGCGCCGGCATCACCTGGCCGCTGATCGGGTCGTACACGACCGGCGGCGGCGCACCGGCAAGCGTCAGGCTGGCGCCGGGGGGTGGGTCGGAGAGCGAGATGACCGGACCGACCAGCCGTTTCTTGCCGTCGAGCCCGATCTCGATGGTGCTCGCCTGGGTCGAGGAGGCGACAAGCTCCACCGTCCCTGCGCCCATTCCGGTGCTCCGGCGGATGTCGCGCTCGACGTAATAGGCGAGCTTCTGCTTGCCGACGCTGGTGAAGTTGATCCCGTCGCTGGTGCGGAGCGCCTTGACCTGCCCCTCGATGTCGGGCCCGGTGGTGATGTACTGGCCGCTGGCGTTGGTGAAGCCGTTCCAGACGTCGATGAAATGTCCCCCCGCCTTGGTGACGCGCGGCTCGATCAGCCCGTTGATGAAGGCCATGTCGGATGTCGCGTCCTCGCCGCGGAGCGGCGGCGCGCTCACCCAGAAGAACGGCCGGCCATAGACCTTCAGCGTGTCGGTCACGGCGTCTACTCGCTGCTCGTAGGCCGCGAGCCATTCCTCGGAGCGGACCGGATATCGGTCCTTGTCGACCCGCAGGTCCTGGCGGTCGTTCACCCCGAGGCTCACCACCACCATGTCGGGGTTCTCCTGGTTGAGGACCCCGAGCAATTCCTTGTTCCAGTCGTAAGTGTCCTGGCGGACGAGCCCGGACGGCGCGTTGATCTCCTTGATGACGGCGAGTTTCGGTTCCCTGGCGAGCGCCTGGTCCAGCCCCCAGGCGATGCCATCGCCGACGAAGTCGCCGATAATCAGGATTCTGCGGGCGTTCGGATCCTTCTCGTCGACATTGACCACGGCGACTCCGCTCGAGGTCTTCCGCGACGTATTACGGGTGGGCGTCGTCGTCTTCTTGCGGGTGGGCAGGATGCGCCGCTTGCTCGGTGACGAGTTCCGTGGCGGCTGGGCCGCGCGCGGCTCGTCCTTGGAGCCGAACAGGCGGTCGAAAATGCCGGGCCGGTCCTTCTTCTTCGACGCGGCAAGGGCTGACGGGTCGCCGCTGAACGTCGCCCCGAAATCGGTGGCAACGAAGCCCGCGCTGAGCAGCGCGACGAGAAGCAACAGAACGAGTCTACGGGCCATTCCGAACTGCCGGTCGCGGGGCAAGGGCGCTGTCATCGCCCCTTCATCTAGGACAGGCCGGCGCGAAGGGAAACCGTCGCACCGATCCATGCACCGCAAACTTGCTGGTCTCTCCGGCAGAAAGATGACGCCGGACGGCGACATGCCGCCCTGTTTTTCCCGCGCCGTCCTATTTTCCGGATTGCAGCATTTCCAGCAGTTTCTGCGACACCTGGCCGTCGGCCGCCAGCCCCAGCGTCTCCTGGTAGGACATGATCGCCGCGCGGCTGCCGCTGCCGATATTGCCGTCGATCTCGCCGCTGTAGAGGCCGCGGTCGGCGAGCAGCTTCTGCACCTGCATCAGCTCGGTATCGGAAAGGCGGAGGTCGGCATCGGGCCAGTCGACCGCGAACGCGCCGCCGCCGCGGATCCGGTCGGCGAGGTGGCCCACGGCCAGCGCGTAGGCGTCGGCGTTGTTGTAGCGCTTGATCACGCCGAAATTCTTGATGAGCAGGAAGGCCGGGCCATCGGCGCCGGCCGGCGCAAACAGCCTGGCGCTGTCGCCGGGTCGCGGAAACGCCTTGCCGCCGGCGCGGCGCACGCCGAGCTTCTGCCAGGCCGAGAGCGAGCGTTCGCTGCCGACCAGCTTGTAGCTGCCCTTCGGCACCGTAACCTCGTAGCCCCAGGTCGCGCCACTCTGCCAGCCCGACTTCTTGAGGTAGTTGGCCGTGGAGGCCAGCGCGTCGCCGATGTTGTTCCAGATGTCGCGCTTGCCGTCGCCGTCGAAGTCGACCGCATAGGCGGCGTAGGTGGTGGGGATGAACTGGGTGTGGCCCATGGCTCCGGCCCAGGAGCCGGTCATGCGCTGCGGGGTGATGTCGCCGTGCTGGGCGATCTTGAGCGCCGCCACCAGCTGCGAGCGGCCGAACTTGGCCCGGCTGCCGCCCTGATAGGCGAGGGTGGCCAGCGACCGGATGACGTTCTTGACGATCGCGGGATTGTTGAGGACGTCGCCGTAGGTGGTCTCCATCCCCCAGATCGCCAGCACGACATGGCGGTCGACGCCGTAGCGCGCCTCGATCTTCTTGAGCAGCGCGCCGTACTGGCCGAGCATCGCCTGCCCGGTGACGATCCGGCGTTCGGTGACCGTCTTGTGCAGGTACATCCAGATCGTCTGGTTGAACTCGGCCTGGTTGCTGGCCTTCTCCAGCACGGCAGGGTCGGGGGTGAAGTTCCCGAGCGCCGCCTGGTAGGTCGCCCAGGAGATCCCGGCGGCCTTGGCGGTCGGCCAGAACGACTTGACCCACTGCGCCGGCGTTGCTGCGTGCACGGCGCCCGCGAAGACGCAAGAGACGAAAATCAGGACCGAGTGGCGCCAGAAGCGCGCCGCGCAGCCTGCAACCGGATGCATGGCAATTTCCTCTTGTCCGTGCCCGCCACCCGCCGGAGGCGTTTACCATAACATGCGCCGGCAGGGACATCGCAAGTCCCACAACGTCTCCGGATTCTGGGAGCGTTGTGGTTAACAGATTGCGAATCAGCGACCGCGAAAGACCACATTCACACGTGATTGCGACGGGAAAGTGCCTCTTCCCAGGCGAGCGCGCTGCGCACGATGACGTCGAGATCGTCGTATCTCGGCCGCCAGCCGAGTTCGGCCTCGATTCGTGCCGGCGAGGCGACGATGGCGCTCGGATCTCCCGGTCGCCGCGGACCGATCGTGACCGGAAAATCCCGGCCTGAAACCCGCTTGACCGTCTCGATCACCTCGAGCACCGAGAATCCCCGCCCGTAGCCGCAATTGGCGACGATATTGCCGCCGCCGGCGCGGAGGTGCCGGAGCGCGTCGCCGTGGGCCGCGGCAAGGTCGGTGACGTGGATGTAGTCGCGGATGCAGGTCCCGTCCGGCGTCGGATAGTCGTCGCCGAAGACCTGCATGCCGGGCCGTTTCCCGTAGGCGGTTTCCGCCGCGATCTTGACGAGGTGGGTGGAGTTCCTCGTCGATTCGCCCGTTCTGCCCCGCGGATCGGCGCCGGCGACGTTGAAGTAGCGGAGCGCGGCGTAGGCGAGGCCATGCGCCGCCGAGGCGTCCGCGAGCATCATCTCGGTCATCAGCTTCGACCGGCCATAGGGTGACTCGGGCCGGAGCGGGGCGTCCTCGCTGACCGGGAAGCTGTCCGGCGTGCCGTAGACGGCCGCGCTGGAGGAGAACACGAAGCGGGGCACCCCGCCACGGATCGCGGTCTCGATCAGGGTCCGCGATTTGGAGGTGTTGTTGAGATAATAGGTCAGCGGCGCCGATACCGACTCGCCCACCAGCAGCGAGCCGGCGAAGTGGATGATCGACTCGACGCCATGCTCGGCGATCAGCCGCGACACCAGGTCGGCGTCGCCGCAGTCGCCATGGACGATGCGGGCCTCCGGGGCCACCGCCCATTCGAAGCCGGTCGAGAAGTCGTCGAGCACGACGACGTCCTCCCCGGCGTCGAGGAGGTGCCAGACCATGTGGCTGCCGATGTAGCCGCCGCCGCCGGTGACGAGGACGCTCATGTCGCTTCCCTTATCGCAATTGTCCGCCCCGCGACGGGGCGTCGGGCTTATTTCCCGGATATGCGTTAAAATCACGACAAGCCCGGCAACGCTTTTGTCATGCCTTGCGCCTAGCGTCCGGCCAATTGCCATGAGAGAGACCGTACCTTGACCGCTCGCCTTCGGACTGCCGTCTTTCCCGTCGCCGGCCTCGGCACTCGCTTCCTGCCCGCCACCAAGGCCATTCCCAAGGAAATGCTGACGGTGGTCGACCGGCCGGTCATCCAGTACGCGGTTGACGAGGCCCGCGCTGCCGGCATCGAGAATTTCGTGATGGTCACCGGGCGCGGCAAGGCCGCGATCGAGGATCACTTCGACCTAGCCTATGAGCTCGAGGCGACCTTGCGGGAGCGCAGCAAGACCGCGGCTCTCGAGGAACTGGTGCGCGAGCGCCCCGCCGCCGGCACCGTCAGCTTCACCCGCCAGCAGGAGCCGCTCGGCCTTGGCCACGCCGTATGGTGCGCTCGCGAGATCGTCGGCGACGAGCCCTTCGCCGTCCTTCTCCCCGACATGGTCTGCGATCCTGGCTGCCTCGCCGGCATGGTCGAGGTATACAACCAGACCGGTGGCAACATCATCGCGGTCGAGGAGTGCGACCCGGCCGAGACCGACAAGTACGGCATCGTGGCGGTCGGCGAGACCGTCGGCGACGCCTTTCGCATCGAGGGCATGGTCGAGAAGCCCAAGCCAGCCGAAGCGCCGTCCAATCTCTATATCAACGGCCGATACATCCTGCAGCCGAAGATCTTCGAGCTGCTCGGCAACCAGGCCCGCGGCGCCGGCAACGAGATCCAGCTCACCGACGCCATGCTGCGCCTGGCCGCGATCGAGCCGTTCTACGGCTGCCGCTATGGCGGCCGTACCTATGATTGCGGCACCAAGCTCGGCTTCCTCGCCGCCAACGTGGCGATGGCGCTGAAGCGCGACGATCTCGCCGCGCCGTTCCGGGCGGAGCTCGCGAAGCTGCTGGCATAGGCGTTCGCGTCAGGGATGCGCCAACCTCCCCAAAGGCCGACCAGCCTCCCCCGTGAGGGGAGGTCGAAATCGCGGAGCGATTTCGGGAGGGGGTGTTTCTCGATCCTCGTCGCCTCTGGAAACGGTGCACCCGACGTCACGCGGAGCACCACGTCCAGGTTCCGGTGGCGAGGCGCGGCAGGTCCTGGCGCCATGCGCGTTCTCCCCGGCGCCGAAAGCTGCTAGACCGGGCCACCCGCAGCAGCAGGCAGACTCGAAGGCAGATGCCCAGCCCGGCCAAGCGCACCGTTGATGCGACGTCCGCTCCAGGCGCCGGTGCGCCGGCCTCGGCGCTGCGCACGGTGGCGACCGAGCGCGCCGGCCTCGACGCGCTGGCCGCTGCCCTTGAGGCCGATCTCGCCGCGCCGTTTGCCGCCGCGGTCGACTTGATCCGGAGCGGGGCCGGCCGGGTCATCGTCTCGGGTCTCGGCAAGAGCGGTCACGTTGCGCGGAAGATCGCCGCGACCCTCGCCTCGACCGGCACCCCGGCGTTCTTCGTCCACCCGGCGGAGGCGAGCCACGGCGATCTCGGCATGATCACCCGCGACGATGTCGTGCTGGCGCTGTCGTGGTCGGGCGAGACCGCCGAGCTCAGGAGCATCCTCGAGTACTCCCGCCGCTTCGGCATCCCGCTCGTCGCCATGACCTCGGCGCCGGAGAGCTCGCTCGCCCGCGAGGCCGACATCGTGCTCCTCATGCCGAAGGCGACCGAGGCTTGCCCGCACGGCCTTGCTCCCACCACCTCCACCGTCATGCAGCTCGCGCTTGGCGATGCCCTCGCCATCGCCCTCCTCGAAAGCCGCGGCTTCACCGCCGAGAGCTTCCACGCCTTCCATCCCGGCGGTCGGCTCGGCGCCAGCCTTCACTTCGTCCGGGCGATCATGCACCGCGGCGACGCTATCCCGCTGGTGCCGCGCGGCACGCGGCTCCGCGCCGCGATCCCGCGCATGACCGAGAAGGGCTTCGGCTGCCTCGGCATCGTCGATGGCGAGGGGGCGCTGATCGGCATCGTCACCGACGGCGACCTTCGCCGCAGCCTCGCCGAGGGTCTCCTCGACCGGCTGGTCGACGACGTCATGAACGCGGCGCCGCGCACCATCTCGCCCGATACCCTCGTCGGCGAGGCGCTGGCGATGATGAACACCGCCGACCGGCCCTTCACCGTATTGTTCGTGGTCGAGGAGCGGCGGCCGATCGGCATCGTGCACATGCACGATTTCCTCCGTCTCGGCGTCGCGTGAGCGGGCTTGCGCCTCAGCCCTCGGCCTTGGCCGCCTTGAGCACCGGCCCGTCATGGCCGACGATGCGCACGCGCGTCCCCGAGGGCAGGTCCGGTCCGGTCAGCCGCCACATCGTGTCGCCGACGCGGACCCGGCCGCTGCCGGCAACGATCGGGTCGCCGAGCACGTAGCTCTGGCCGATCAGTTGCGTCGCCCGCTCATTGAGCAGCGGCTCCTCGCTCGTTCCCGACCGGGCGAAGTAGCTCCGGCCGATCACCACCAGCACCAGCGAAAGGATGGCGAAGATGATCAGCTGGAACTGCCAGGCGACGTCGGCGACCAGCGCCACGGCTCCGGTCAGCACCGCGGCGATGCCGAACCAGACGAAGATGTTGCCCGGCGCGATGATCTCGATCGCCAGCAGCAGCGCTCCGCCGACCCACCAGGCCCAGGCGCCGAGGTCGCGGATGGTGTCGATGATCATCACTCGCTCCTGTTGCCGGCCGACGGTACCCGCCCGGCCCGTCGCGCCGCCGTCGCCTCCTCGCCGAACGAGGCCTTGGCGATTTCGGCGATGCCGGCCAGCGAACCGATCAGCGACGTCGCTTCGACCGGCAGCAGCAGCACCTTCTGTCCCGGCGCGCTGCCGATCGTCTCGAGCGCCTGGGTGTATTTCTGTGCGACGAAGTAGTTGAGCGCCTGGACGTCGCCCTGGGCCACTGCCTCCGACACGACCTCCGTCGCTTTGGCCTCGGCCTCGGCCAGCCGCTCGCGTGCCTCGGCGTCGCGATAGGCGGCCTCGCGCCGGCCTTCGGCTTCGAGGATGCGTGCCTGCTTCTCGCCCTCGGCCTTGAGGATCTCCGAGGCGCGCTTGCCCTCGGCCTCGAGGATCAGGGCGCGCTTCTCGCGCTCGGCCTTCATCTGCCGGGCCATCGAATCGACCAGGTCGCGCGGCGGCGTGATGTCCTTGATCTCGATGCGGGTGACCTTGACGCCCCACGGCGCGGCGGCGGCGTCGACCACCTGCAGCAGCTTGTCGTTGATGTCGTCGCGCTTCGACAGCACCTCGTCGAGGTCCATGCCGCCGAGTACGGTACGGATGTTGGTCATGGTCACGGCGAGCAGCGCCGTCTCCAGCGCCCTCACCTCGTAGGCCGCCCGAGCCGCATCGAGTATCTGGTAGAAGGCGATGCCGTCGGCGTCGACCGTGGCGTTGTCGCGGGTGATGACCTCCTGGGTGGGGACGTCGAGCACCTGCTCCATCATGTTGATGCGCGCGCCGATCTGGTCGATGAACGGCACGATCAGGTTGAGGCCGGGCTTGAGCGTGCGGGTATAGCGGCCGAAGCGCTGCACCGTGTAGTTGGTGCCCTGCGGCACGGTCTTCACCCCGGCGATGACCACCAGGATCAGGAGGACGACGATCGCAATGGCGACCCAGTCGAACCCGTACATCGAACACCTCCGCGAATCAGGCCGACGGTTGCGGATTCCCGCGCCCGTCTATGCGGCCCCCGCCGCGACCGCGCAAGCCGCGCCGTCCCGGCGTTCCTCGCCGGCTGATGTAGGCGGTGGCGGGTCGGTCCGCTACAAGAATCGGCGGCTGTCGGCCGCTGCCCCTACACCCACCCCTGCAACTCCCGTCGGACTAGGTGCTCGATCAGCCGCATGCCGTCGGCGCTGTCGTTGAGGCAGGGGATCATGGCGTAGCGCTCGCCGCCCGCCGCCTCGAAGGTCTCCCTGCCGCGGATGGCGATCTCCTCGAGCGTCTCCAGGCAGTCGGCCGAGAAGCCGGGCGTGATCAGGGCGATCGCCTTGACGCCGGACTTCGCCAGCTCGGTGATGGTCACGTCCGTATAGGGCTGCAGCCACTCGGCGCGCCCGAAGCGCGACTGGAAGGTGAGGCGGAGCCGCTCCTTGGGCCAGCCGAGCCGCTCGCGCAGCAGCCGTGTCGTCTTGTGGCACTGGCAGTGGTAGGGGTCGCCCTTGTCGAGGTAGTCCCTGGGCAGGCCGTGGAAGGAGGCGACCACCACCTCCGGCGCGAAGTCGAGCGCGGCGAGGCCGGCCTCCAGCGAGTTGGCCAGCGCCTCGATATAGACCGCGTCGTCGTGATAGGGCGGGAGGGTCCGGATCGCCGGCTGCCAGCGCATGGCCGCAAGGGCCGTGAACGCAGCGTCGTTGGCGGTCGCGGTGGTCGCCGCGGCGTATTGCGGGTAGAGCGGGGCGAAGAGGATGCGGTCGCAGCCGAGGTCCTTGAGGGCGGCGATGCGGTCGGCGATCGCCGGTTCGCCGTAGCGCATCGCCCAGTCGACGACGATGGCATCGTCATCGAGGCGTCCGGCGAGCTTCTCGGCCTGAGCCCGGGTGATGGTGATGAGCGGGGCTTCGTTCCGCTCGGTGTTCCAGACGATCGCGTAGGCGTGGCCGGTCTTTGCCGGCCGGGTGCGGAGGATGATGCCGTTGAGGATCAGCCACCACAGCAGCCGCGGCGTCTCGATGACCCGGCGGTCGGAGAGGAATTCCTTGAGGTAGCGCCGCACCGCCGGCACGTCGGTGCCGGAAGGGGAGCCGAGATTGGCGATGAGCACGCCGACCTTGCCGGTCCTGACCGGCGGGTGTCCCGCCGGCAGGGGTCCTTCGCCGGCCGTCGTCTCGGGTCGTGCGTCCATCTCGTTCCCTGTCACTGTCCGATCCCATCCCGTCCGCGAGCGCCCGCGCTCGCCGGGCCAACATAGGGCCCCATCGCCGCCGGTCCATGCCGCGTGGCGAGCCGCGGTTTCCGCCCGGATGCGCGTTGGCTGGCCGTGGCGCGGGTCAGGGCTTCGGCTTGTCGCCCGGCTGGTTTGTCCTTATAGCTCAGGCTGATCGAACCGTTGTCGGGGGTTAAGCAAAAATGTCGATGTCGTCCACTGGTCCGGCCCGCGCGGCGCTCGCCGAGACGTTCCTGCCCGAGGGCGCGCTGCGCATCGCTTCGGCCGTCATGCTTGTCGTTGCGGGAGCCCTGGCCCTCACCATCGCCGCCAAGATCAAGGTGCCGTTCTATCCGGTTCCGGTGACGCTGCAGACCCTCGCCGTCTTCGGCATCGCGGCCGGCTTCGGCGCCCGTCTCGGCGTCGCCAGCGTCCTCACCTATCTCGCGGCCGGCGCGCTTGGCCTGCCGGTCTTCACCAATACCCCGCCGATGCTTGCCGGCCCGGCTTATTTCCTTGGCCCGACGGGCGGCTTCCTGCTTGGCTTCGTGGTCATCGCCTTCATCGTCGGCGCTGCCGCCGACCGGGGCTGGAGCCGTTCCTTTGCAAAGATGTTCGGGGCCATGCTGGTTGCCGAGGTGGTGATGATGGCGCTCGGCTTCGCCTGGCTCGCCTGGTTCGCCACGCTGTCGAGCGGGGCCTCCGGCCTCGGCGTTGCGGCCGCTTTCACCGCCGGCGTTGTCCCGTTCATTCCCGGCGACCTGCTCAAGATCGTGCTCGCGGCCGCCGCAGTTCCGGCGATCTGGCACCTGGTCGATCGCCGCATCTGACACGCTGCCGTCTTTCGGCGACGACTGAGTCCCGGCCTCGCGCCGGGACTTTTCGTTTCGATTTGCTCAGAACGCCTTGAAGGTGACGATCGTCACGGTGTCGCGGATGTTGCCGATCTGCTGGACCACGCCGGTGACGAAGCGGCCGGCGTCATCCTCCGGCGGTACGTAGAACTTGACGAGAAGGTCGAACTCCCCGGCGGTCGAATAGATCTCCGAGGCGATCTCGGCGTCGGCGATCGCATTGGCGACGTCATACGCCTTCCCGAGTTCACACTTGATCTGGACGAACAGTACCGCCATCGACTTTTTCCTCGCGCCGCCGTTTGCGGTCAGGATACCAGACCGGCGGCCGATGCGAAGCGCCGCGCCGCAGCGGGCCGACCAACCTCCCGGGTCTGAAGGCCGACCCAACCTCCCCCTTGAGGGGAGGTCGGAATTCGCTTGCGAATTCCGGGAGGGGGCCTCTTCCGGCCTCTCCGTCGCGGGACCTTCGCGCGACGCCCCTGAACCGCAATGTCGGTACCCCCTCCCGAAGCGCCGCTCACTCCGCTCGCCGCGCTTCGACCTCCCCTCAGGGGGGAGGTTGGGTCGTGTTCCATGCGATGGGTCGGGCGCGCGGCTCTGGGATCGAACGGGATCGTGGTCACCGCGGTCGCCGACTTTTCGCGGCCTAACTTGCCTCCAGTTCAACCCAACCAGCCTCTCGTCCGGGCCGACTCAACCCCCTTGAGGGGAGGTCGGAATCGCGAAGCGATTCCGGGAGGGGGCCTCTTCCGGCCTCTCCGTCGCGGGACCTTCGCGCGACGCCCCTGAACCGCAATGTCGGTACCCCCTCCCGAAGCGCCGCTCGCTCCGCTCGCCGCGCTTCGACCTCCCCTCACGGGGGAGGTTGGGGTCGTGTTCCATGCTTGCGTGCTCCTCGGTCGGCGGGCCTACCCCCCGAGGTCGACGAAGGCGCCCCCGCCGGCGCGGCCGACCATGAGGTCGGCGCGGGTCTTCGGCCGGGTCTTGATGCGGAGTTCGGTCAGCTCCTCGCGGTCCTTGAGCGCATTGCGGCGGAGCTGGTCGCGGCCCATGAAATACTGCGGCGGCCACGGCTGGTCCGGAACGCCGTACCAGGCTGCGGCCCGCAGCGTGAAGTTGGGGTCGCTGAGGTGCGGCCGGGCCAGCGCGACGAGGTCGGCGCGGCCGGCGGCGAGGATGGTGTTGACCTGGTCGGCGGTGGTGATGTTGCCGACGCACATCGTTGCGAGCCGTGCCTCGTTGCGGATCTGGTCCGAGAACGGGGTCTGGAACATCCGGCCGAACACCGGCCGCGAGGCCGGATCGGTCTGGCCGGTCGAGACGTCGATGAGGTCGACCCCGGCTTCGGCGAAGGCCTCGGCGATCTTGACCGCGTCGTCGCCGGTGATCCCGCCTTCGGCCCAGTCGGTCGCCGAGATGCGCACCGACATTGGCTTCGCCTTGGGCCACGCTTCGCGCATCCGGGCGAACACTTCGAGCGGGAAGCGCAGCCGGTTGGCGATGTCGCCGCCGTAGTCGTCGCTGCGGTGGTTGGTAAGCGGCGAGATGAAGGAGGCGAGCAGGTAGCCATGGGCGCAGTGGAGCTCGATCATGTCGAACCCCGCCCGCTCGGCCCGCTCGGTGGTGGCGACGAAATTGGCGACGATCCCGTCCATGTCGGCGCGCGTCACCTCCCGGGGCACCTGGCTTTCCGGGTAGTAGGGGATCGGCGAGGGCCCGATGATCGGCCAGTTGCCGGTCTCGAGCGGGCGCGAGTCGCCCTCCCACATCACCTTGGTCGAGGCCTTGCGACCGGCATGGCCGACCTGCAGGCAGATCTTCGCCGCCGAGTTCTGGTGGACGAAGGCGACGATCCGCCGCCAGGCCGCCTCCTGCGCGTCGTTCCAGAGGCCGGTACAGCCGGGGCTGATCCGGCCTTCGGGCGAGACGTCCGTCATCTCGGTGAAGAGCAGGCCCGCGCCGCCGACCGCGCGCGCCCCGTAGTGGACGAGATGCCAGTCGCCGGGCACGCCGTCCGTGGCCGAGTACATGCACATCGGCGACACCACCACCCGGTTCCGGAGCAGCATGTCGCGGAGCCGGAACGGCTGGAACATCGGCGGTACCGGATGCTCGGTCGCGACGTCGAAGCCCGCCCGCCGCACCTGTTCGGCGAAGGTGCGGTCGACCGTCTCGACGAACTCCGGCGCCCGGAGCCGGAGGTTGTCGTAGGTGATCGCCTTCGAGCGCGTCATCACGCCGAAGGCGAACTGCGCCGGGTCGAAATCCCAGAATCGCCGGATGTGTTCGAAGAACACGAGGCTGACATCGGCCGAGTGCTGGGTCCGCTCGACCTCGTCGCGCCGCCGGGTCTCGAACTCGGCCAGCGCGTCCTCGACCCCGCCCTGGTGGACGAAGGCCTCGTAGAGGGCGATAGCGTCCTCCATCGCGAGCTTGGTTCCGGCGCCGATCGAGAAATGTGCGGTCGACTTGGCGTCGCCGAGGAGGACGATGTTGTCCTTCGCCCAGCGGCGGTTGCGGATCATCGGGAAGTTGCGCCACAGCGACCGGTTGACCATCACCGGGTGGCCGCCGAGATGGCGGGCGAAGATGTCGCCCATCAGGCGCGCCGACTCTTCCTCGCTCATTGCGGCGAGCCCGGCCCGCTCGAAGGTCCTGGCGTCGGTCTCGAACACCCAGGTCGAGCGGTGGTTGCGGAACTGGTACTGATAGGCGTGGGCGACGAACACCCCCCACTCGGTCTCCTCGAAGGCGAAGGTGAAGGCGTCGAGCGGCGTCGCCGCGCCCATCCAGGCGAACTTGTTCGGTCGGAGGTCGATCTCGGTGCCGAAATGCTCGCGGTACTGGTCGCGGAACTTCGAGTTGATGCCGTCGGCGAGCACCACGAGATCGTTGTCGCGGACCAGCGGCGCGATGTCATCGACCTCGTGGGCGAGCTCGAACTTCACGCCGAGCTCCTCCGCCCGCTCGTGCAGGATCAAGAGGAGCGTCCGCCGTGCGCAGCCGCAGAACCCATTGCCACCGATGCGGTGGCGCGAGCCCTTGAAGTTGATCTCGATGTCGTCCCAGTAGACGAACTCGTTGGTGATCGCCTGGTAGCTCTCGGGGTCGTAGCGCTCGAACGTGTCGAGCGTCTGGTCGGAGAACACCACGCCGAAGCCGAAGGTGTCGCCGATGCGGTTGCGCTCGTAGACGGTGATGTCGACGAACGGCGCAGCCTTCTTCATCAGGATCGAAAAATAGAGGCCGGCGGGTCCGCCGCCGACGATTCCCACGGTCCTGAGGGTGCCGGCCATCGCTTCCGCCGAATTGCTTTAAGTCTAAAATATCCTACGCGCGCCCGTCCGCCTTGTCACTCGGGGACCAGCGCGGTGGTCTCGATCTCGACCATGGCCTGCGGTTCGACCAGCCGCACCACTTCCACCACCGCCATCGGCGGGAAGCTGCGGCCCATTTCCTCGCGCCACGCCGTGCCGATTTCTTTGCGCGCCGCGGCATAGGCGGCGATGCTGGTCACGTACCAGGTCATGCGGACGATGTGCTCCGGGCCGGCGCCGGCCTCGGCCAGCACGGCGCGGGTGTTGCCGAGTGTCTGGCGGACCTGCTGCGCGAGTCCCTCGGGGAATGCCCCGGTCTCGTCCCAGCCCACCAGTCCGCCGGTGAACACCATCCGCCCGCGCGCCGCCACGCCGTTGACGTAGCCCTGCGGTTCCGGCCAGCCCGGCGGCTGCAGGATCGTGTGGACGAGGCCGTTCCGCCGTCCCTCGCTGCTCATGCCGTCTTCTCCCGGTAGGCCGTCGCTGCGGCGCGGATATCGTCGGGGACGGGGATCGCCTTGGCCCGGTCGATGTCGGTGGTGACGATCACCAGCGACGCGGTCAGGACCTCGGCGCCATCGCGCGTCGCCGTCACCTTGAGCGGCAGCGACCGGCCGCCGATGCGTTCGACCGCCACCCTGTAGGTCAGCCGATCGCCCATCCGCGCCGGCAGGCGGAAGTCCGCCCCGGCATGAACATAGCCGAGGCCGACCCGCCGGCGGCCGATGATGTCGTGATAGGAGAGGCCCAGCCCGTCGTTGAACCAGTCCTCGACGACGCCATTGAGGATGTCGAAGTGGCTGGCGAAGTAGACGATTCCGGCTGGGTCGCAATAGGCGAAGCGGATCTTCACCGTCGTCGACCAGGCCCCGCTCATCGCCCCGCCTCGGCCAGAACCGCCCGGGCGATGATCAGCTTCTGGATCTCGGTGGCGCCCTCGTAGATGCGGAGCGCGCGGACGTCGCGATAGAGTGCCTCGACCGTCTCGCCGGTGGTCACGCCGCGGGCGCCATGGAGCTGCACCGCGCGGTCGATCACCGCCTGCGCCCACTCGGTCGCGGCCATCTTGGCCATCGCCGCCTCGCGGGTGATGCGCTCCGCTCCGGCGTCCTTGGCCCAGGCGGCGCGGTAGACGAGCAGCGCCGCCGCGTCGATCTCCGTCGCCATGTCGGCGAGCGCGCCTTGCGTCATCTGGAGGTCGGCGAGGGTGCTGCCGAGCGTCTTCCGCGTGGTGACGTGGCCGATAGTCTCGTCGAAGGCGCGCCGCGCGAAGCCGAGCGCCGCCGCCCCGACCGTGGCGCGGAACACGTCGAGCGTCGCCATGGCGATCTTGAAGCCCTCGCCGCCGCCGCCGAGCCGGTTCGCCCCCGGCACCCGGCAGCCGTCGAAGCTCAGCCGGGCGAGGGGATGCGGCGCGATCGTCGCGATCCGCTCCGCCACGCTGAGGCCCGGCGCGTCGGCGTCGACGAGGAAGGCCGACAGGCCGCGGGCCCCCGGCGCCTCCCCGCTCCGCGCGAACACCACGTACCAGTCGGCGATGCCGCCGTTCGAGATGTAGGTCTTCTCGCCGTCGAGCCGGAAGCCGTCGCCGTCCGCTATCGCCGTCGTCGCCATCGCCGCGACGTCGGAGCCGGCTTCGGGCTCGGTCAGGGCGAAGGCGGGGATCGCCGTTCCGGCCTTCACCCCGGCGAGCCGCGCGTCCTTCTGCGCGCGCGTGCCGAACAGCGACACCGGTCCGGCGCCGAGGCCCTGGAGGGCGAAGGCGAAGTCGGCCAGGCCGTCGTGATAGGCGAGCGTCTCGCGGGCGAGGCAGAGGGTGCGGACGTCGATCCGCTCGCCGTCGCCGATCGCAACCGCCGGCGCGAGCAGCCCGGCCTCGCCCAGCGCCGCCACCAGCCGCCGGCAGGATGCGTCGGCATCGTCGTGGTCGATCAGTCCGCCTGCGGTCCCGGCGAACGCGGCGACCCGCTCGCGCCACGCCGCATGCCGCGGCTCGAAGAACGGCCAGCCGAGGAAAGAGAGGTCAGGCATGCGTCGGCGCGCCTGACGATGGTCCGGTGACGCGCCCGGCAAGCGCGGTTGAGCCTTGCGGAACGAACGTGCCCACCGTCAGTCTCCCTTGAAGACGGGCCGGCGCTTGGCGGCGAAGGCCTCGTAGGCGCGGCGGAAGTCCGCCGTGGTCATCGCCAGCGCCTGGGCGACTGCCTCCGCATCGATCGCCTCCGGCACGCCCATGGCCCATTCCATTTCGAGCATGCGCTTGGTCATGGCATTGGCAAACCCGGGACCGCTGGCAAGGCTCGCGGCCAGCGCCGCGGCCTCCACATGAAGCGCGTCCGGTTCGGCGAGGCGGTTGAGGAAGCCCCAGCGTTCGGCTTCCTCCCCGCCAAGCGTCCGGCCGGTGAAGAGCAGTTCCGCGGCCCGACCCTGGCCGACGATCCGCGGCAGCATGGCGCAGGCGCCCATGTCGCAGCCGGCGAGGCCGACGCGATTGAAGAGGAAGGCGATCTTCGCCCGCGCCGTGCCGATCCTGAGGTCCGAGGCCATGGCGAGGATCGCGCCGGCCCCGGCGCAGACGCCGTCGATCGCCGCCACGATCGGCTGCGGGCAGGCCCGCATCGCCTTGACCAGGTTGCCGGTCATGGTGGTGAAGGCGAGGAGGCCCTTGGTGTCCTTGTGGAGCAGCGGCGCGATGATCTCGAACACGTCTCCCCCCGAGGAGAAGTTGCCGTCGGCGCCGGTGATGACGATCGCCATCACCGTGTCGTCCTCGGCGGCCGTGCGGAACAGCGCCAGCAGCTCGGCATAGGAGTCGAAGGTCAGCGGATTTTTCCGGTCCGGCCGGTTGAGGGTGATCGTCGCCACAGCGCCATCGGTCCGGAGCCGGACATGTTTCGCGGCAAAGCCGGCAAGCGTCTGGGTCGTCATGGAGATCTCCCGGCGTGCGTCATCCGTCCGCCTCCGCCCGCGCGATGCCCGCGCTCACCGATTGCTTCAGCCGGCCGAGGCGCTCCATGGTCAGCGCGATGTCCTTGTCGCTGAGATCGGCGAGCAGCTCCGCCACCCACGCCTCGTGCGCCGTCGCCATCCGCGCGAAATGCTCGCGTCCGCGCCGGCTGAGGCGGATGAGCTGCGAGCGGCGGTCGTGCGGCGCCGGCCGGCGTTCGACATAGCCTGCCTTCATCAGTCGTTCGACGAGGCTGGTCACGTTGCCGGCCGACACCATCATCCGCTTCGATACCTCGCCCAGCGTCATGCCGCTGTCGACGCGCTCGAGCTGCGCCATCAGGTCGAAGCGCGGCAGCGTCTCCTTGAACTGGCGATGCAGCCGTCGGCGCACTTCGGTTTCGATCAGCGTCGCGCAGGTGAGCAGGCGCAGCCACAGGCGCAGTTCGGCCTTGTGGTCGACTTCCGCCCCCTTGGTCTCGGCGTCCAGCGGCAGCATCAGGGGCTCGCTCATGCCGTCTCTCCGCCGTCGATGGCGATCGCCTGGCCGTTGACGGCGGCGGCCTCGGCGCTGGCCAGCCACACCACCGCTGCGGCCACTTCCGTTGCCGTGACGAACCGGTCCTGGGGGTTGTGCTTGTGGAAGCTCGTGGCGATCTCGCCGGCCGGCCGCCCGGTCTTGGCCGCGATCCGCGATGCCCCGTCGCGGACGAGGTCGGTGTCGACGTAGCCGGGGCAGACGGCGTTGACCGTGACCCCGGTCTTCGCCACTTCGCGGGCGAGGGCGCGCGTCAGGCCGACGACCGCGTGCTTGGAGGCGCAATAGGCGCTGACATAGGGGTAGCCCTTCAATCCGGCGACCGAGGCGACCGAAATGATCCGGCCGAAGCCGCGGTCGATCATGCCGGGCAGGACGGCCTGGGTCGCGGCCACCACGCTTTCGAAGTTCACCGTCATCAGTCGCCGGAAATGGGCGAGGTCGGTCTTGGCGAAGGGGGCGCTGTCGGCGATGCCGGCATTGCTGACGAGGATGTCCACCGTCTGCCCGTGGAGGTAGGACGACAGCGCTTCGGTATCGGTCACGTCGAGGACCTTTGCCGCGGCGGCGTCGCCCGCCGCCACCGCGTCGTCGAGCGTCTTCGCCGTCCGGCCGAGCACCGTCACGTCGTATCCGGCGCGCGTCAGGGCGCCTGCGACCGCCCGGCCGATGCCGCGCCCGCCGCCGGTCACTATCGCCCGTCTCGACGCGGCCGCCATCCGGCTCTTCCCTCCGAAAATCGTTTAAGATTAAAATATCTCAATCGGGGTTCCGTGCAAGTATCGGCGCCCGGCGAGGAGAGCGGAAATCGAAAGCCGTGGAACAGAGCCTACGGGAAGATCGCCCTCATCCGCAGGTCCTGCGCTTCACGCTGGACGACCCCTCGACCCGGAACGCGCTCGGCATCGGGATCCGCGCGGCGCTGGTGGATGGGCTGCAGCGCGCGGCCGCCGACGCCGAGTGCCGCGTCGTAATCCTCGCCGCGATCGGTCCCGTCTTCGCCTCAGGCTCCGACATCCGCGTGCTGGCGGCGAGCACGCCCGAGGACGTCATGCGGCCGGAGCTCCGTGCCGTCTGGTCGGCGCTTCTCGATTTTCCCAAGCCACTCGTCATCGCGCTCAATGGTCATGCCCTCGGCGGCGGCCTCGAACTGGCGCTCACCGGGGACATCATTCTTGCTGCCCGCGGTATCCGGCTCGGCAGTCCCGAGCCGAAGCTCGGCATCATGCCGGGGGGTGGCGCGACCCAGCGTCTCGTCCGTTATCTCGGCTGGCACCGCGCCATGCAGGTCCTGCTCACCGCCGAGCCGGTCACCGCCGAGACTGCGCTCGCCTGGGGTCTCATTGCCGAGATTTGCGATGCGGCCGAGCTGCCCTCGCGCGCCCTGAAGGTCGCCGAGGGCATGGCCGCGTTGCCGCCGCTGGCGCTGGCCGCGATCAAGCGCGTCGCCCGCGACGGTGCGGCCCTGCCGCTTCGCGACGGACTGGCCCTTGAGGCCGAGGCCTTCGTTGGCGTCTTCAGGACGGCCGATCGGCAGGAGGGCCTGTCCGCCTTCCTCGACAAGCGCTTGCCGCGGTTCAAAGGCGAATGACCGCCGAGCCGGTCATCGGCGTTGTTGGCGCCGGGGCCATGGGCGCCGGCATCGCCGAGCTCGCGGCCCGTGAGGGCTGTCCGGTGCGATTGTGCGATGCCAGCCCCGAAGCCCTCGGCCGAGCGCTCGCCGCGACCCGAGATCGGCTCCGGCGGGATGTCGAGAAGGGCCGTCTCGAAGCTGCGGCCGCCGACGCGGCCATGGCGCGGCTCGCGCCGGCCTCGCTTGCCGAAGTCGCGGCCGCCGATGTGGTCATCGAAGCCATCGTCGAGGATCTTGCCGCCAAGCGCGCGCTGTTCCGCGCGCTTGAGGCGGAGGCCGGACCCGGCACCGTCCTTGCCACCAACACCAGCTCGCTCTCGGTCTCCGCCATTGCCGAGGTGCTCGAGCAGCCGGGCCGTCTTGCCGGTCTCCACTTCTTCAACCCGCCCACCCGGATGCGCGTCGTCGAGATCGTCCGCGGCGCGGCCACCAGCGACGCCACCATCGCGGCGCTGGCCGAGCTGGCCCGACGCCTCGGCCAGCATGTGCTCCATGTCGGGGACACGCCCGGCTTCCTCGTCAACCACCTCGGCCGCGGTTACACCGGCGAGGCTCTCCGCATCCTCGACGAGGGCGCCGCGACTCCCGGCGCCGTCGACGCCATCGCCCGCGGCGCGCTCGGCTTCCGCATGGGGCCGTTCGAGCTTCTCGATCTGACCGGCCTCGACGTCTCTGCCGAGGTCACGAGGCAAGTCTGGCAGGGCTTCGGCGAGGAGCCGCGTTTCCGTCCCGCGCCCATCGCCGGGCGCCGGGTCGCCGAGGGTCTGCTTGGTCGCAAGACCGGCCGCGGCTTCTACGCCTACGGTGCGGACGGCAAGATCGTGCCGGAGCAACACCAACACTTGGATGCCGCGCCCGTTCCGGTGCGCCTCCTCGACATCGCGCCGGATCGTGCCCCCGACGTTGCGGGCCTGTTCCCCGCGGCGCTTCTGGGTGACGATCCCGCCGCCGTCGCGGTGGTCGGCCCGATCGGGACGGACGTTGCGACCGAGGCCCGCCGTCTCGGGCTCGATCCCCTCCGTGTCGTCGGCGTCGACCCCGTCTTCACCGGCCTGGCCACAATCGCGGGCGTCGACCCCGCGCTCACCGCCGGGGTAGCGGCCTCGGTCCGGAGCGCCGGTCGGGAGGCCGTTATCGTCCGCGATGGCGGCGGCATGCCGGCCCAGCGCATCGCCGCCATGATCGTCCTCGTTGCTGCCGATGCCGCCGGCCGGGGCCTTGCCGCACCGGCAGACATCGATGCGGCGACCCGCCTCGCGCTCTCTTATCCCCGCGGGCCGCTGGCGTTGGGCGACGCGGTCGGCCCGGCGCGGATTGCCGCCATCGCGCGCAGTTTTCTTGCCCTGACCGGTGATCCGCGCTGGCGGCCGAGCGCCTGGCTGGATGGTCGCATCGCAGCCGGGAAGACCCTTGCGGAATCCTCGACTCTCGGGGGTCCCGCGCCAAATTGACAAGCATCGGGGCCGGGACCACAACTAGGCCCGCCCGCAGGAAAAGGACCGGAAATGGCCGAACGCTCCTTCGCCAGAGAGGTGGAGCAACTGAAGATCGGCGCGGGCGAGGAGTTCCGCGGCGAAGGGATTCTCGCCGTCACCAAGGCGCTGCTCCAGTCCGGCGTCGGCTATGTCGGCGGCTACCAGGGCGCTCCCATCTCCCATCTCATGGATGTGCTCGCTGATGCCCAGGACATCCTTGGCGAGCTCGGCGTCCATTTCGAAGCGAGCGCCAGCGAGGCCTCGGCCGCCGCCACCCTGGCCGCCAGCGTCCACTACCCGATCCGCGGCGCCGTCACCTGGAAGGGGACGGTCGGCACCAATGTCGCCTCCGACGCCCTCGCCAATCTCGCATCCGGCGGGGTCAAGGGCGGCGCGATGATCATCGTCGGCGAGGACTACGGGGAGGGCTCCTCGATCATGCAGGAGCGCAGCCACGCCTTTGCGATGAAGTCGCAGATCTGGCTGCTCGACCCGCGTCCGAACCTTGAGACCATCGTCAGGATGGTCGAGGAGGGCTTCGAGCTGTCGGAGGCCTCGAACACGCCGGTGATGCTGGAGATCCGCATCCGGACCTGTCACCTCCATGGCCGCTTCGTGGCCCGGGACAACCGGAAGCCTGCCTTCACGGTCAAGGATGCGCTCGAGCGGCCCGCCCGCGATACCAGCCGCATCGTGCTGCCGCCGGCCTCGTACGCGCACGAGCACGAGAAGATCAATCACCGCCTGCCGGCCGCGATCCGCTTCGTGCGCGAGCGGAAGCTCAACGAGGTGTTCGATGCCCCCGGCAGCAAGGTCGGCATCGTCCTTCAGGGTGGCATGTACAACGCCGTCATCCGCGCGCTCGAGCGCTTCGGCCTCGCCGATGTCTGGGGCAACACGGAGGTCCCGCTCTACGTCCTCAACGTCACCTACCCGCTCGTCGATGACGAGGTCGTCGACTTCTGCCGCGACAAGGATGCCGTTCTCGTCGTCGAGGAGGGTCAGCCCGACTATCTCGAGCAGGCGCTGTCGAAGATCCTGCGCAACGCCGGTCTTGGCGCGCGGCTCCTGGGGAAGGGACCGTTCCCGATGGCGGGCGAATACACCGCCAAGGTGATGTCGGAGGGGATCGGCGCATTCCTTCGCGCGCATGCTCCGGCGATGCTGCCCGACCGCGACCGGGCGCCGAATGTCCCGGCCGATCTCGACGACGAGACGCTGAAGGCGCTCGCCAAGGAGGTGCCGATGCGCCCGGCCGGCTTCTGTACCGGCTGTCCCGAGCGGCCGATCTTCTCGGCGATGAAGCTCGTCGAGAAGGAACTCGGCGAGCATCAGGTGGCAAGTGACATCGGCTGTCACCTCTTCTCGATCCTGCCTCCCTTCAACATCGGGGGCACTACCATGGGCTACGGCCTCGGCCCGGCCTCGAACTCGGCCTTCAACGTCGCGGCGAAGAAGCGGCCGATCGCGGTGATGGGCGACGGCGGCTTCTGGCACAACGGCCTCTCCTCGGGCATCACCAACGCCGTCTTCAACAAGCACGACGGCGTCACCATCGTCGTCGACAACTTCTATTCGGCTGCCACGGGGGGACAGGACATACCTTCGTCGCGGGCCAACAATCGCACCCGCTCGACCCATCACCCCATCGAGAAGGCCGTCCGCGGCGTTGGCGTCGACTGGGTCCGGACGATCGATCGCACCTACGACGTCGGCAGGATGCGGGATACCCTCAAGGAAGCGCTGACCACGCCGGAGAAGGGGCCCAAGGTCATCGTCGCCGCGTCCGAATGCATGCTCAATCGCCAGCGTCGCGAGCGGCCGCTGATGCAGCAGGCGGAAAAGGACGGCCGGCGCGTGGTGCGCTCGCGCTTCGGCGTCGATGAGGACGTCTGCACCGGCGATCACGCCTGCATCCGCCTCTCCGGCTGCCCGTCGCTGTCGGTCAAGCGGCTCGACGACCCGCTCCGCGACGATCCGGTCGCCGCGATCGACCAGAGCTGTGTGGGCTGTGGCAACTGTGGCGAGGTCGCGGACGCCGCCGTGCTGTGCCCGTCCTTCTACCGTGCCGACATCGTTTCCAACCCGAGCGGTTGGGACCGTTTCATGGCGGCGATGCGGGCGAAAGTGACGGGATTCCTGCAGCGCCGCCGCGCCGCGCGGCGCCTCGGCTTCGAGACGACCTGAATCCGATGGATTCGTTGAGTCCCAGTCGGCCGATCACCATCGCGGTCCTCGCGATCGGCGGACAGGGCGGCGGCGTCCTGACCAACTGGCTGATCGGTCTCGCCGAAGCCAACGGCTGGTACGCCCAGGCGACATCGGTCGCCGGAGTCGCCCAGCGCACCGGCGCGACCATCTACTATGTCGAGATGATCCCGGCGGTGCCGGGCCGCACGCCGGTGCTGTCGCTGATGCCGGCACCCGGCGACGTCGACATCGTCATTGCGGCGGAACTGATGGAGGCCGGCCGGGCAATCCAGCGCGGCCTCGTCTCTCCCGACCGGACGACGCTGATCGCCTCCACCCACCGCGCCCTCGGCATCCTCGAGAAGACCGCGCCGGGCGACGGCATCTCCGATTCGGCGCGGGTGACGGCGATCGCCAGGACCCGCGCCAGGCGCTTCATCGCCCATGACCTGCAGCGGCTGGCCGAGGCCAATGGCAGCGTCATCTCCGCGAGCCTCTTCGGCGCCCTGGCCGCCGCCGAGGCGCTTCCCTTCGGGCGCGACAGCTTCGAGGCGGTGATCGCGGCGGAGGGAAAGGGGGTCGCGGCGAGCGTGGCGGCGTTCAGGGCGGCGGCGGAGGCGGTTGCGCTCCTTCCGCCCGCGACGGTCGACCTGCCGGAGCCCGCTGCGAAGGCCGTGCCGAAGCCGGCCGGCGGCAGCGATCGCGAGCGGAGCGCGTATGACCGCGCGCTTGCCCGTCTCGGCGCGGAACTGCCCTCCAATGTGCACGAGATGGCGATGACCGGGCTCCGTCACGTCGTCGACTTCCAGGATGCGGCCTACGGCCATCTCTATCTCGATCGGCTCGCCGAGCTCGCGGCGCTCGACCGCAGCCGCGGCGGGGACGGGCGTGGCCATCTCTTCACCCGAGAGGCGGCGAAGTATCTGGCCCGCGCCATGGCTTATGACGATGTCATCCGCGTCGCCGATCTCAAGACCCGGGCGACGCGGTTCGCGCGCGTCGAGGCGGAGGTGAAGGCCCGTCCCGACCAGGTGATCCGCGTCACCGAGTTCATGCATCCGCGTGTCGAGGAGATCTGCGGCACGCTGCCGGCCGGGCTCGGACGCGCCGTCGAGCGTCGGGCAGGGCTGGTGCGGATGATCGACCGTCTGTTCAACAAGGGCCGGCGCGTCCGTACCGACGGCGTGTTCTGGTTTGTCGCCCTTTATGCTCTGGCCGGCATGCGCCGCCATCGCCGCAAGCTGCTTCGTCACGCCGTCGAGGAAGCCCACATTGCCGACTGGCTTGCCGTGGCGCGTCGGGGCCTTGCCGCCGACTATGACCTTGGCGTCGAGGTGATCCGATGCCGGCGGCTGATCAAGGGCTACAGCGACACCCGGGCGCGCGCCGAGAGCAAGTACGGCAAGGTGCTGTCGGCGCTGCCGCTTCTCGAACACCGCCCGGACGGGGCCGACTGGCTCCGCCGGCTGCGCGAGGCGGCGTTGCTCGACGAAGACGGCAAGGAACTCGACGGCGCGCTGAAGACGGTGGCCTCACTCTGAGCGGTATGCGCTGCCGAGGGCGGCCGGCGCGACGGGAACCAGCGGTCACGCGAACATGGCTCGTCCACTCAACGGTCGCCGGCCGGATCATCTCGTATGGCGGAGGTCCACGCCCTAGACTCGCGAGGACAGCGAATCACGGAACGGGAGAGCGGTCATGGAAGGCTTCATCGCATTCGCAATGGGCAACTTCACCCTGACGTTTTTCGTGATCGGGTTGGTGGTTTCGTTCTTTGTCATCGTCGAGAGCCGCGTACCCCGCACCGGGCCGGTGGTCTCCGAAGCGATCTTCAAGTGGTTCCTGATCTTCTCGATTGGCGTCTCCGGCGTCTACAACGCCGTCTTCCACATCGCCTTCGGAAAGATGGCGGCGGAATTCATCGGCTGGGCGGACAGCCCGTTTCAGACCGAGGTCGGTTTCGCCAGCCTCGGCATGGGCGTCCTCGGGTTGATCGCGGCGTGGCGGAGCTTCGACATGCGGCTGGCCGCGATCATCGCGCCCGCCTGCTTCCTGTGGGGCGCGGCGGGCGGTCACATCTACCAGATGATCGTCGCCAACAATTTCGCCCCCGGCAACGCCGGGATCATCTTCTGGTCCGATGTCCTGGTGCCCGTCTTCGGCTTCTTCTTCCTGTGGCTGCAGCGCCGCTACGAATTGGAGGCGCGTTCGGTGGCGCCCTATCCCTGGTTCCGTCGGCCGGCCCCGATCGCGTGATCCGGGTTTGCCGTGGTCACGCCACGAAGGGCGTGTCACCTGTGCGGCAAGAACGCGAGACGATGTCCATGGTTGTCAGGCCGACCGTCATTTGTTCGGCTCTCTTGATGCCTGCCGGCGCGACTGCGCTCCGCGCGGAAACGCCGGAGACGGGGGCGGTCAACCCCTTCACGCTCGGGACCGGCATCGGCACCGTGGCGCTGATCCTGTTCGCGGCCGTCATCGGCCTCTCGGTGCTGGCCAAGCTCCTCATCGTCTTTGGCGCTGTGCCACGCCAGCCTCAAACCGGCGCGCATGCGATGGTGCATGCGCTTGCCAATATCGTCGGCGGTCTGACCCGGCCAAAGCCCCGCCGGCGGCCGGGCAGTCGCAGCGACGGGCGGTGACAGCACCGGACCACGAACCGCACGAAACCGTCACACAGGGTGAGAATGACGGACCTATCTCTGTGGTCCGCGTCACCGGGGAGGGGGATCGAAATGCCCGACGGGAAAAAGGAGCGGAGCCGGATCATCGGTCTTGTCCGCCGCGCCCTCGATGGCGATGGCGACACTGGGCGGCTGAAGGCGCTCGCCGGTGACCTCTTCGCCCGAGTGAGCCTGGAAGATCTAGCGGTCTACGGTGCCGGCGATCTCGCCGGCTTCGTCCGCATGGCCGATGCGCTCCTTGCCGTGCGCCAGGCCGACGCGACCGTGATCCGGCTTGCCGATACGGCGGTTGGCAGTGCGCCGGGCGGTGCCGTCACCGTGCTCGGCATCCTCAACCGCGACATGCCGTTCCTCCTCGATTCGACGCTGGCCGAGCTTGGCGCGGATGGAGTGAATGTGCGCCTGGTGGCCCATCCGATCGTCAACGTTCGACGCGATGCGGCCGGCCGGCTCGTCGACTATCTCGGCCCCGGGCCGACACCCGAAGGCGCCGTGCGGGAGAGCCTCATCCAGATTCACCTCCGTCGCCTCGGCGGCGAGGAGCCGCGCCAGCGGCTCACGGAACGCCTGGAGTCGCTCTTTGTGGAGGTGCGTCGTGCCGTCGCCGACTGGCCGGACATGCTGGCCCGGCTCCGCGCCGTGATCGAGGCCTATCGGACCTCGCCGCCGCCGATCCCCGCAGAGGACTGTGCCGAGGCGATCGCCTTCCTCGAATGGCTTGCCGAGGGCGACTTCACGTTCCTCGGGGTCCGCGACTACGACTATGTCGGCGGGGCCCAGCGCGGGACCCTGCGTCGTGCCGGTGGGCCCGGTCTTGGCATTCTGCGCGATCCATCGGTTCGCGTGCTCCGCCGCGGCGCCGAAGGGGTGACGACGACGCCGGCGATCCGCGAGTTCCTGATGCGGCCGGAGCCGTTGATCGTCAGCAAGTCGAATCTTGTCTCGCGGGTTCACCGCCATGCCTATGCCGACTATGTCGGCGTCAAGCGCTACGGACCAAAGGGCGCCCTCGCCGGTGAAATCCGGTTCCTCGGTCTCTTCACGTCGACCGCCTATACCCGCTCGATCCGTGGGATCCCGCTGCTCCGGCGAAAGGCCGATCGGATTGTCGCGCTTGCCGGGCTCGGCGCTGAAAGCCATTCCGGCAAGACGCTCTGGAACGTGCTCGAGACCTATCCGCGTGACGAGATGTTCCAGATCGACGAGGAGACGCTGCTCGATTTCGCAACTCAGATCATGGCGCTTGACGAGCGGCCGCGGGTGCGGGTGTTGGCTCGGCGCGACCGCTTCGACCGCTTCGTTTCGGTTATCGTCTTCGCTCCGCGCGATCGCTACGACAGCAGCGTTCGGGTGACGATCGGCAAGTACCTGGCCGACGTCTTCGATGGTCATGTCTCGGCCTACTATCCGGCCTTTCCCGAAGGCACGCTGGTCCGCGTCCACTTCATTATCGGTCGCGCTGGCGGCGTCACGCCTGATCCCGATCAGGGGACGCTTGAGGCCGCAGTCGACGAGATCGTCACCGACTGGAACGATGATCTGCTCGCGGCGGTGCGGCGCGGGTTCGAGTCCGACGCGGCCGAGCAGCTGGCGGTGGACTGGCAGGGGGCATTCCCGGCCGGATACCGCGCCGAGTTCTCGCCCGTTGCCGCGGTGAGCGATATTCGCATCGCCGAACTGCTGACCGAACAAAGGCCGATTGCCGGGTTCTTTCACCGTGGCTCCGACGATCCGCCGTCGGTCGTCAAGTTCAAGATCTTTCATCGCGATGGCCCGATCGCCCTGTCGAAGCGGGTGCCGATGCTTGAGGACATGGGTCTGGCGGTCATTGACGAGCAAACCCACGAGCTCGCCCCCTCCGGCCGGGCCCGAGTCTTCATTCACGACATGCAGCTCGAGCGGGCCGACGGGGAGAACTTCGATCTTGCGGCATCGGCATCCCTCGCTCACGACGCTTTCCTCGCCGTGTGGTATGGCGACGCCGAGAGCGACGGCTACAACGCGCTCACCGTGACCGCTGGGCTGCCGTGGCGGGACGTCGCTTTGCTCCGCGCCATCTCCCGGTATCTTCGTCAGGGCGGCACGCCCCTGGCGCAGCATTACATGTGGGCGACGCTGACGCGGCACGGCGCAGTCGCCAGGCGATTGGTCGATTTGTTCCGGTCGCGCTTCGACCCCGATGCGGTGGACGAGCGGGCTGCGACCAAGGCGATCGCCGACATCGAGGCGGCGCTCCAGGCCGTCGACAGCCTCGACGAGGATCGTATCATCCGGCGTTTCCTGAACGTTGTCGATGCGGCGCTGCGGACGAACTTCTTCCAACCCGCGGCTGACGGCGAGCCGCGACCGGAGATCGTCTTCAAACTCGATCCGCATCGGGTCGAGGATCTGCCGGCGCCACGGCCGTTCCGCGAGATCTTCGTCTACAGCCCCCGGGTCGAGGGCGTGCATCTCCGCTTTGGACCGGTGGCGCGCGGCGGCATCCGCTGGTCGGATCGCCCGCTCGACTTTCGGACGGAGGTGCTCGGCCTCGCCAAGGCCCAGCAGGCCAAGAATGCGGTGATCGTCCCGACCGGTGCCAAGGGCGGCTTCGTCCCCAAGCGGCTGCCGCCGCCGACGGATCGCGCGGCCTTCGCTGCCGAAGGCCGCGCCTCGTACGAGCTCTTCATCGCCCGCCTCCTCGACATCACGGACAACCTTGACGGCAACCGGATCGTCCCGCCGCAGCGGGTCGTGCGCCGCGACGGCGACGATCCCTACCTCGTCGTTGCCGCCGACAAAGGCACCGCTACGTTTTCGGACGCCGCTAACGCCATCGCCGAGAGCAGCGGCTTCTGGCTCGGCGATGCCTTCGCCAGTGGCGGCTCGCATGGCTACGACCACAAGGCGATGGGGATCACCGCGCGCGGCGCCTGGGAGGCGGTGAAGCGACACTTCCGTGAGATGGGCGTCGATATCCAGACGACGCCCTTCACCGTGGCCGGGGTCGGCGATATGTCCGGGGACGTCTTCGGCAACGCCATGATGTTGTCGCCGGCGACCCGGCTGGTGGCCGCCTTCGATCATCGCGACATCTTCATCGATCCCGATCCCGATCCGGCGACCTCGCTGGCCGAGCGCCAGCGATTGTTCGCGCTGCCACGGTCGAGCTGGCAGGACTACGACCGGTCGTTGATCTCGCGCGGCGGTGGCGTGTTCTCGCGCCGCGACAAGTCGATCCCGCTAAGCGCCGAGATGAGGGCGCTGCTCGACCTGGCGGGCGAGCGCGCGCCACCCAACGACGTGCTCCGCGGCATCCTCAAGGCCCGCGTCGACCTTCTGTTCTTCGGTGGCATCGGCACCTACGTGCGAGCTGCGTCCGAATCTGACGATCGCGTCGGCGACCGCGGCAACGACGCCGTCCGCGTCACCGCTGAGGAACTGCGGGTCAAGGTGGTGGGCGAGGGCGCCAATCTTGGCATGACCCAGCTCGGCCGCGTCGCCTACTGCCTCGGCGGCGGCCGGTGCAACTCTGACGCCATCGACAATTCGGCGGGCGTGAACACCTCCGACGTCGAGGTCAATATCAAGATCGCCCTTGGCCGGGCCGTTCGTGGCGGTCGTCTCGACCTGAAGCGGCGCGACCGGCTGTTGGCGGCGATGACGGACGAGGTCGCCGCGCTGGTGCTGCGTAACAACTACCGCCAGACCCTGGCCATCTCGCTGTCGCAGAGCCGCGGCTTCGAGTATTTCGGCTTCCAGGGACGCCTGATGCAGACCCTCGGGCAGCGCGGCCTGCTCGACCGCAAGGTCGAAGCCCTGCCGGACGACCTTGCTCTCGCTGATCGCCGCAAGGCGGGGCAGCCGCTCACCCGGCCGGAGCTTGGCGTGCTGCTCGCCTTCACCAAGATCGCGCTCAAGGCCGATCTGCTCGAAGGTGGAGTGGCGGACGACGATGCGCTCAACGACGAGCTCCTCCAGTATTTCCCGGTCCGCATGCGCAAGGCCTACATCGAGGACATCGAGGCGCATCCACTCCGCGCCGAGATCATCGCGACCATGGTCGCCAATGCGATCGTCGACTGGGGTGGTCCGACTTATGTGCTGCGGGTCGGCGAGCGCACGGGTGCGGCGCCGATCGATATTGCCCGCGCCTATGTGGCGGCCCGCGACGTCTTCGACCTCCGGGCGCTCAATGCCGACATCGACGCCCTCGATAACGGCATCCCGGGGATGGAGCAGATCGGTCTTTATCGGTCGGTCCAGGACCTGCTCACCTCGCGCACGGTCTGGTTCCTCCGCAATGCCGACTTCGGCGGAGGGATCGCGCCCGTGGTCGAATCCTACGGGGCGACGGTATCGGCGCTCGGCGGGATGCTCGATGACATCCTCCCCGATCGTTTCCGCGCCGCGCTCGCGGACGTCGCCCGGAACATCGCCGCGTCCGGCGTGCCGTCCGGCCTTGCCGGGCGGGTTGCAATGCTGCCCGCGCTGGCTGCCGCCACCGACATCCATCTCGTCGCCGCCGCCACCCAGGCCCCGCTGGGCGAGGTCGGTCCCATCTTTTTCGAGACTGCGGCCACCTTCCGCATCGCCCGAATCGCGCAGCTGGCACAAGAGCTTACCCTGGCCGACCAGTACGACAGCCTGGTCCGCGACCGCGCCCTCGAGACTCTTGCCGGCGCCCACCGCCGCCTGTCGATCGAGGTGATCGAAGCGGGCGGCATCGACGCCTGGATCGCCCGGCGCGGGACGGTCGCGACCCAGGCGCTGGAGGCCGTTGGCACGATCGCAGACGGCACGCTCTCGCTGTCGCGGCTGGCGGTGGCGGCGAGCCGGCTCGCCGATCTGGCTGGCGGTTGAGCGGGCCTACTCGGTGGCCGCGGCGTCAGCGGCGTCGGCAACCTTGGTCGCCGCGCCCGGTTCGTTCCCGAGCAGGTTGTCGATGCGCTGCCGCTCGCGCTCGAACGAGGCGTAGATGTCGCCCTCGAGTACCCGACCACGCGGCAGGCGGACGCGAAGCGGGTCTACCGGCTTGTCGTTGACGCGAATCTCGAAGTGGAGATGCGGCCCGGTCGATAGACCCGTCGAGCCGACATAGCCGATCACCTGACCCTGACGGACGCGGCTGCCCTGGACGAGTCCCTTGGCAAAACTCGACTGGTGACCGTACAGCGTCTCGTAGCCGTTGGTATGGCGGACGATGATCATGTTGCCGTAGCCGGAATTCCGCCCGATCTTCTCGACCACGCCGTTGCCGGCCGCAAGGATCGGCGTGCCGCGCGGTGCCGCGTAGTCGACCCCGGTGTGCATCCGCGCATACTTCAGGATCGGATGGCGGCGCATGCCGAAGCCGGATCGGAGCACGCCACTGGTGACCGGCTTGCGCATCAGGAACTTCTTGGCGCTCTTGCCGTCGTCGTCGTAGTAGTCGACCACGCTATCGTCGGGTGTGCGGAAGCGGTAGAAACGCTTGGTGGCGCCGTTGAGGGTCAGGGCGGCGAACAGCACTTCCGGTTCGCCAGCGTCTTCGCTGGCCTCGGGGAGCGAGTGGAAAACCTCGAGCGTGTCGCCCGGGCTGATGCGTGCCTGGAAATCGACGTCGTAGGCGAAGATGCGGACGAGTTGCTCGATCAGCGGCGTCGGCACCTCCTGCTCGAGCGCGGTCTCGTAGAGAGCGTCGTAGAGGCGGGGCATGGCGCCTGAATAGGTATCAACCTCCTCGTCGCTCATTGCCGCGAATTCGCTCGCCGCAAGCGTCGGTTCATCGGCACGCACGAAACCGCCCTCGTCCGTGCGGGCGACGGTGGCCTGGTGAGCGCCCTCCTCGTAGATGCTGACGCGGAGCGGAATGACTGCGCCGCCCTCGCCGAATCCGGTCGCGAGCCGAACCTTCTGCCCGACATGCATCGCGTTGAGATCGACGAGCGAGGCGAGCGCGTCGACGATCGCGTCGATGTCTGCGTCCGAGATTTCGTTGTCGGCCAGCAGGTCGCGGAAGCTCTTGCCCTTGCTGACCGCAACGAAACGTTCGCCGCCGCCCTCGTCCGAACCCGGCTCATCGCTCTTTGCGACGTTTGAGACGTTCTCAGGAACGATTTTCACGCCCATCGCCGAGAAAGGATCTTCGGCCGAGTACTCGCCGTCGCCACTGTCGCTGCCCGGATCGATGAAAGACAGCGCAGCCATGTCGGTTTCGCTGCCGCCGAAACTGGCCGATGCCCGGACAATCGCCTCGACGTCGTCCGCCGACATCTCGATGCGTGGGTTCTTCTCCATCGCGCCCGCCGGGAAGTCAGTGGTCTCAACGGACACTTCACCGTCAACCTCGGCGCCGTAGAACTGGTCGTCGGCCACGACCGTGTCGCCGGTTCCTTCCGCATCCGCCGGCGGCTCCGGCGCCGACGTGTCGGCGAATATCCGTGTCGCGTCATACGCCGGGATTTGGTCGGCATGCTCTGGCGTCGGCGGCGACAAAGTCGCGATGACGCGGGCGAACGGGCGGAGCTTGATGAAGTCGCGATCGCCCTGCTTGCTCACGGTGGAGACCTGGAGGACCTGGCGGCTCGCCACGGCCTCCTCGGTGGGGCGCATGCGATCGCCCTTGCGTCCGAAGGCGATACCTCCGGAAGGGTCCGAGCTGGCCGTGCGGACGGACTCGGGACTCGCACCGAACTGGTTGGGGTTGTTGAGCGCGGCCATGAGGGCGCCGCCCATCAGGAATGTCGAGGCGAGCCCCGTGAGAACGGTGCCCGTGAGCCAGCGGATACTGACCGCACGCCTGATCGGCTGTTCTTCCTCGCCATCAACGGTAAGGGGGGGCTCGGAGCCGAGATCGACAGCCTCGTCGTGAGCCCCCTGATGCAAGCCGGTCCGCCCTCTCACGTTCCCCGTTCCCCCGGTCGCCGTCGGCGGGCGGCACCTCGCAGGGCCACCGTTGACGGCCTGATGGCCACCGCACGACGGGGTGACCCGCCGGATACTGCGCATAATGCACTCTTGCGGTCATTTTGGCACTATTAAGGCCCTGCGAGGCCCCACCTAGTGGCCTCGCCGCCGAGCCGGTCTGGGACAATCCCTCCGCATTGGCGGATGCGCGACACTCACATTGTTCGCCGGCGTCATTTTTTTGTAATTCGAGTGTTGACAGAGCACGAGGCCCCCTCCTATATAGCCACCACGCGAGACGCAGTGCCGAGCGGCGCTGGGATGGCCTCGCGTTCTCTGCTCGCAGTCCACGGGACGGCAAATTCGCTTCGGCGAATGTCTCGCGTCGCGCGCAGAATCAGTAGGGAAACCTATTGATTATGACGGCCGTGAAGTTGGCCGTGCTGTTTGACAAGTGAATAGGAAGAAAGAGAAACGTAGGCGGCGGAGTCCTTGCGGGCTTGTCTACCTTCGGGCAGGCAGGCCGAAAAGAGACTTCGGCGGTACTACGTTCATTCTAAGCATCCGCTATCGTTTCGATCGCAAGATCGTGGCGAACGGTGCTTGGGAACTCGTCAAAATATGACGTGAGTGTAGTGATCAGCCGAGACAAGTTCT
>JAGRKZ010000166.1:0-2070 GCA_020442065.1 Bauldia sp.
CGCTGGTCAAGACGATCATGACGCGTTGCATCCACTGCACGCGCTGCATCCGCTTCTCGGCCGAGGTTGCCGGCGTACCCGAGCTCGGCGCGACGGGCCGTGGCGAGGACATGGAGATCACCACCTACCTCGAGCGGGCGATGACCTCCGAGCTTCAGGGCAACGTCATCGACCTCTGTCCGGTCGGCGCTCTGACCTCGAAGCCCTATGCCTTCCAGGCGCGGCCGTGGGAACTGGTCAAGACCGAGTCCATCGACGTGATGGACGCGGTTGGCGCGGCGATCCGGGTAGACACGCGCGGCCGCGAGGTGATGCGCATCCTGCCGCGCCTGAACGAAGACGTGAACGAGGAGTGGATCTCGGACAAGGCCCGCTTCATCTGGGACGGGCTCAAGGCGCAGCGGCTCGACCGACCTTACGTGCGCCGCAACCGGCGGCTTGAGCCGGCGACATGGGTCGAGGCCTTCGGCGCGATCGCCGAAAAGGTGGCCGCGAGCTCGGCCAAACGCCTCGCTGCGGTCGCCGGCGACCTTGCCGGGGTCGAGGAGATGTTCGCGCTCAAGTCGCTGATGGACTCGTTTGGTTCGCCGCACCTCGATTGCCGTCAGGACGGCGCCAAGCTCGATCCGAAGCGCGGCCGCGCCTCCTATGTCTTCAATGGCGGCATCGCCGGCATCGACCGGGCCGACGTGATCCTGCTGGTCGGCACCAACCCGCGGAAGGAAGCCGCCGTCCTCAACGCCCGGCTTCGGCGCCGGTGGCGCGAGGGGGGCGTTCGGGTCGGCATGGTCGGCGAGGCGATCGACCTTACGTTTCACTACGAGCACCTCGGCGCGGGACCGGAGAGCCTCGCGCAGGTTGCCGCGGGCGCCGGCGATTTCGGCAAGGCGCTCGCCGAGGCCAAGCGGCCGTTGGTGATCGTCGGGCAGGGCGCGCTGTCGCGGCCGGACGGAGACGCGGTGCTGACGCTTGCGGCGAAAGCGGCCATGGGTGGCAGTCGCGACGACGGCTGGAACGGCCTCGCCGTCCTCCATACCGCCGCGGCCCGCGTGGGTGGGCTCGATCTCGGCTTCGTCCCAGGAGCGGGCGGGCATGACGTCATCGGCCTCGTGGCGGCGGCGGCGGCGAAGGAGATCGACATTCTCTTCCTGCTCGGCGCCGACGAGATTCCGATGGGGGCGCTCGGCGACACGTTCGTCGTCTATATCGGCACCCACGGCGACGCCGGCGCGCATCGGGCCGACGTCATCCTGCCGGGCGCGGCCTACACCGAGAAGTCGGCCATCTATGTCAACACCGAGGGCAGGGTGCAGATGACGTCGCGGGCCGGGTTCCCGCCGGGCGAGGCCCGCGAGGACTGGGCGATCATCCGCGCCCTCTCGGATGTCCTCGGCAGGCGGCTGCCCTTCGACTCGCTCCATGAGCTCCGTCAGGCGCTTTATGCCGCGCATCCGCATTTCATGCGCATCGATCAGATTGCCGCCGAGAGCGCCGTCGGGATTTCAGCGCTCGCCGGCCGCGAGGCCAAGCCCTCGAAGGAGCCTTTCGCGTCGGCGGTCGCCGATTTCTACATGACGAACCCGATTGCCCGGGCCTCGGCGGTCATGGCGGAGTGTTCCGCCCTGCACGCCGGCAGGCTGGCGGTCGCCGCGGAGTAGGGGGATGTCGGACTTCTTCTTCGGCTATGTCGTGCCGGCCGCCATCGTCGTGGGGCAGAGCCTGCTCCTCATGGTGTTGCTCCTCATCTTCATCGCCTACCTGCTCTATGCCGACCGCAAGATCTGGGCGGCGGTGCAGATGCGCCGCGGCCCGAACGTGGTGGGACCGTGGGGCCTGTTCCAGTCCTTCGCCGACCTGATCAAGTTCGCGCTCAAGGAGCCAGTGATCCCGTCAGGCGCCAACAAGGGCGTCTTCCTGCTCGCGCCGCTTGTCACGACGACGCTGGCGCTGTCGGCCTGGGCCGTGATCCCGGTCGCGGCCGGCTGGGTGGTGGCCGACATCAATGTCGGCATCCTCTACATCTTCGCGGTGTCCTCGCTCGGAGTGTACGGCATCATCATGGCCGGCTGG
>JAGRKZ010000166.1:2125-2786 GCA_020442065.1 Bauldia sp.
GAAGTCTCGATCGGCTTCGTCATCGTCACCGTTCTGCTCTGTGTCGGCTCGCTGAACCTCACCGACATCGTCATGGCGCAGCATCGCGGCCTCGGGACGGAACTCGGCCTGCCGGCCAGCTTCCTCGACTGGCATTGGCTCGTGCTGCTGCCGATGTTCGTGATCTTCTTCATCTCGGCGCTGGCCGAGACCAACCGTCCGCCGTTCGATCTGGTCGAAGCGGAGTCCGAGCTCGTTGCGGGGTTCATGGTCGAGTATTCCTCGACGCCGTACATGATGTTCATGCTCGGGGAATACGTCGCGATCGTGCTCATGTGCGCGCTGACCACGATCCTCTTCCTCGGTGGCTGGCTTCCGCCGGTGGACGTGGTTCCGTTCACCTGGGTGCCGGGGGTGATCTGGTTCGTCCTCAAGGTGACGCTGGTTTTCTTCATGTTCGCGATGGTGAAGGCGTTCGTGCCGCGCTATCGGTTCGACCAGCTGATGCGACTCGGCTGGAAGGTCTTCCTGCCGATCTCGCTGTTCATGGTGGTGGCCGTCGCCGCCGTCCTGCAGATCACCGGATGGGGGAGCTGATGTCGCTTCGTCTCGACCAGGCCGCCCGCTCGCTGTTCCTCATCGAGTTCGTCAAGGCCTTCTTCCTGTCGATGCGCTACTTCTT
>JAGRKZ010000167.1 GCA_020442065.1 Bauldia sp.
AGCATCGCGATCAGCTGCGCCTGCTTGGTGTCGTTGCGGGTCTTCCGCTCTGTGTTGGCCGCGCCGTCGGCCACAGCCGGGCGCTGGCGGGGCTTCCGGGATTCGCGCGGGGTCTTGGCCGGCTTCGCCTTCGTGCCGCCCGGTGCGGCCTTGTTGCCGCCCGTCGCGGCTGCGGCTTCCGTCTCGCCGGCAGTTTCGCCTGCCGCCTTCGTGGTCTTCGCGCTCTTCGTGGTCATGGCCATGTCTCCGTGTTCGCGGAGGGCGGTCATTCGCCTCTCCTACGACCGGAGGGCCCGTGCTTCGCGGGGAGCATGGTCTCCCTGATCCGCCGGGCGGGCCGTGTCACTGATGCTCCGATCGGGCGGGAGATCAAGTTCAATCCGGGCCTGCGCCCCGGCCCGCGCCTTGCGTCGAGGAGCGTCGCATGACCGGGCTCACCTACGACAATCGGGACCAGGCTCAGGAAGATCGCCGACAGCAGGAACGCCTGCTCGAAGCACTCGGCGCAGCTCCTGCCCAACTGCGTCGTGACGAGGCCGGATGGTGGGTCATCGCCGGCCAGCGCGGGACCATCCAGACCTGGGGCGATGGCAGGACTTGGCTTGTCTACGTTCGCTGTCGCTCGCCGCAGCACTGGACCTTCACCAAGCGGCGCCTGGTCTTCATGACCGTCACCCAGGACGGTGACGAGGAAGGTTGCCTTCGGCTCTTTCAGATACCGGCGCCGCACGAGGCGGTTGTCATCCGCGACGTGATGGGGCTGCGGAGGCGGGTCGACTACGCGCCCGAGGCGCTCGAACGCAAGCGGGCCTCGATGGCGAGGGCAGGGTTGGCGCGTGGAGCGGCGAGCCCGACCGTGCCGGGGGTTGCCATGCCCGACGAGGTCAGCGAGCGTTTTCCGCCCGAAGGTGGCCCCGCAGTCGAGGGTCCAGAAGTCCTATTTGGCACCAGCCTGATTGCCGTCGGCGTTAAGGGGCGGTTTCAGGCGCAAGGAGCGGCAATGGCACCCGCGTTGGTACCTGAGACCCTCCCGAACCCTTCCCGCGAAGAATTCGCCGCCAAAGCATCGATTAGCGCCGTCTCAGCTGCAGAACCGGAGGAATCGGCATGATCGACCGGCCCAACACGGACCCGAAGGGTAGCCGCCTCGCCGTCGAGTACCGCCCGGTCGGCGACCTGATCCCGTATGCGAAGAACGCCCGGACCCATGACGAGGCGCATGTGGCGCAGATCGCGGCGTCGATCCGGGCCTTCGGCTGGACCAACCCGATCCTGGTCGACGGCGAGAACGGGGTGATCGCCGGTCACGGCCGGCTGCTGGCGGCCCGGAAGCTCGGCATTGGAACGGTGCCGGTGATCGAACTGGACGGGCTGAGCGATGCCGAGAAGCGCGCATACATCATCGCCGACAACAAGATCGCGCTGAATGCCGGCTGGGATACCGAGATGCTGGCGCTCGAGATCGGCGAACTTGGGAACCTTGGCTTCGACCTGTCGCTGACCGGCTTCGGCGACGAGGAGATCGCGACGCTGCTCAATAGCGGCACTCCGGGGCTCACCGATCCCGATGATGTCCCGGAAGTGCCGGAGACGCCGGTGTCGCGGATGGGGGATGTCTGGCTGCTCGGCCGGCATCGGCTGGTTTGTGGCGACAGCACCAAGTCGGAGGACGTCGAGCAGGCATTGAACAGCGTCCGGCCGCACCTCATGGTCACCGATCCGCCCTACGGGGTGAACTACGATCCCGGCTGGAGGGAAGACGCCGGGCTGACCGAGGGGTCGGCGATCGCCAGGGGGAAGGTGCTCAACGACGACCGGGCGGACTGGCGGGAGGCCTGGGCCCTCTTCCCCGGCGACGTCGCCTATGTCTGGCATGGGGCACTCCACGCCACCACCGTTGCCCGGAGCCTCGAAGCCTGTGGCTTTGCGGTCCGCTCGGTCATCATCTGGGACAAGACCCGGCTCGTCATCGGCCGGGGTGATTATCATTGGCAGCATGAGCCGGCGATCTACTGCGTCCGGAAGGGAAAGACCGGGCACTGGTCGGGTGGACGGAACCAAACCACCGTGTGGCAGATCCCGCATCGTTGGAATGCTTCGGGCCACGGCACCGAGAAGCCGGTCGAATGCATGAAGCGGCCGATCGAGAACAACTCCTCGCCCGGCCAGGCGGTGTACGAGCCGTTCTCGGGTTCGGGCACCACCATGATCGCCGCCGAGATGACCGGCCGGTCCTGCCATGCGATCGAGTTGAACCCCGCCTATGTCGATGTCGCTATCCGACGTTGGCAGGAGTTCACCGGCGAGGAGGCGGTCCTTGAGGGATCGGGATCGTCATTCCTGGCGGTGGCCCGTGAACGGGGCGTGGACCAATCCGGAGCTCCTGACAGGCCGTGTCAGACACGGGCCGGGAAGGCGGAACCATCTGGGAACGATACGGGATCGTTCAGTCTCGCTCTCGACGATGTTGGGGAAGAGGCCTGACCATGGGTCGCCCCTCCCACGAACCGACGCCGGTCAGCCGCCGCAACGTTGAGGCCCTCGCCGGCTACGGCGTCCCCGAGGTCGACATCGCCGGCGTCATCGGCATCGATCCCAAGACCCTCCGGAAGCACTACCGCGAGGAGCTGAAGTACGGCCACGTCAAGGCCAACGCCAAGGTAGCGGAGAACCTGTTCCGGAAGGCGACGGGCGACGGACGTGAAGCGGTCATCGCCGCGATCTTCTGGATGAAGACCCGGGCCGGCTGGAAGGAGACCCAGGTCACCGAACTGAATGGGGCGCCGCCGAAGATCACCATCCATTGGCAGGGATCGTCGCGGAAGGGAGCGCCGGAGGAGCGACTGTCACCGGCCATCGGCAGCGGCGGACTTCGGGTGATCGAGGGCTCGCTCGCGGGTCCGGCTCAGGGCAGGGGATCGTGACATGGGGCGTCCCGCGCACCAGCCCGATCCAGTCGCCCGCCGCCAGGTCGAGGCAATGGCGGCCTACGGGGTTCCGGAGGCCGACATCGCCAAGGTGGTGGGTATCGATCCGAAGACCCTGCGCAAGCACTACCGCGACGAACTCGACACCGGGAGCATCAAGGCCAACAGCCGGATGGCCGAGAACCTCTATCGCAAGGCGATGGGAGACGGACCCCAGGCGGTGAGTGCGACGATCTTCTGGCTCAAGACCCGGGCCAGGTGGAAGGAGACCAATGTGACGGAAGTGGCTCTTTCCATCCG
>JAGRKZ010000003.1 GCA_020442065.1 Bauldia sp.
TCTCCGACGAATTCATCGAGCGCCTGCCCGAGGGCTACCAGACCTTCCTCGGCGAGCGCGGCACCCGCCTGTCCGGCTGCCAGCGCCAGCGCATCGCGATCGCCCGCCTGCTGCTCAAGGACGCGCCGATCCTCATCCTCGATGAAGCCACCAGCGCGCTCGACTCCGAGGTCGAGGCCGCGATCCAGGACCAGCTCTACGGGCTGATGGCCGGCCGGACGGTGATCGCCATCGCCCACCGGCTCTCGACCATCGCCGTCCTCGACCGGCTGGTGGTGATGGACGGCGGCCGCATCGTCGAGGAAGGGAGCCACCAGGCGCTGCTCGCCCGGGATGGCCTCTACGCCCAACTCTGGCGCCGCCAGTCCGGCGGCTTCCTCGGCCTCGACGACACGCCGGAGCGGACGGCGGCGGAATAGCAGGCCGTGGCGCGGATGCCACACCGGTTGTGCAAGCGTCCGTGTGTCGCGCGAAAGCCATGGTGTTCGACGCAGAAGGCTGTATGAACGTTGCGCGCGTACTGCGTCGCAGCAACGCGCAGCTGACTTGAACCCGCACGAGGAGGCACGGATGGAGCGCATCATGTCGATGATCAGATCCGACCTGGCGGTTGCCGCCGGCCTCCGGAACTCGTCCCTCGTCGCGGCTCGTTAGCTTCACCAAAGTTCACGCCTGAACGAGGGCCCCCGGCGCGACAGCGCCGAGAGGGGTTCAACGATTCGCGGTCCTCCCGGTCGATCTGGTCCCACGGACATTGGCTTGTCCGTGTCCGCTCGCGCGCCGCCACGCGGTCGGTCCCATCGCTCCCTTTGGTATCATTATGTTCCGCTTGTTCGAAAACGTCATCGATCCTTTCCGGCCGCACGACGAGTCGATGCCGCCGTCCCGTCTCCTTGCCTTCTACTGGCGCTATACGCGACAGGTCTGGCCGGGACTGGCCGGCCTGCTCGCTGCCGGCCTGGTCGTCGCCCTCATCGAGGTCGCGATGTACGACTATGTCGGCTCGATCGTCGACCTCCTGCAGACCACGAATTCCGCCGATCTCCTCAAGGACTACGGCGGCACGTTCCTGTGGATGGCGTTCGTCATCGTGCTGGCGCGGCCGGTGATGATCGTCATCCAGCAGCTCGTCATCCATCAGACCCTAGTGCCGTCATTCACCAACCTGGTGCGCTGGCAGAATCATCGCTACGTGCTGCGCCAGTCGGTCGGCTTCTTCGCCAACGATTTCGCCGGGCGCATCGCCTCCAAGATCGTCCAGACCGGTCCGTCGCTGCGCGAGTCGGTAGTCCAGGTCTGCGAGGCGATCTGGTTCGTCGCGGTCTATGCGACGAGCTCGATCGTGCTGTTCGCCGATATCGACTGGCGGCTGGCCCTGCCGGTGGTGGCGTGGGTGGTCGCGTTCGTCATCATCCTCGCCTACTTCGTGCCGCGCATCCGCGACCGGTCGACCATCGTGTCGGAGGCGCGCTCGGTGCTCACCGGCCGGCTGGTCGACAGCTACACCAACATCCAGACCGTCAAGCTCTTCGCCCACGCCAGCCGCGAGGACGACTACGCCGAGGAAGCGCTCCGCGATCACACCGACAAACTCAGGGCGGAGACGCGGTTGATCACCGTCATGGATGGCATCGTCATCGCCACCAACGGCCTCCTGATCGCCGGGACGATGGCGCTGGCGGTCTGGCTCTGGACGAGGGCCGACCTGACGCTGGGCGCGATCGCGCTCACCAGCGGCATGACCATCCGCATCTCGACCATGTCGGGTTGGATCATGTGGACCTCGATCAACGTCTTCGAGGCGATGGGGACGGTGCAGGAAGGGCTGGAGACGATCGCCCGGCCGAACATGCTGGTGGACGTGCCGGCGGCGCCGGCGCTCGAGGTCACCCGTGGCGCGATCCGCTATGAGGGCATCCGCTTCCACTACGGACGGCGGGACGGCGGCGTCATCGAGGGCCTGTCACTCGATATCGCCCCGGGGGAAAAAGTCGGACTGGTCGGCCGTTCCGGTGCCGGCAAGTCGACCCTGGTCAACCTCCTGCTTCGCTTCTACGACCTCGAGGGCGGCCGCATCCTCATCGACGGGCAGGATATCGCCTCCGTCTCCCAGGAGTCGCTGCGCCGGCAGATCGGCCTCGTCACGCAGGACACCTCGCTGCTCCATCGCTCGATCCGCGACAACATCCGCTACGGCCGGCCCGAGGCAAGCGACCCGGAGATCGAACGCGCGGCGGGGCTTGCCCACGCCGACGCCTTCATTCCCGACCTCTCCGACCCGCACGGACGGTCGGGACTGGACGCCCATGTCGGCGAGCGCGGCGTGAAGCTCTCGGGCGGTCAGCGCCAGCGGATCGCCATTGCCCGTGTGCTGCTCAAGGACGCACCGATCCTCGTCCTCGACGAAGCGACCAGCGCGCTCGATTCCGAGGTCGAGGCCGCGATCCAGGAGTCGCTCAATCGCCTGATGGCGGGAAAGACGGTGATCGCCATCGCGCACCGGCTCTCGACCATCGCGGCGATGGACCGCCTTGTCGTCATGGATCGGGGTGCGGTGGTCGAGGTCGGCTCACATCGCGAACTGCTCGCGCGGGGTGGCATCTATGCCGGGTTGTGGCAGCGCCAGTCGGGCGGCTTCCTCGGCGTCGATGCCGATGCGGCGGCCTGATCCGGGGAGGGTTGTGTGAACGAGGTAACAGCCATGGCGTCAACGCCGTCGCAAAAGGACCGGCTGCGCTGTGAGGGTACACCGCGGCCGGCGGACCTGGCGTTGCTGGTCCGCGACGCAGGTCCCATGGTGATCCGGAACGAACGCGGCCGGCGGGTGTTGCAGCGGCGGAGGGATGGTCTCTGCCCGATGTTCCCCGATTGCCGTCCGCTGCGTTGATGTCAGGAGATGACGCCTGTGTTTGCCGTCTTTGAGCGATTGGTCGATCCCTACCCGCAGGCGCAACCGGAGACGCCGCCACGCGGGTTCTTCGCCTTCTGCTACCACTACACCCGGCCGTTCCTGGTGCCGCTGATCGCGACCGGACTTCTCACCGCGCTGATCTCGGTGATCGAGGTGGTGTTCTTTGCCTTTGTCGGCAATCTCGTCGACTGGCTGGCCGCGGCCGACCGCGCCACCTTCCTCACCGATCACGGTCACGAAATCCTGGTGATGGGCCTCGTCGTGGTGGTCGGCTTCCCGCTCGCCACGTTTCTCCAGAACCTCCTCATGTTCCAGACGATCTACGGGAACTTCCCGATGCTCGTCCGCTGGAAGGCGCACCGCTACATCCTCGGCCAGAGCCTCGACTTCTTCCACAACGAGTTCGCCGGGCGGGTCTCGCAGAAGGTGATGCAGACGGCGCTTTCGGTGCGCGAGACGGTGACCAAGGTCATCGAGGTCTTCGTCTATGTCTCGGTCTATTTCGTCGGGGCACTGGTCCTCGTCGGCAGCGCCGACATCTGGCTGACCGTGCCGCTCATCCTGTGGCTCGCCGCCTATCTCGGCATCCTCACCTTCTTCATCCCGCGCCTCCAGCGCATATCGATGTCCCAGGCCGACGCCCGGGCGCAGATGACCGGCCGCATCGTCGACAGCTACACCAACATCCAGACCATCAAGCTCTTCGCCCATACCCTTCGCGAGCAGGACTATGCCCGCGACGCGATGGACGAGTTCATGGTGACGGTGCACGGCCAGATGCGGCTGGTGACGATGCTCAACACCTCCCTCCACGTCGTGAACTCGCTGCTCCTTGCCGGTGTGGCCGGGACCGCCATCTACGGCTGGCTGACTGAGTCGATCACGCTCGGGGCGATTGCCGTCGCGATCGCGCTGGTCATGCGCATCCGGGCGATGTCGCAGTGGATCCTGTGGGAGACCGCGAACCTCTTCGAGAACATCGGCACGGTCGAGGACGGTATCCGCACGATCTCGCAGCCCGTCGCCATCACCGACCGTCAGCCGGCAGCGCATCTTGCGGTCAGCCGGGGCGAGATCGTCTTCGACCATGCCCGCTTCCACTACGGCCGGCAGCACAAGGTGATCGAGGACCTCTCGCTGACCATCGCGCCGGGGGAAAAGGTCGGCCTCGTCGGCCGGTCCGGTGCGGGGAAGTCGACGCTGGTTAACCTGCTGCTCCGCTTCTACGACCTCGAGGGCGGGCGCATCCTCATCGACGGGCAGGACATAGCGCAGGTGACGCAGGAGTCGCTGCGGCGCCACATCGGCATGGTCACCCAGGATACTTCGCTCCTCCATCGATCGGTGCGCGAGAACATCGCCTATGGCCGCCCGGACGCCAGCGACGCCGACGTCATCGCCGCGGCCCGCCAGGCCGAGGCCGACGAGTTCATCCGGCAGCTCGCCGACGCCAAGGGGCGGGCGGGCTACGACGCTCATGTCGGCGAGCGCGGCGTCAAGCTCTCCGGCGGCCAGCGGCAACGGATCGCCATCGCCCGCGTGCTCCTCAAGGACGCCCCGATCCTCATCCTCGACGAGGCGACCAGTGCGCTCGATTCCGAGGTCGAAGCGGCGATCCAGAGCTCGCTCTACCGGCTGATGGAAGGCAAGACCGTGATCGCCATCGCCCACCGGCTATCGACGATCGCGGCGATGGATCGCCTGGTCGTCCTCGACCGCGGCCGGATCGTCGAGATCGGCACGCATGATGATCTGCTGCGCCGCGGCGGCCTTTATGCCCAGCTGTGGAGCCGGCAGTCCGGCGGCTTCCTCGACGATTCCTTGCCTGAGGCGGTCAGCGCTTGAGTATCACCCGGCCCTCGACTTCGGTGCTGTCAATCGGCACGGTCGGCCGATAGGCTCGGTCTGGAGATCGCTCCTGGGACAGCATGATGGAACCCGTCCAGCCGCCGTCCGACGCCTTCAAGGGACATCCCGGCGCCGACCGCACCGGGACGCCGCTCAAGGACATCCGGAAGCGCCTGCCGCTGCGTGTCCTCTCGGAGGCGGACTGGCGGAACTGGACGTCCGACGGCTACGTCATCGTGCGGCAGGCGGTACCGATGGCGAATGTCGAGCGCCTGATCGACCTGCTCTGGCGTTTCGAGGAGAAGGACCCGAACGATCCCTCCACCTGGTACGCACCGCAGCGCCGCGCCCACGGCCGGGTCGAGCTCAACAATACCGGTATGGTCGAGATCTACAGCCACCAGTATCTGTGGGACAATCGCCAGGAGAAGCGGGTCTACGACGCCTTCGTCGACATCTGGGACCGCGAGGACCTCTGGGTTGCGGTCGACCGCGCCAACCTCAACCCGCCCAAGCGCGTGCCGGGCGATCCAACCGGCTTCATCCACTGGGACGTGGATACCAGCCTCAGGCCGCTGCCGGTCGGCGTTCAAGGGGTGCTCAGCCTTGTCCGGCAGGATGAGGCAATCGGTGGTTTCCAGTGCGTCCCCGAACTGTTCCGCGATTTCGACGCCTGGGTGAAGACCCAGCCGGCTGACCGCAACCCCATGCTCCCCGACATCACCGGGCTCCGGATCGTCAATGTCGAGATGGAGCCGGGTGACCTCCTCATCTTCAACAGCCTGCTCGCCCATGGCGTTCGCCCCAACCACTCCGGCAACCGCGTCCGCATGGCGCAGTACATCGCGATGTTTCCGGCACGGGAGCACGATTCGGTCGAGCGCGAAGAGCGCGTCCGGCTGTGGCGTGAGCGCGGAACGCCTTCGGGAGGCTGGCCCGGCGATCCGCGGGCGTGGGAAAGGCACTACGCCGAAACCGCCCGGCTGACGCCGCTCGGCGAGCGCCTGCTTGGCCTCGCGAGCTGGCGGGACCAGGCTGCCGGCGCGTAACGAGGGGGGACCGCTGCGGCTCCGAGCGCCATTCCTTGCCAGTTCGGCCGGCCGCGACAATGTGCGCATGACACGTGGTTGGTCTGGACAAAATCCGGCGACGCTGGCTAAACAGGCGCGGGCCCTGGGGAATCCCTCCGGAAATCGTTAGTCTACGGGGCTTGGACCGGCCGAAGGGGAGCAAACTTTGGCAAGCACGTTTGACGTCGAGGACGAAGCGCACCCGAGCCGGCGCGATTTCCTCTACATCGCGACGGGTGCAATGGCCGCCGTGGGCGCCGCCGCCGTCGCCTGGCCGCTCATCGACCAGATGAACCCGGACGCCGCGGCGCTGGCCCTGGCGAGCATCGAGGTCGACACCTCGGCGATCGAGCCGGGGATGTCGCTCACCGTCAAGTGGCGCGGCAAGCCGGTGTTCATCCGCAACCGCACCGAGAAGGAAATCGACGACGCCAAGTCCGTCCCGGTGTCGGAGCTTCCCGACCCGTTGGCGCGGAACGCCAACCTTGCGGCCGACGCGCCCGCGTCCGATGAGAACCGGGCTGCCGACGGCAAGGAGGCCTGGCTGATCCAGGTCGGTATCTGCACCCATCTTGGTTGCGTGCCGCTCGGCCAGCAGGGTCCCTATGGCGGGTACTTCTGCCCGTGCCATGGTTCGGTCTACGATACGGCCGGGCGCATTCGCCAGGGACCGGCGCCGGAAAACCTTCATATCCCGGTCTATTCGTTCGTTTCGGACACGCGACTGAAGATTGGCTGAGCGGGGCTTATAGATGGAAGGCCATTCGACCTATCAGCCGCAGAGCGGCGGCGCGCGCTGGCTCGAGCGGCGTCTGCCCGTCATCGGGCTGGTTCATTCCTCGTTCGTCGCCTATCCGACGCCACGGAACCTGAACTACTGGTGGACCTTCGGCGCCATCCTCAGCTTCATGCTGGCGGCGCAGATCATCACCGGCATCGTGCTCGCGATGCACTACGTCTCGGCCGACACGCTCGCCTTCAATTCGGTCGAGTCGATCATGCGCGACGTGAACTTCGGCTGGCTGCTGCGCTACCTGCACGCCAACGGCGCGTCGATGTTCTTCTTTGCCGTCTACATCCACATGTTCCGCGGCATGTACTACGGCTCTTACAAGGAGCCGCGCGAGATCCTGTGGATCCTCGGCGTCCTCATTCTCCTCCTCATGATCGCCACCGCCTTCATGGGCTACGTCCTGCCCTGGGGCCAGATGTCGTTCTGGGCGGCCACCGTCATCACCAACCTGTTCTCGGCGAT
>JAGRKZ010000025.1 GCA_020442065.1 Bauldia sp.
TCGACCATCTTCCACGCGATCAACCGCGGCAAGGAAAGCCTTGCCATCGACCTCAAGAACGCGGACGACCTCACGGTGCTGCGCGGCCTCATCGCCAAGGCGGACGTGGCGATCCAGAACTTCCGGCCGGGCGTCGCCAGGCGGCTCGGCGTCGACTGGGAGGCGATGAGCGCGATCAACCCGCGGCTCGTCTACGCATCGATCAGCGGCTATGGCGAGGAAGGGCCGTGGGTCAAACGCCCCGGGCAGGACCTTCTCGCCCAGGCGCGCTCGGGGGTGATGTGGCTCAACGGCGACGAGAGCCAGGGCCCAGTGCCGTTCGGTCTCGCCATCGGCGACATGTTCGCCGGCGCCGCGGCGGCGCAGGGGATTCTCGCGGCACTCGTCCGGCGCGGCATCACCGGCAAGGGCGCGCACATCGAGACGAGCCTCCTCGAGGCGCTGGTCGACTTCCAGTTCGAGGTGATGACCACCTTCCTCAACGACGGGCGGCGCCTGCCGAGACGGGCGAACGTGCGGAGCGCGCATGCCTACCTGTCGGCGCCGTACGGGGTGTACCCGGCGAAGGACGGGTACCTCGCCGTCGCAATGACGCCGATCCCCAAGCTCGCCCCGCTGCTCGGCCTCGAGGACGAGCTCGCCCCCTACGCCGACGACCCCAAGACCTGGTTCACCGGGCGCGATGCGATCAAGGCGATCCTTGCCGGCCGGATCGCGACCCGGACGGTGGACGAATGGCTCGCGGTGCTCGAGCCCGCCGACATCTGGTGCGCGCGGGTGCTCAACTGGCACGAGCTGCTCGACAGCGACGGCTTCACCGCCCTCGACATGCTGCAGACCGTGACGCGGGAGGATGACGTCGCGATCGTCACCACCCGGTCGCCGATCCGCGTCGACGGCGTCCGCAACACGGTGACGCGCGCGGCGCCACGGGTCGGCGACCAGAGCGCGGCCATCCGGGCGGAGTTCGGACTGTGAGCGCGATCGCCCTCCACGGCATGACGTGGAGCCATCCGCGCGGCTACGACCCGATGGTCGCCTGCGCGAAGCTGTGGAAGGAGAAGACCGGCGTCGACGTCACCTGGGACAAGCGCTCGCTGCAGGACTTCGAGTCCTTCCCGGTCGACGAACTCGCCCGCAACTACGACATGATCGTCATCGACCATCCCCATGTCGGGGTGATCGTGGCGCAGAACAGCCTCGCGCCGCTCGACGTGCCGGGCCACGAGGCGGACCTTGCCGCGCTGGCCGCCGCCAGCGTCGGGCCGTCCTTCGCGAGCTACACCTATCACGGCCGGCAGTGGGCCCTGCCGATCGACGCGGCGGCGCAGGTGCAGGCGTTCCGGCCGGACCTGATCCCGGGACCGGCGAGGACTTTCGACGCGGTGATGGCGCTCGCCGGGGAGGGCAAGGTACTGCTGCCGCTCCGCAACCCGCATGCGCTGATGGTGTTCTATACGCTTGCCGCCAATCTCGGCACGCCCTGCGCCACCGACGGCCCGCGCGACCTGATCGACATCGCGGCAGGAACCGGGGTCTTCGACCTGATGGCGGCGCTCTACCGGCGGCTCGACCCGGCCTGCCTCGCGATGGACCCGATCGCGGTGGAGGAGCGGATGAGCGAGGCCGGCTCGACCTTTGCCTGCGCGCCGCTGACCTACGGCTATGTCAGCTACGCGCTCGACGGCTTCCGGCTGAACCGGCTCGCCTTCGCCGACATCCCGGCGGCCGGCGATGGCGGCCCGCGCGGCTCGGCGGTGGGCGGCACCGGCATCGCCGTCTCCGCCCATGCCAAGGAGCGCCAGGCGGCCATCGACTTCGCCTACTGGATTGCCGGCGCCGCGGTGCAGCAGGGGCCTTACGCGGCGGCGGGAGGCCAGCCGGGCCATGCCGCGGCGTGGGACGACGACGCGGTCAACGCCGCCACCGGCGGCTTCTATCGCAACACGCGCGCGACGCTCGAAGCCGGTTGGCTCCGCCCGCGCCACCACGGCTACATGGAGTTCCAGGAGCAGGCTTCGGCACGGCTGAGCCGGGCTCTGGAAAAGGGGGAGGACGGCGGTCGCGTGGTCGCCGACCTGAACACCGCGTACCGAGAGAGTTTCCGCTGAACCCGGACGCGTCGGGACAACTGGAGGAAGAGACCAATGCCTGACCTGAAGCTATCGATGCTCGCGGCTGCCGCCGCGGCGCTGTTCGCCACCTCGGCCATGGCGGCGGGGGAGGACCTGACCGCCTCGCTGCCGGACGAGCTCAAGGCGCTCTACGTCGACGCCTCGCAGGAGCTTATGCCGTCGGCCTATGACAACTTCACGCCCAAGGCGAAGCCCTGGAAGTGGTGCCATTCCGAGTCCTACCAGGGCAACCCGTGGCGCGTGTCGCTGACCAACGAGCTGCGGCGTCTGGTCGACGGGCTGATCGCGAGCGGCGACGCCTCGTCCTTCGAGGTCTCCGACTCGAACGGCGACGTCAGCCAGCAGATCAACCAGGTCCGCACCTTCATCGAATCGGGCTGCTCGATCATCACCGCGATCCCCGGCTCGTCGACCGGCCTCGACGACGTGATCAAGGCCTCCTACGACGCCGGCATCCCGTTCGTCACCATCTCGGCCTACGTCACCAGCCCCTATGCCATCAACGTCGATTCCAACTACAGCCGTTGGGGCCTCGAGATGATGGATGCGATCGCCAAGGGCCTCGACGGCAAGGGCAACGTGCTCCTCGTCGAGGGCATCGCCGGCGCGCCGATCGTCGCCATGGAAAAGGCCGGCGCCGACAAGGTGCTCGCCGAGTATCCCGACCTCAAGGTCGTCCGCTCGGTCAACGGCAACTGGACCGCCAACGTCACCAAGACGGTGGTGCTGCAGGCGCTCGCCACCAACCCGACGCCGATCGACGCGGTGTGGACCACGGGCTCGGAGTCGCGCGTCGTCGCCGAGGCCTTCGCCGAAGCCGGCCGGCCGGCGCCGCTGATCACCGGCTCGATCACCGGTGACGCGCTCGGCTACTGGAAGGCCAACCCCGACAAGTACCGCTTCGAGGGCCACGCCGTTCTGCCGGGCTGGAACGCCGAGGCGCTGTTCCGGGTCGGCCTCCGCATCCTCGAGGGCCAGAAGCCGAAGCTCAATGTGCTGATGATCCCGATCCCCCCGGTCAGCGGCGCCGACCTCGGCAAGTGGTACCAGGACTGCATGACGCCGGACTCGGTGTCGGTCTTCCCGGTGCCGCCGACCGACCCGATGCCGGAAGCGCTGATGAACGCCTACTTCACCAACCCGGCGTCGATCGGCTTCGACTATTCGAAGGTGCCCGGCGCCTGCGCCGCGCAGTAGCGACGCTCCCTTGACGACGGCCCCGCCGGAGCGATACCGGCGGGGCCTTCGGCGCACCCGTCGCGATGCTCGAGATCGTCAACCTCTCCAAACGCTACGGCGAGACCGTCGCTCTCGACGGCGCCACCGTCTCGTTCGCGGCCGGGACCGTCCACACCATCATGGGCGAGAACGGCTCGGGCAAGTCGACGCTGGTCAAGCTGCTCTCCGGCATCGTCGCGCCCGACCGCGGCGAGGTCCGCCTCGACGGCGCGCGGTTCGACGGCCGCAACCCGCCCGCGTTCCAGCGCCACGGCTTCGCCACCGTGTTCCAGGAAGTGCTGGTGGCGCCGGACCGGACCGTCACCGACAACGTCCTCCTCGGCTATGACGGGATCATCCACCGCCGTCTGCCGCGGCGCGCCCGGCGCGACACCGTCCGCGAGGCGCTGGCGCTCTGCACGCCCGGCACGGTCGATCCCGACGCCGAGGCGGGGCACCTGCCGCTCGCCACGCAGCAGCTCGTGGTGCTGGCCCGCGCCCTCGTCCGCAAGCCGCGCATCCTGATCCTCGACGAGGTAACCGCGGCGCTCGACTTCACCGACCGCGAGACCGTCTTCACCCTGATCGAGCGGCTCGCCCGGGAGGGCTGCCTGATCCTCTTCATCTCCCATCGCATGGACGAGGTGATGCGCCTCTCCCACCGCATCACGGTCCTGCGGAGCGGCAAGATGGTGGAGACGCTCGACCGCGCCGATGCGACGCCGGAGCTTCTCCTGTCGCGGATGGCGCCCGAGATCCTCGCGGAGCGCGCCCATGGCTGAGGCCGGACGCCCGAGCGCCGAGCTTCGCGCCGCCGGCCTCGCGCTCGCCGCCGGCAAGGCCCCGTTCAGCGAGACCGTGCAGGCCGGCGAGATCGTCGGCCTCTCCGGCCTCGACGGCCACGGCCAGGAACGCTTTCTCGAGACCCTGGCCGGGCTCCACCCGCCGCGGAGCGGCGAAGTCGTGGTCAGCGATGGCGGCGCCGGTGCGAGGGTGGAGGGCTTCCGCCAGGCGGTCCGCCACGGCATCGCCTACCTCCCCCGCGACCGGCGGGCGACCGGCATCTTCCCGGCCCTGTCGATCCTCGACAATTTCGCGATCGCCACGATCGGCCGGGACGTGCGCGGCGGGCTGATCAGCCGGCGTTCGCGCCGCGAGCGCTACCAGAAGTTCCACCGGCAGCTGTCGATCGTGGCGCCGAACCCGCGGGCGCCGATCACCGCGCTATCGGGCGGCAACCAGCAGAAGGTGCTGCTCGCCCGCTGGCTCGCCCACGATCCGCGCTTCCTGCTCCTCAACGACCCGACCCGCGGCGTCGACATCGCCACGCGCCAGACGCTCTACGGCGTCTTCCGCGAGCTCGCCCGGGAGGGCGTGGCGCTGGTTATCCTCTCTTCCGAGATCGAGGAGATCGTGACCCTGTGTGACCGCGTCCTCGTCTTTCGCGAGAACGAATTGTTCGCCACCCTGTCCGGCCAGGCGCTCGACAGCGACCGGGTGATTGCCGCCATGTTCGGCAAGCGCCAATGACCGCCGTGACCGATAGCACTGCGCGGCGGCCGGGGATCGTCTGGCTGATGTGGAGGCGGACCGGCTTCGCGCCGCTCCTTCTCCTCGTGCTCCTCGTCCTCAATGTGGTGCTCAACCCGGTGCGATTCGCGCCGGGCAACTGGGGCACGCTGATCGGCCTCGCCGCACCGCTGATCGGCGCCGCGCTCGCCTCGACGCCGGCAATCCTCGGCGGACGGGGCGGCATCGACGTTTCGGTCGGACCGCTGATGGGCTTCGTCAACGCCATCGTCGTCAAGGTGATGATCACCGAGCTCGGCATGAGCTCGCCCTTCGTCATCGTCCCCGCCGCGCTGCTGATCGGCGCTGCGGTCGGCGCGGTGAACGGCTTTCTCGCCGCCTATGTCCGCATCCAGCCGATCGTCGCCACCCTCGGCACCTATCTGGTCCTGGTCGGCGTCACGCTCACCATCCTCCCCTCCCCGATGGGCTCGGTGCCGGCTTGGCTGAAGCTGTTCTCGGGCAGTCTTTCGATCGTGCCGCTCGCCGCCATCTTCCTGATCTGGTGGGGCATCCGGCGCCTGCCCTACTACGACCACCTGATGGCGACCGGCTCGGACGACCGCGCCGCCTATACCGCCGGGGTCGACGTGCCGCTGGTGCGCTTCCTCTCCTACGTCGTCACGGGCGTCTTTGCCGGCATCGCCGGGCTGATGCTGACCGCGCTGATCGGCTCCGCCGACGGCAACATCGCCCCGACCTATACGCTGATCGCGATCTCGGCCGTGGCGCTCGGCGGCGTCAGCCTCGCCGGCGGCCGGGGCGGGCTGCTCGGCGCCGCGATCGGCGCCATCTGCATCTTCCTGATCCAGAGCGTCCTGACGCTCTTCAACGTCTCGACCTTCGTCCTCCAGATCGCCTATGGCGCGATCCTGGTGATCGCGATCTGCCTGACGGCGATCCAGGACCGGATCGAGAAGCGGGCGAGGCAGCGATGAGGGTCCATCTCAACAGCACCGGGGCGCGCGTCGCCGGCGCGATCCTCATCGCGGTACTCCTCTTCCTCGCCGGCTCGGCGCTGATCGAGGGCTACTCCTCGGCCTTCTCGATCCGGGCGATGCTGGTGCTGGCCTGCCTGCTGGCGGTCGCCTGCGTCGGCCAGACCCTCACCATCATCATCGGCGGCATCGACCTCTCGATCCCGTTCGTCATCGGCTTCGCCAATGTCGTCGCGGCGCAGCTCTACGGCGACGGCATGAACTTCGTCCTGGTCTGCGCCATCGTCGGCGTGCTGGCCCTCGGGATCGGCGCCCTCAACGGCGCGATATCGGCCGGTCTCAACCTCCATCCGCTGATCGTCACGCTCGGCATCGGCACCATCGTCCAGGGCGCGGTGCTGGTGTGGACCCGCGGATTTCCGTCGGGCTCGGCGCCGGAGGCGGTGACCAAATTCGTCTCGATCGGCGGCTCGGTGGGGCCGATACCGGTGCCCTGGCTGATCCCGGCCTTCATCGCCCTCTCCGTCGTAATCATCGTCGTCCTCAACCGCACCCCTTACGGCCGGCGGCTGTTCGCGCTCGGCAGCAACCCCCGGGCCGCGGCGCTGGCGCTGATCAACCCGCTCCGGATGTGGATCGTCACCTTCGCGCTGAGCGCCTTCTTCGCCGCCGTCGCCGGCGTGCTGCTGCTCGGCTTCACCGGCTCGGCCTATGGCGACGTCGGCCAGCCCTACCTGTTCCAGACGATCGCCGCGGTGGTGATCGGCGGCACGGCGCTGGTCGGCGGCCGCGGCTCGTTCCTCGGTACCGTCGCCGGTGCGGTGGTGCTGACCCAGATCAACACCCTCCTCATCGGCCTCGGGCTGCAGCCGTCGCTGGTCCAGGCGGCCCTCGGCCTCGTCATCATCGTCCTCGTCTCCCTCTACGGGCGCGAAGCGCATGTGCGGGCGACGATCTAGTGGTCCGATGTCAAATCCGCTCCACCAGGCGGGCCGCCTACGGCGCGGCGACATCCGATCCCGCCAGCTGCGACAGCCGGGCGGCGGTCGACTGGATGAGCTTGATGGTGGCGGAGATGTCCGGCGCCGAGGACACGTTGGCGAGATGGATATAGGGCACCGTGAGCGCGGCGATGGCGCGGCCGTCGGGGCCGAGCACTGGCGCCGAGAGATTGAAGACGCCGGCGATCTGTATGCTCGGCATCATCTCGTAGCCGCGATTGCGGATGTCCTCGAGGCGGGCACGGAACTCGGGCTCGATCGCCGGCGCCTCCCCGCCCGGGACGTGCTCGGCGATCATCATCAGCCGCTCCTCATGCGGCCGGAAGGCGAGCAGGACGTGGCCGGAACCGGTGTCGAACAGGCTGACATGGGAGCCGACCCGGATCGATATGCCCCAGTAGCTCGGCGCCTCCTGCTGGGCGATCACCACCACCGAGCCGCGGTCGAACACCACCAGCTGGTTGGCCTGCTGGGTGGCCTGCGCGAGATCCCGCATCATCGGCGTCGCGTAGGAGACCATCCGGCGAACCGGCGCATGGAGATGGGCGAGGCCGAACAGCTTGAGGGTCAGCGAATAGCGGTCGCCCTCGTCCCGCGCGACATAGCCGCGGCGCACCAGCGTATCGAGCATGCGATAGAGCTCGTTGTGGCTTCGGTTGAGGCGCTTGGCGATCGCTGCCTGGCTCAGACCGGCATCCACGGCCGCCAGCAGCTCGAGGATGTCCAGCCCCTTGTCGAGGGCCGGGGCGCGATATCGATCCGGGCGATCGGACTCCAAGCGGTGCGGCTCCAGTGAAATCATATATTCACATGCGCACAATGCTATGCCCGCCGGGCGACGGCAATAGAGCGGCCAAGGCTCATCTTTCGTCTACAGGCGAGAGTTGTCTTCATAGACGGGAAGACGGCAAGCGGCGGGAACCCCGATGAACCAGGCGATCTTCTTCGAGGACTACACCATCGGCGCGGCGCGGGAGAGCTCCGGCCGGACCATCACCGAGACCGATTTCGTCGTCCACGCCGGGCACACCGGGGACTTCTTTCCGCACCACATGGATGCGGAGTTCGCCAAGACCACGCCCTTCGGGCAGCGGGTCGCCCACGGCACGATGGTGTTCGCGATCGGCGTCGGCCTGACCGCGACGCTGATCAACCCCGTCGCCTTCTCATACGGCTACGACCGGCTGCGCTTCATCCGGCCGGTCTTCATCGGCGACACCATCCGCACGCGCGTGACCATCACCGCCAAAGAGGACGACCCGAAGCGCCCGCGATCGGGCCGCGTCGTCGAGCGCTGCGAGGTGCTCAATCAGCGGGGCGAGGTGGTGCTGGCCGCCGACCACATCCTGCTCGTCGAGCGGCGCGGCGCGACGCCGGAGAGCATAGCCGTCTAATCGACGGGCTCGGCGACCTGGATCAGGCAGTCGCCGGCCTCGCACATCGCATGCAGGCGGCGCGAGAGAACGACGCCGCCTTCGGCGAAACGAAGCTCCTCCTCCGGACGCTCGAGATCCTCGAGGTCATGGTACCAGCCGGCGACATCACCGGCCGCGACCGTGGCGCCGGGCAGCACCGCCGGCTCGAACCAGCCATGGCGGGTGGCGTAGATCGCCTGGCTGTGGCGGGCGAGCGAGAGGACCTGCATCGGCCCGTGATGGGGCCTCGCTGCGCCGAACACCGGCGCCTCGACCATGCCGAGCGCTAGGAGGAGACTGTCGATGGCGTGGCGCGTCGCGGCCATGCTTGCCGGCGTGACGGTGCCGCCGCCGCCGAACTCGCCGCTGACGCCGATCACCCCGGCCCGCCGCGCCGCCCCCATCGAGGTCGGGGCCGCCGGGCCATTGTCGGCGACGAAGCCATAGGCGAGGCCGAGCCCGGTCATCAACGCCAGCGCGCGCTGATGCATGGCGGGATCGTCGTGGCGCTCGACCAGCGCGCAGAGGACGTGCTCCATCGAGGTGCCGCCCGAGTGGATGTCGAAGACGACGTCGTGGCGGGGAAACAGGTAGGACTCGAGAAAATGGGCGAGGCGGCTGGTCGGCGTGCCGTCGGGACTGCCGGGGAAGGCGCGGTTGAGATTGCCGCCGTCGAGGGGCGAACACCGCCGTGCCGCCCGAACCGCGGGGGCGTTGGCGATCGGCAGGATCGTCAGGCGGCCACGGATCCGCGACGGGTCGAGGGCCCGGATCAGCCGGGCCAGCGACAGCTCGCCCTCGTACTCGTCGCCGTGGTTGCCGGCCATCATCAGGAGCGAGGGCGTCACCATTGCGGAGGACGCAGACCGGCACCTTGACGTGGAAATAGGGCGAGCGGTCGACCGAGAACGGGATGCCGAGGAACGAGAGCTCCTTGCCGTCGCGGTCGAGGTCGAGCTGGTGGGTGACGCCGGTGTGCATGGGAGGCTGCCTCGTAGCAAGTGCGGGCTGATCGGCTTCGGCTAGCGCCGCGCCGCCTCGCGCCCCGAGAAGAGCAGCAGCACGAGGATGAGCGAGCCGAAAAGGATGCTGCGCCAGCCGGGCGAGGCGTTCACCACCGTGATCAGCGCGGTGATGGTGACGAGGAGGACGGCGCCCGGGATCGTGCCGGCATAGGTGCCGCTGCCGCCGAGGATCGAGGTTCCGCCGAGGACCACAGCGGCGATGGAGGCGAGCAGGTAGGGATCGCCGATGCCGACATAGCCCTGGCCGTTCATGCCGAGAACGAGGACGCCGGCAAGGCCCGCGAAGAAGCCGCAGATCGCATAGACGGCAATGGTGGTGGCGCGGGTGTTGATGCCGGACAGCGCCGCCGCGAGCGGGTTGGCGCCGAGCGCATAGACCCTCGCCCCGAAGGGCGTGGTGTGCATGAGGAGCAGGGCCGCCGCCGCGGCAAAGATCCACAGCACCACCCCGGCCGGTATGCCGATCGGCCGGGCGTTGCCGAGCCAGCTCAGCACCGGGCTGCCGGCCGAGATCGCCGTGCCGCCGGCGATGAGGATGAGGACACCCTGGAGGAACGTCGCCATCGCGAGGGTCATGATCATGGGATGGACGCGAAGGAAGGCGACGCCGAGCCCGTTGAGGAATCCGATGCCGGTCGCCGCGGCCAGCACGATGGCGATGGCGCCGATCCCGCTGGTGTCACCGGCAAAGCTCGCGAGAGGCACGCCGACGGCGCTGACGGTGACGATGGCGCCGACGGAGAGGTCGATGCCGCCGGCAATGACCACCAGCGTCTGGCCGATGGCGACGATGCCGATCACCGCCGCCAGCTCGAGGAGATAGCGGAGGTGCCCGTAGGCGCCGAAGCCGGGCTTGAGCAGGCCGGCGATCACCCACACGGCGGCAACGATCGCCACCGTGAGGAAGGCGCGGCTGCGCAGCACGTTCATGATGCGGAAGCCGGGGAAGCGTTCGGTCGCCGGCGTGCTCATACGACGGTCCTCCAGCGCCGGATCTCGGGAAGCGCCACCGCGCCAATGATGATGAGGCCCTGGGCGACGTATTGCGCCACCGGCGAGAAGCCGAGGAAGAACATCACGCTGATCATCAGGCTGAGCAGCAGGCTGCCGGCGAGGGCGCCGCGCATGGTGCCGCGGCCGCCGAGAAAACCCACCCCGCCGAGAACCGCCGCGGCGATCGAGTTGAGCGTGAAGGCGTTGCCGATGACCGGGTCGCCCGAGCCGGTCTGGGCGGCGACGAAAAGGCCGGCGAGCGTGCAGAGGAGGCCGCTGATCGCGTAGGCGACGATGCGCGCCGCATCGACCGGCACGCCGGAGCGGTAGGCGCCGACCGGGTTCTCGCCCGCGGCGTAGAGACTGAGGCCGAGCGGGGTGGCGAGATAGACCTTCCACAGGAGCGCGATGACGACGAGCACGCCGAGCGCCACCGGCATGTTGCCGGCGAGCAGTTCGGAGAACCACAGCGGGATCGCGCCGCCCGGCCGCGGCAGGATGAGGAGCGCGACGCCGCCGATGATGAAGGCCGCGGCGAGGGTGACGACGATGGCGGGGAGGCGCAGGCGGACCACGATCACGCCGCTGACCGCGCCGATGCCGAGCCCGGTGAGCGCGACCGCGGCGATGCCGCCGAGGGCGCCGGGCGGCCCGGTCATGGTGGTGGCGGCAACCACCGCGCCGAGGCTGACGAGCGGGCCGATGGCGAGGCTGATGCCGCCGGTGAGCATGAGGATGGCCTGGGCCATCGCCACCAGCGCCAGCGGGAACCAGCTCTGGGTGAACTTGGCGACGCCGCTGACGCTGAGGAAGCCGGGGAAGAGGTAGGCGTAGAGCAGGAGGAAACCGACGACCACGACGAAGAGGCCGAAGAGGCCGCGATTGCGGCTCCACTGGACCGGCCAGTAGAGCGAGCGCTGCGCCACCGCCGACGGCGTGCTCATGCCGCCGCCCGCGCCGGCTCGGCGGCCATGGCGGCCGCGACGATCGCTTCCTCGGTGGCCTCGCCATGGGCGAGGGTGGAGACGATCCGCCCCTCGCGCATGACCGCGACCCGATCGCAGAGATGGACGAGCTCCGGGGTATCGGAGCTCGACAGCACCACGGCGCGGCCCTCGGCCGCAAAGCTGCGGAGGAGGACGTAGATCTCGCGCTTGGTCTCGACGTCGACGCCGCGGGTGGGGTCGTTGAGGAGAAGGATCGGGGGATCGCTCGGCATCCACTTGGCGAGCGCCACCTTCTGCTGGTTGCCGCCCGACAGCGCCTGGACCTGGCGGGTCAGGTCGCCCTTGATGTCGAGCCGGTCGGCCAGCGCGGTGGCGAGCGCGCGCTCGTCGGCGCGGCGCCGGAACGACAGGGCACGCGCGCGGCCGAAGGACGGCACCATCATGTTCCAGGCGATGGTGTGGGTGAGATGGAGCCCCTCCCGCTTGCGGTCGGCGGGAACATAGGCGAGGCCCAGCGCGTTGGCGCGCATCACCGAACCGGGAAGGCCGGCGACGCCGTTGAACGCGGCCTTGCGCGCCTTGCCGGGAAGGGCACCGTAGAGGCCGAGCAGGAGCTCCTCCTGGCCCTGGCCGACGAGCCCGCCGATGCCGAGGATTTCGCCGCGGCGGATCTCGAGATCGATGTCGCGGAGGACGCCGGCGCTGAAGCCGGTGACCGTCACCACCGTCTCGCGCGCGTCGGACGGGGTCCAGCGCGGGAACAGATCGCCCGGGTCACGGCCCACCATCAGGCGCACGAGGCCGCTTGCGTCGACGCCCTCCAGCGAGCGGTCGGCGGTGAGCGCGCCGTCCTTGAGGACGGTGACATGATCGCAGAGCCGCATCACCTCGTTGAGGCGGTGGGAGATGTAGAGAACGGCGGTGCCGGCGTCACGGAGGCGACGGAGCAGCCGGGTGAGGGTGTCGGCCTCGTGGGCGGACAGCGACGAGGTCGGCTCGTCGAGGATGAGGACCCGCGGCTCGCGAAACAGGGCCTTGGCGATCTCGACCAGCTGCCGGCGCCCGAGCGGCAGGCCGGCGACGGGGGTGGAGAGGTCCTCGTGGAGGCCGACGAGGTCGCAGACCTCCCGCGCCCGGCGGGCAAGCCGGCGGTAGTCGATCAGGCCAAACCGGCGGGGATAGGCGCCGAGGCCGATGTTCTCGGCCACCGACAGGTCGCTGGTGAGACCAAGCTCCTGCTGGACGACGGCGATGCCGGCACGGCGGGCCTCACTCGGCGTCAGGCTGCGCACGCTCCGCCCATCGACCTCGATGGAACCGCTGTCGGGAACGAGGGCTCCCGACAGCAGATTGATGAGGGTCGACTTGCCCGCGCCGTTCTCACCGAGGAGCGCATGAATGCGCCCCGGGGCAAGCGCGATGGACACGTCGCTGAGGACGCGGTTGCCGAAGAACGACTTCGACACGCCCCGCGCAGCAACGATCGGTACGGACGTCATCGACCCTCGCCGGTCCAATCGGGTCCGACTACTGGGCGATCAGCTCGTCGAACAGCTTCTGGTCGTACGGCGAGTAGATGTAGCCGTCGGCCGGGAAGTCTGCGGCGCGGGCCAGATACTCGTCGATGTTGCTGTTGTCGATGATCGGCAGCGGCACCTCGATGAAGGCCGGCACGTCCTCGCCCTGCAGCGCCTTGACCGCGGCATAGGCGGCGAGCGCGCCGAGCCAGTTGGGCTGCATGGTCGCCCAGGAGGTCAAGCCCTTGTCCTTCCACAGCTCGAGGAACTGGCGGGCGTTTTCGCCGGTGATCGGCACCATCGGACGACCCTGCTTGTCCATCGCCAGGATGGCGCCGGCCGAGAGGGCGCCGCCGAGCGAGAGCACGCCGTCGATCTCGGGATGGGCGAAGAGCAGGCTGGTCACCGCTTCCTGCGCCGGAGCGACGTTGTAGGCGGTGTTGGTCTCGGCAAGGATCTCGATGCCCGGGTTGGCGGCGAGCGCCTCGTTGGCGCCGGCGCGGCGATCCTCGCTGACCGAGACGCCGGCCGGACCGTTGAGGACGAGAATCTTACCCTTGCCGCCGAGCTGCTCGATCAGCCACTTGGCCGCCGTGTCGCCCCACTTGTTGGAGTCGGTGTTGATCTTGGCGGTGACCTGGTCGGTGTCGACGAGGCTGTCGAAGTTGATGACGGCGATGCCCTTGGCGCAGGCAGCCTCGATGACGCGGGCCGGCGCAGTGGACGAGCCGGCGATGAGCAGGATCGCGTCGACATCGGCGTCGATCATCGACTGGATCTGCTGGATCTGGGTGTTGGCGTCGCCCTGGGCGTCGGTGATCACCAGTTCGTCGACGAGCCCTTCCTTCTTGAGCTCCTCAACCATCGAGGTGATCGTGCCCTCAGTCTGCTTCATCCAGGTCGGCACCGAGTAGATGTTGGCCCAGCCGAGCGTATAGGGCGGCTTGCGGTCCCCGGTGATGCACTTGGCCGCGGCATTCGCCTGAACGCTGAACCCGACGGTGGTGAGAACGCCCAGGCAGAAGACGCCGGCGGTCGCCCACAAAGACGTGCGCTTTTTCATTGCTTCCCCTCTCCGCTGTTATGGGGTCGATGTCGGGCAGCCCGCATCGGCAGGCCGGTCTCTCCATCGCATTTGCCTGGTGAAAACCGGATCCCCGATACGTGCCCGATAGACTAGTCCGCTATACCGGAATATATCCTGCTATAATGGACATCGGATGCTATCCGTCAGTTGGAGAAGAGGCAATGGGGAAACCGTCGGAATCACGCGCGCCCGCGCCGGTCGTCGACATCGCCGGCCGGGGGCGGATGCGTGGTCTCGACCGCGCCTTCGACATTCTCGACGTGCTGCGCGAACGGCGGCAGCCGATGCGGCCCTACGAGATCGCCACCCGGATCGGCGCGCCGAAATCAACCGCCTATGAACTCGTCAACCTGCTGCTCGCGGCGGGCGTGCTCGAATATGCCGACAAGGAGGGGCGCGTGTTTCTCGGCCGCCGGCTCTATTTCCTCGGCCTCGCCTACCAGCAGCGCCTCGACGTGACGCGCGAATGCCGCACCTATCTCGACCACCTTTCGGAAGTGACGCGAGAGACCTCGCAGCTCTGTCTGCTCGACGGCGACAAGTACACCGTGGCGATGATGCACGAGGGGCGGCGGCCGTTCCGGATCAGCTCGGACCTCGGCGAGCGGGTCCCGATCCCGTGGACCGCGTCCGGCCGCCTCCTCGTCTCGCACATGAGCGACGACGAGGTCTGCGACATGATCCCGGCCGAAGACTTCGTGCTGCCGAGCGGGGCGCGCCTGCCGACCGAGACGTTCCTTGCGGAGGTGCGCGGCGCGCGGGAAGCGGGCTTCTTCTCCTTCGATTCACTCGCCGACAACTTCACCCACTGCTTCGCCGCCCCCGTCCACCAGGACGGCGGCACCTGCGTGGCGACGCTCTGCCTGATCGCGCCCCGAGAAGACGCCGCGCGCAACTACGAGCGCTATCGCCAGGCTCTCGTCCATGCGGCGGCCGAGCTCTCCGACAAGCTCCGCTCATCGCCCGGCGGCCTCGCCAGGGCGGGATTGGTCTCGTGATCCGCCGTCGCTGCGAAGAACCCGGCCATCGCATGCGCGGATGGACACCCGCGCCGGGTTCACTATAGGACTCCCCTTGCCCAGACGCCCGGCGACCGCCGGCCGCTCCGAAGGGAGGGGACGTGGTGTCCATCCAGTACAGCTTCCGCCAGCAGCAGATCCTCGATCTCGCCCGCCAGAGCGGGCGGGTGCTGGTCGAAGACCTTGCCGCGCGGTTCGAGGTGACGCCGCAGACCATCCGCAAGGACCTCAACGACCTCTGCGACCAGCGCGTCCTGACCCGCGTTCATGGCGGCGCGCTCCTCTCGTCCGGGGTCGAGAACGTCGCCTATGACGCGCGGCGCATCCTCGCCCAGGTCGAGAAGGAAGGGATCGGCCAGCTCGCCGCCTCGCTGATCCCGAACAACTCGTCGCTGTTCGTCAACATCGGCACGACCACCGAGGAAGTCGCCCGGCATCTCGTCCACCACGAGGGGCTGCTCGTGATCACCAACAACATTCACGTCGCCCACATCCTGACGCCGCTGCCCGAGATCGAGGTGATCGTCGCGGGCGGCATGGTACGCAAGACCGACGGCGGCATCGTCGGGGAGAGCGCCATCGAGTTCATCTCCCAGTTCAAGGTCGACCGGGCGGTGATCGGCGTCTCGGCGATCGATGACGACGGCGCCCTGCTCGACTTCGACTACCGCGAGGTGATGGCGGCGCGGGCGATCATCCGCAATGCGCGCCATGTGATCCTCGTCGCCGATGCCATGAAGTTCACCCGCACGGCGCCCGTGCGGATCGGCCACATCTCTCAGGTCGACTGCTTTGTCACCGACCGGTCTCCGCCGGAAGCGATCTCCGACATCTGCCGCCACAACGGCGTCACGGTCGAGGTGGTGCCCGGTTTCGAGTCGACCGCAGACGAGACGACCGCCGACGCCTGATTCCCCTGCCGACCCGGAGGTTGAGACGCTGGTTTCGGCGTGAGCCACCGATTTCGTAGCCTTTCATTTTTTTCGTTTGATTTTCTTTTGGCATGACCTATCCTCGTCGATAAGAAATATTCAGGCGCGTTTCTTTCGCATTGCACCATTAGCGGGCGTTCTTTGTTTCGCGACGCAGCAAGGCGAAAATCAGCACCTGAGCATCGGGGAGGAAGATGGGGCCCGCGCGGACCTACGATCTCGCGGTAATCGGCGGTGGCGTGAACGGGTGCGGAATCGCCCGTGATGCCCAGGGCCGTGGCCTCAGCGTCTTCCTCACCGAAATGGGCGACCTCGCCGGCGCCACGTCCTCGGCCTCGACCAAACTGGTCCATGGCGGCCTGCGCTATCTCGAATTCTACGAGTTTCGCCTCGTGCGCGAGGCGCTCCGCGAGCGCGAGGTCCTGCTCGCCTCGGCGCCCCACATCGTCTGGCCCCTGCGGTTCGTCCTCCCGCACCACGGTGGCCTGAGGCCGTGGCCGGTCATCCGGCTCGGCCTCTTTCTTTACGACCACCTCGGTGGCCGCCACATCCTGCCGCCCACGCGCAGCCTCGATCTCCGCCGCGACGAAGCCGGCCGGCCACTGAAGCCCGCGTTCACCCGCGCTTTCGAATACTCCGACTGCTGGGTCGACGATGCCCGCCTCGTCGTCCTCAACGCCCGCGACGCTGCCGATCGCGGCGCCGAGATCACCACCCGCACGCGCTGCGTCGAAGCGCGCCGCCGGGACCGGCTGTGGCACCTCGTGCTCGAGGACCAGCGCAACGGGCGACGCTTCGAGGTCACGGCCCGCGCGCTCGTCAACGCGGCCGGCCCCTGGGTGTCGGAGGTGCTGCACAGCGTGATCGGGCAGAACGACCCCAGCCCGACCCGTCTCGTCAAGGGCAGCCACATCGTCGTCGAGCGGCTGTTCGACCATGACCGCGCCTACATCTTCCAGAATGCCGACGGGCGGATCTGCTTCGCCATCCCCTACGAGCGCGAGTTCACCCTGATCGGCACCACCGACGAGGACTTCCGCGGCGACCCGGCGGACGTCGCCATCACCGATGCCGAGACCGACTATCTGCTTGCGGCGGTGAGCGAATATCTCGCCAAGCCGGTCACGCGCGACCAGATCCGCTGGACCTATTCCGGGGTGCGCCCGCTCTATGACGACGGCGCGTCCAAGGCCCAGGAAGCGACGCGCGACTACGTGCTCAGCCTTGACGTGCAGGCCGGCCAGGGCCCCCTTCTGTCGGTGTTCGGCGGCAAGATCACCACCTATCGCCGGCTGGCCGAGGAAGCCATGGACCTGCTCGGCCCGACCTTTCCCCACATGCGCGGGCCGTGGACGGCGAACGCCACCCTGCCCGGCGGCGACATCAAGGCGACCCTGTTTCGCGAGTGGGAGCGCGGCAAGGCCGAGCACTATGCCTTCCTCGACCCCGAGATGGTCTGGCGGCTCTGCCGCGCCTACGGCACGCGGGTCGACCGCGTTCTCGCTTCGGCGACGAGCCGGGACGCACTCGGCGCCGACTTCGGGGCGGGCCTTACCCAGCGCGAGGTCGACTATCTCATCGGCAACGAATGGGCGGAGACCGCCGAGGACATCCTCTGGCGCCGCTCCAAGCTCGGCCTGCACATCTCGGACGACGGTCGCAGCGCGCTCGAGGCCTATCTCGCGCAGGCCAGCGTCGCATCGCAGGCGGTTGGGGCGAGGTGAGGCGATGGCTCGTTCCGAACCACAGACCATCACGACGGCCGCCGGCAGGGGCGGCAAGGGTTTCGGTGACCAGCGCGCCGCCGACGTGCGGCGCAAACGGTCAGCGATCGGGGCTCCGGCGACTTCGTGCGCCGCGCCGGGGCAGGGCTAAAGAAGGAAAAGGCGCAGTCATGGAGGAAGCGATCATGTCAATCCGATATACGGTATCAGCAGCCGCGCTGCTGGTGGCGTTCGGAACAGGCCCCTCCTTCGCGGACATGGCAGCCGCGGAGAGGTGGGTCGATTCCGAATTCCAGCCTTCAGTGCTCTCGCGCGACGAGCAGATGAAGGAAATGCAGTGGTTCATCGATGCCGCGAAGCCCTTCGCCGGCATGGAGATCAACGTGCTGTCGGAGACCATCCCGACGCACACCTATGAGTCCCAGGTCCTCACCAAGGCGTTCGAGGAGATCACCGGGATCAAGGTCAACCACCAGCTCCTCGGCGAAGGCGAGGTGGTGCAGGCGGTCCAGACCCAGATGCAGACCAACCGCAATCTGTACGACGCCTACATCAACGACTCCGATCTGATCGGCACGCATTCGCGGCTGCAGAGCGCCACCAACCTCACCGACTGGATGTCGGGCGAGGGCAAGGACGTCACCAACCCGATGCTCGACATCGAGGACTTCATCGGGATCTCCTTCACCACCGGCCCGGACGGCAAGATCTGGCAGCTGCCCGACCAGCAGTTCGCCAACCTCTACTGGTTCCGCAAGGACTGGTTCGACCGGCCGGAGATCAAGGAGAAGTTCAAGGCCAAGTACGGCTACGAGCTCGGCGTCCCGGTCAACTGGTCTGCCTATGAGGACATCGCCGACTTCTTCACCAACGACGTGAAGGAAATCGACGGCGTCCGCGTCTACGGCCACATGGACTACGGCAAGCGCGCACCCGACCTCGGCTGGCGCATGACCGACGCGTGGCTGTCGATGGCCGGCTCGACCTCGCCTGGCCTGCCCAATGGCCGGCCGATCGACGAGTGGGGCATCCGCATGGACGAGGGCTCGTGCAACCCGAGCGGCGCGGCAGTGGCCCGCGGCGGCGGCACCAACGCCCCTGCGTCGGTCTACGCCATCGCCAAGTGGGACGAGTGGCTCCGCGCCTATGCGCCCCCCGGCGCCGCCGACCTCGACTTCTACCAGTCGCTGCCGGCGCTCAGCCAGGGCAACGTCGCCCAGCAGANNTTCTGGTACACCGCCTTCACCGCCGACATGGTGAAGCCGAAGGCCGAGGGCAACAACACCGTCGACGACACCGACACCCCGCTGTGGCGGATGGCGCCGTCGCCGCATGGCCCGTACTGGAAGGAGGGCATGAAGCTCGGCTACCAGGACGCCGGTTCGTGGACGCTGTTCAACTCCACGCCGGTCGACCGCCGCAAGGCCGCCTGGCTCTATGCCCAGTTCGTCGTGTCCAAGACGGTCGACGTCAAGAAGAGCCAGACCGGGCTCACCGTCATCCGTGACTCGACGATCAACCACCAGAGCTTCACCGATCGTGCGCCGAAGCTCGGCGGACTGGTCGAGTTCTACCGCTCGCCGGACCGCGTCGCCTGGACGCCTACCGGCATCAACGTCCCCGACTACCCGAAGCTCGCCCAGCTCTGGTGGCAGCAGATCGGCGACGTCAACTCGGGCGCCTTCACCCCGCAGGAGGCCATGGACCGTCTCGCCACGGAGATGGACGACATCATGGCCCGCATGCAGGCGGCGGACGAGGCCAACAACACCTACGGCGGTTGCGGCCCGCGCCTCAATCCCGAGGTCGACCCGTCCGAGTGGCTCGGCAAGGCCGATGGCCCCGCCGCTAAGCTCGAGAACGAGAAGGAACAGGGCCAGACGGTCGCCTATGACGACCTGATCCAGCGCTGGACCAACCAGTAGTCCGATCCACGAACGAGTCCTCCGGGGCGTATCTCTGATACGCTCCGGAGGGTGACCGCCGGCAAGAGCGGCAACTCCGGGAAGGAACCAGGCCGGGCATGGCTCTCGAGCTCAGGAACGTCACCTATCGCGTCGGCGCCGACCTCCATATCGGCGAGACCAATCTCGTGCTCGCCGACGGGACCTTCAACATCCTCCTCGGCCCGACCCTGGCCGGGAAGACGACGCTCATGCAGCTGATGGCGGGGCTGATCGAGCCGACCACCGGCGATCTGATCTTCCGCGGCAAGAGCGTGCGCGGCGTGCCGGTCCAGAAGCGCAACGTCGCCATGGTCTACCAGCAGTTCATCAACTACCCGAACTTCACCGTCTTCGAGAACATCGCCTCCCCGCTCCGCGTCGCCGGGATGCCGGCCGACCAGATCCGCGAGCGGGTGATGAGCACCGCGGCGCTCCTCCGGCTCACGCCGATGCTCGAGCGCCGGCCTGGCGAACTGTCCGGCGGCCAGCAGCAGCGCACCGCGATCGCGCGCGCGCTGGTCAAGGATTCCGACCTCATCCTCCTCGACGAGCCGCTCGCCAATCTCGACTACAAGCTCCGCGAGGAGCTTCGCGACGAGCTGCCCCGCTTCTTCGAGGGCGGCAAGCGCATCGTCGTCTACGCCACCACCGAGCCGACCGAGGCGCTGCTCTTCGGCGGCAACACGGCCACCCTGCACGAGGGCCGCATCACCCAGTTCGGGCCGACCGAGGAGACCTATCGCCAGCCCTCCGATCTCGTGACGGCCGAAGTCTTCTCCGATCCGCCGATCAACACCGCGCCGGTCGCCAAGCGCGGCGGCGACATCCTGATCGGCAGTGCGATCCGGCTTCCGGCCGGCAAGAACGCGGCCGCTCTCCGCGACGGCGACTACACGCTCGGCATCCGCCCCCACCACATCTCGCCGGTGGCGCGCGACGGCGGCGCGCCGGTCGAGGGGCGGGTGATCGTCGCCGAGCTGAGCGGCTCGGAGAGCGTCGTCCATTTCGACCTCGACGGCCGCACCTGGGTCTCGCAATCCCACGGCATCCATCCCTTCGAAGTGGGCTCGATGGCCCGGCTCTATGTCGACATGGACCAGAGCTTCTTCTTCGACCGTGGCGGCCGGTTCGTCGCCGGAGGCGGCTATGGCTAGGATCGTGCTCGAAGGTATCCGCCACAGCTACGTGGCCTCGCCGCAGAAGCCGGCCGACTGGGCGCTGAAGCGCCTCGACCTCGACTTCAAGGATGGCGGCGCCTATGCCCTGCTCGGCCCGTCCGGCTGCGGCAAGACCACGCTGCTCAATCTCATTTCCGGCCTGCTCCGGCCGAGCGAGGGGCGCATCCTCTTCGACGGCCGCGATGTCACGGTCGCCTCGCCGGAGGCGCGCAACATCGCCCAGGTGTTCCAGTTCCCGGTCATCTACGACACCATGACCGTCTACGCGAACCTCGCCTTCCCGCTCCGCAACCGCGGCATGGCGCCGGCCGACATCGACAAGCGCGTCCGCGAGATCGCCGCCATGCTCGAGCTGGACGACATGCTCGACCGGCGCGCCTCCGGCCTCACCGCCGACGGCAAGCAGAAGATCTCGCTCGGGCGCGGCCTGGTCCGCGCCGACGTCAACGTCATCATGTTCGACGAGCCGCTCACCGTCATCGACCCGCATCTCAAGTGGGTGCTCCGCTCCAAGCTCAAGGAGCTCCACCAGCGCATCCGGCGGACGATGATCTACGTCACCCACGANNACGACCAGACCGAGGCGCTGACCTTTGCCGACGAAGTGGTGGTGATGAACGAAGGCGAGGTCGTGCAGGTCGGCACGCCCGTCCAGCTGTTCGAGCGGCCGCATCACACCTTTGTCGGCCATTTCATCGGCTCGCCGGGGATGAACGTGCTGCCCTGCGAGGTCGACGGCGGCATCGCCCGCTTCGCCGGCCAGCCGGTCCCGTCCGTCAATGCCGCCAGCGTGCGCGCCAACGGCAAGCGGCTCGAGATCGGGGTCCGCCCGGAATTCGTCAGCCTTGCGACCGAGGGGATACCGGCGGACATCGTCCGGGTGCTCGACGCCGGGCGCTACCGGATCGTCGAGACCCGCGCCGGCGACAGCACGATCAAGCTGCTCGCGCCGGAAAGCCAGAGCCTGCCGGAGAAGCGCACCCATCTCCGCTTCGATCCCGACCATACCTGTGTCTACCAGGACGGCTGGATGGTGGAGTGAGGAGACCGAGATGAACAAGGTCGTCAATCACAAGGCATGGTTCTTCGTCCTGCCGGTCGTCCTCCTGGTCGCCTTCAACGCCATCATCCCGCTGATGACGGTGGTGAACTTCTCGGTGCAGGAGACCTTCGGCGACAACGTCTTCTTCTGGGCCGGCGTCCAATGGTTCGAGGACGTGCTCAATTCCGAGCGCTTCCACGCCTCCCTGCTCCGCCAGATCCTGTTCACCGGCCTGGTTCTGGTGATCGAGATCCCGCTCGGCCTGGTGATCGCGCTGGCCATGCCCCGCAAGGGCTTCTGGGTGTCGGTCTGCCTCGTCCTGATGGCGCTGCCGCTGCTCATCCCGTGGAACGTGGTGGGCGCGATGTGGAACATCATGGCGCTGCCCGACATCGGCCTGCTCGGCCGCGGCATCAATGCCCTCGGCATCGATTTCAACTACACGCGCCAGCCGGTCTCGGCCTGGTTCACCGTGGTGCTGATGGACGTCTGGCACTGGACGTCGCTGGTCGTGCTGCTCTGCTATGCGGGCCTCGTCTCGATCCCCGACGCCTACTACCAGGCCGCCAAGATCGACGGGGCCCGGCCCTGGGCGGTGTTCCGCTACATCCAGCTGCCCAAGCTCAAGTACGTGCTGACCATCGCCATCCTGCTCCGCTTCATGGATTCCTTCATGATCTACACCGAAGTGGTGGTGCTGACCGGCGGCGGCCCCGGCAACTCGACGACGTTCCTCTCGATCGACCTGGTCAAGGCGGCGCTCGGCCAGTTCGACCTCGGACCGGCGGCGGCGATGTCGCTGATCTATTTCCTGATCATCCTCCTCTTCAGCTGGCTGTTCTACACGCTGATGATGCGCAACGAGGCGAGGTAAGCCATGGCCGCCCGTTCAGACGTCGCCACCGGCATCGTCGTCAGTCCAAGCCGGAGCGGGCCGGTGTTCCGCGCCCGCTACCTGATCCCGGCGCTCTACATCATCGGCGTGCTGCTGCCGATCTACTGGCTCCTGAACATGTCGTTCAAGACCACCAACGAGATCCTCGGCAGCTTCACCCTCTGGCCCCAGAACTTCACCCTGGAGAACTACGAGAAGATCTTCATCGATCCGACCTGGTACATGGGCTACGTCAATTCGATCACGTATGTCGTGATCAACACCGTCATCTCGGTGTCGGTGGCCCTCCCCGCCGCCTACGCCTTCTCGCGCTACCGGTTCCTCGGCGACAAGCACCTGTTCTTCTGGCTGCTGACCAACCGCATGGCGCCGCCGGCGGTGTTCGCGCTGCCCTTCCTCCAGCTCTACTCGGCCGTCGGCCTGTTCGATACGCCCTGGGCGGTGGCGCTCGCCCACACGCTGTTCAACATCCCGCTTGCGGTCTGGATCCTCGAGGGCTTCATGTCCGGCGTGCCGAAGGAACTCGACGAGACCGCCTATGTCGACGGCTATTCGTTCTGGCGGTTCTTCTTCCGCATCTTCATGCCGACGATTGCGGCCGGCATCGGCGTCGCCTGCTTCTTCTGCTTCATGTTCTCGTGGGTCGAGCTGCTCCTCGCCAAGACGCTGACCTCGGTCGCCGCCAAGCCGATCGCCGCCACCATGACGCGGACCGCGAGCACCTCGGGATACGAGCTTGGCCTCCTCGCCGCCGCCGGGTCGCTGACGCTCATCCCCGGCGCGATCGTCATCTATTTCGTCCGCAACTACATNNTCGCCAAGGGCTTCGCCCTCGGGCGCGTCTGAGGAGGGACCGCACCATGCAGGGCACCGACCTCATCTCGTGGATGGCCTGGACGTGGCCGACGGCGGCGTTCTTCGCCTTCATCCTCGCCTGCCTGGTGGGCATGATGGTCTGGGAGATCTACTCGCCGGGCGGCGCACCACGCCGCGGCATCCTCGGCCTCGACACGACCCGCGGCGACCGGCTGTTCATCTCCCTGCTCGGCTCCGCCTTCATCTTCCTCGCCTGGCTCGGCATCGCCGGGCCGCCGCTCTGGGCGCCGCTCGGCATCGCCGTGGTCTTCGCCTTCGTCGTGTTCCGCTGGGTCTGATCGATGGCCGCGCATATCCTCGCCATCGACCAGGGCACCACATCGAGCCGCGCCATCGTCTTCGACGCCAGGATGCGGGTGGTGGCGAGCGCCCAGAAGGAGTTCACGCAGCACTTCCCGAAACCCGGCTGGGTCGAGCACGACGCCGACGAGATCTGGGACGGCGTCGTCGCCACCTGTCGCGCCGCGCTGCGCAAGGCCAAGGTCAAGGCGTCCGCGCTCGCCGGCATCGGCATCACCAACCAGCGCGAGACGGTGGTGGTGTGGAGCCGCAAGACCGGCCGGCCCATCCACCGCGCCATCGTCTGGCAGGACCGCCGGACCGCGCCGGACTGCACCGACCTCCGCAACCGGGGCGTCGAGGGCGACATCACCGCCCGTACCGGCCTGATCATCGACCCCTACTTCTCGGCGACCAAGCTGGCGCGGCTGCTCGATACGGTAAAGGGCGCCCGGGAGAAGGCCGAGCGGGGCGAGCTCGCCTTCGGCACCATCGATGCCTGGTTGATCTGGCGCCTCACCGGCGGCCGGGTCCACGCCACCGACGCGACCAACGCCTCGCGCACGCTGCTCTTCAACATCCATGATGGAGCCTGGGACCCCGAGCTCCTCCGCCTCTTCCGCGTGCCCGCCGCCGTCCTCCCCGAAGTCCGGGACTGCGCCGCCGACTACGGGACGACGGAGCCCGCCATCCTCGGCGCGGCGGTGCCGATTCTCGGCGTTGCCGGCGACCAGCAGGCGGCGACCGTCGGCCAGGCCTGTTTCCAGCCCGGCATGCTCAAGTCGACCTACGGCACCGGGTGCTTCGCCCTGCTCAATACCGGCGAGCGGCCGGTCGCCTCGCGCAACCGCCTGCTCACCACCATCGCCTACCAGCTCGACGGCAAGCGGACATACGCGCTGGAGGGCTCGATCTTCGTCGCCGGAGCCGCGGTGCAATGGCTCCGCGACGGGCTCCAGATCATCCGGCGAGCCGCGGACACGCAGGCGCTCGCCGAGTCCGCCGGCCACGACCACGGCGTCTACTTCGTGCCGGCCCTCGTCGGCCTCGGCGCGCCGCACTGGGATGCCGACGCCCGCGGCGCGATCTACGGCATCACCCGCGGCACGACCCGGGCCGAGATCGCCCGCGCCGCGCTCGAATCGGTCGCCTACCAGACCCGAGACCTGCTCGAGGCGATGCGCGGCGACTGGCAGGGCGCGGATCGGGCCGAGACGGTCCTCCGCGTCGACGGCGGCATGGTCGCCTCGGACTGGACCATGCAGTTCCTCGCCGACATCCTCGGCGCGCCGGTCGACCGGCCGCAGGTGCTCGAGACGACGGCGGTCGGGGCCGCCTATCTCGCCGGCCTCCAGGCCGGGATCCATCCGGCACCGGCGGCCTTTGCGAAGACCTGGACGCAGGAGCGCCGGTTCCGGCCGAAGATGAAGGCAGCGGCGCGCGACGCCCTCTATGCCGGCTGGCAGGACGCCGTGGCGAGGACGCTGAGCCGGCCGCGCTAGCCGGCCGACGCCCGAATCGTCGCCGCACGCCCCCAACGCGGGGGGCGGGCGAATCGCTCAGTGGCGGACCATGCCGGCGTCGACGTTGAGGGTCTGGCCGGTGATCCAGCGGGCGTCGTCGGAGGCGAGGAACGCAACGACGTCGGCGATGTGTTCCGGCTGGCCCTTGCCCTTCTTGGCCTGCAGCATCTCGACGAACTCGAAGGCGTTGTTGTGCGGGCTGGCCTTGACCCCGTCGCTCTCGATCAGGCCGGGGGTCAGCACATTGACGGTGATGTCGTATTGCCCGAGCTCGGTGGCGAGGGCCCGGGCAAAGCCGATGACGCCGCCCTTGGCGGCGACGTAGGCCGCCATGTTGGGCGTCCCGGCGAAGAAGGTGTTCGAGCCGATGCAGATCACCCGGCCCGGCGCCTTCCGCGCCCGCATCCGGTCGGTCGCGGCGCGGGTGACGATGAAGGTGCCGGTGAGGTTGACGGCGATGATCTTCTGCCAGTGATCGAGATCGACATCGTCCCACGCCACGAACGGCACGATGCTGGCGTTGTTGATCAGCGTATCGACGCCGCCCGTCTTCGCGTCGATCTCGTCGAACAGCTTCGCCACCGCGGCGGGGTCCGAGATGTCGGCGGCGATGGCGATGGCCCGGTCGCCGATCTCGGCGGCGACCGCCTTGATGCCTTCGCTGTTGATGTCGCTGACGATGACCGTGGCGCCATCGGCCGCGAGGCGCTTGGCGATCGCCTTGCCGATTCCTTGCGCGGCCCCGGTGACCAGGGCGACTCTTCCTTCGAGACGGCTCATGTGTTGGTACCCCTGCTGTGTTGATGCTTGCTCAGCCGGCCGCGGCGTCGATCACGGCGAGCGCCGCGTCGATGGCCTTGCCGACCGGCGCCGGGTGGCCGAGGCTCTGCAGCGCGCCGCCGAGGGCGGTGAGGGCGGCGATCGCGTAGATCGGCTGGGCGGTCGGGCCCATGTGGCCGATGCGGGTGAGCTTGCCGAGGGTCTCGCCCCGCCCCGACGAGAAGACGACGCCGTAGCGCTCGCGGGCCGCCGCACGGAGGGCCGCCTCGTCGATGCCGTCGGGCGTGCGCACCGCCGTCGTCGTCGGCGAGGCGATCGAGACGTCCGCCGCCCAGAGGCCGAGGCCCATGGCGAGCACGCCGGCCCGCGTCGCCGCCGCCGTCAGGGCATGCCGCGCCCACACCGCCTCGGGGCCCTCGGCGAGGTAGAGGTCGAGGGCGGCGTCGAGGCCATTGACCTCGGCGACCGAGGGCGTGAACGGAAACGGCTCCTGCCGCGACCAGGCGTTCTCCCAGTCGAGGATGCTCAGCATCGAAGCCCGGGGCGCGGCGGGATTGGCCTTCATCTTGTCCCAGGCGCGATCGCTGACGCCGAGCATGGTCAGGGCCGGCGGCGCGCCGAGGCACTTGTTCGGGCCGGTGACGTAGATGTCGGCCTTGCAGTCCTCGGGATGGGTCTTCATGCCGCCGAAGGAGGAGACCGCGTCGACGATGAGGTAGGCGCCGTGGGCGGCGACGATGGCGCCGATCTCGTCGATCGGATTGATGGTGCCGGACGGCGTGTCGTGATGGCAGACCGAAACCACCGATATCTCGGGATTGGACTTGAGCCGGTCCGCCACCGCCCTGGGATCGATCGCCTGGTTGTAGGGCACCTCGATCTCGAGAAGGTTGGGCGTATAGCGCGCCGCCCAGTAGCCGAAGCCCTTGCCGTAGACTCCCGAGGCGAGGTTGAGGACGGTGTCGCCTGAGGCGATCAGCGACGCCGCGGCCGCCTCGAGACCGAGCACCGGCTCGCCATGGAGGATCACCGGACGGTTCGACAGGCGCATCACCGTCTGGAGCTTGTCGATTACCCGCTCGTACTGGAGCTGGAAGGCGGGGTCGTAGTCGTAGAGGACGGTGCGGCCGAGCGCCCGCAACACCCCGGGATAGGCATCGACCGGGCCCGAGGTCAGGGTGATGACGGGATCGGTCTCAGGTGAATAGCGCATTGGTCTCTCTCCCCCCGGCGTTTCCCGCTCAGCCGTAGAACTTCGTGCCGGTGCGATAGGTCAGGAAGTTCTCCATGTCGTGGGAGAACATGAGGTCGGCCTCGTTGTCCTCGGCGAGCTTCCGGACCCGGCGCATCGATTCGACGCCGGCGACCGGATCGATGTGGAACGAGGCCTGGCACAGCGTCTCGAGGCTCTTCTGGGTGTAGGCGGCATCGATCGTGAACAGGATCGGCTTCCGCGTGCCGAACTCGACCATCAGGCTGTAGTGGCCGATCGAATGGCCGGGGGTGAAGATCAGCCTCACGCCCTTGGCGAGCTCGACATCGCCCTCGATGCCCTCGAAGGTGGAGTTGGCGCGGGTCGTGCCTTCCAGCAGCTGGTCCGTCTTGCCGCGGGCCTCGGCCGCTTCCGCGGAGAAGGAGAGGTCGGAATAGCCGAGCACCTCGAAGGGCTGCGGCGTGCAGGCCTCTGGAACCTCCAGCTTGTGGCAGATCTTCTTGGCGTGGGGGAAATACTTGTTGCCGCCGCAGTGGTCGAAGTGGAAGTGCGAGTTGAAGACAACGCCGACGTCCCTGGGCTCGAGTCCGAGCTTGGCGAGCGCCCCGGGAATCGTCTGCTCCCTGGTCTGCATCGGCTTCTCGAAGGGCAGCACCTTCATGACGTGGTCGTAGTCGTAGCCGCTGTCGATGAGGAAGCGGCCCTCGGCGTGCTCGATCAGGATCGAATAGACCGGGAAGCGGATCTCGCCGCCCGGCCCGCGGTTCCAGAAGACATGATAGCCGTCGAGAACCAGGGAGCCTCCATCAAGGAGATAGACCTTCGTATCCGTCATTGTGTGCTCCTCAGCCTTTGAAGACAGCGGTCCCTGGCCGCCGCGAACCCATCAACCCTCACGGTCATCGCGCCCCCCGCACATAGGGGAGGCCCAGCGCGGCCGGCAAGCTCGACCGGCGGCCGAACACCACCAGCATCACCATGACCGCAAGGAACGGTATCATCTGGATGATGTCGGTCGGAATATTGATGCCGGCGACCTGCAGCGCCGTCGTCAGCGACAGGCTGACGCCGAAGAGCAGCGCGCCGAACAGGACCCAGAGCGGTCGGCCGCGCGCGAGCATGGCGAGCACGATGCCGAGGAAGCCGGCGCCGTTGGTGACGAAGGGCACGAAGATGCCGGCGCCGACATTGGCGAGATAGGCGCCGCCAAGCCCCGCCAGCGCGCCCGTGGTCAGGACCGCCGCCGTGCGCGTCGTCACCACGTCGACGCCGGTGATGTCGAGCGCGGCGGGCTTGTCGCCGGCCGCCTGCAGGTTGAGGCCGAACTGGGTGCGCCGGTAGATGTAGCCCATGACGAAGACCAGCAGCACCGCCAGGTAGACCAGAAGGTTGTGCTGGAAGAACGCCTTGCCGATCACCGGGATGTCGGCGAGCAGCGGGATCGGCGTGATGTCGGCGGCGGGAAGGCGCGGATAGGTCCGGGAGAACTGGACGTGATGGAGCAGCGCGGTCAGCCCCTCCATGCCGAGGGTCAGCCCGATGCCGATGACGATCTGGTTGAGGCCGAGGCGGACGCACAGCAGCGCCATGATCGCGGCGACGGCGATGCCCGCCAGCGCCCCGCAGAGGAAGCCGAGCCACAGCGACTCGCTCGAGAAGGCGGCAAGGAAGCCGACATAGGCGCCGGCGATCATCATGCCCTCGATGCCGATGTTGAGGACGCCGGCCTTCTCCGACATCTGCTCGCCGAGCCCGGCGAGCAGCAGCGGTACGGCAGCGGTGACGGCGCCGAAGAGCAGGGCGCTGAGGAAGATCTCGCTGAACAGGCCGGTCATCGCGTCATGACCTTCTCGCACTGAGGTAGCGGCTGTCGACGTATTCGACGATCGCCAGCACGATGAGGACGGTGGCGATCAGCACCAGCGTGAAGTGATTGGGCACACCGATGCGGCGGGCCGCGCTCTCGCCGCCGATCGACAGCACCGAGAGCAGGAGGACGAAGCCGATGGTGGCGAAGCCGTTCAGCCGGGCGAGGAAGACCATCGGAATGACCAGGAGGCCGTAGGCCGGATTCCAGTCGGCGCGGACATTGCCCTGCACGCCGAGGATATCGACGGCGCCGCCGAGACCGGCGAGGGCCGCCGACAGCGCGAAGACGGCGATGGTGAGATGGGGCACGTTGAGGCCGGCATGGACGGCGGCGCGCGGGTTGGCGCCGACGACGCGGAGCCTGAGGCCGAAGGCGGTGCGGGTCATGACCAGGTGCACCGCGACGACGGCGACGAGGCCGAGGATGAGGCCGCTGCTGATGGTGGTGTCGAACAGGCGGGGCAGCCGATCCTCGACGGCGAGGGTCCGGGTCTGCGGCACGGTGGTGCCGGGATCGAGGAAGACGAGCTTGACCATCGCGTTGGCGAGCGAGACGCCGAGGAAGGTCATCATCAGCGTGGTGATGATCTCGTTGACGCCGTAGTAGGCGCGCAGAAGCGCCGGAAGCAGCGACCAGACCATGCCAACCAGCGCGGCGAGGACAAAGGCGATGACGAGCGCGAGCCAGACCGGCATCACCATCACCAGCAGCGGGGCGCTGGCGGCGGCGGTCACCGCGCCGAGCAGGAACTGCCCGTCCCCGCCCAGATTCCAGATCCCGGCACGGAAGGCGACGATGAGGCCCGCCGCCAGGAACAGCATCGGCGCCATCCGGGTGAGGGTCTGCTGCACGCCGGTCGGCGACAGCAGGCCCCGGTCGATGACGTAGCCGTAGTAGGTCAGCGGATTGACGCCGACCGCAAGCAGGATCAGCCCCGCGATCGTGAGGGCAATGACGATCGGCCCAACCGTCAGGAGGAGGCGATGGAAGACCGCGCGGCCGACCGCCGGCGCCGCCGTCCCGCTCGTCATCGGGGCGGTGTCGACGCTCATGCCGCGAGCCCGCCCATCAGGCGGCCGACATCGGTGCGCGCCGTGTCGCCGTTCTGAACGATGCCGACGATCCTGCCGCGCGACATCACGGCGATGCGGTCGCAGAGGCCGAGGAGCTCATCAAGGTCGGTCGAGATCAGGAGAACGCTCTTGCCGCCGACGGCAATGTCGCCGATCCGCTTGCGCGTGGCGAGCGTATTGGCGAGGTCGAGCCCGTAGGTCGGCTTGTTGAAGATCACCACCTTGGCCCCGTCGGAAAGCTCGCGCGCCAGCACCACCTTCTGGATGTTGCCGCCCGAGAGACGGCCGATGGGCGTGTGGGGACCCGGGGCCCGGACGTCGTAGTCCGTCATCAGCTGTATGGCGCGCCGATCGATCTCGGCCCGCTGCTCGATGCCGCGCCGCCAGAACGGGGCGTCGCCGATCTGCTTGAGGAGGAGGTTGATCGAGACCGGAAAGGAGCCGACGGTGCCCTCCCCCAGCCTGTCGTCGGTCAGGTAGCGAAGCCCCGCATCCCGCCGGGCATGGACCGGCGTGCCCTCAACGGGGCGGCCATCGAGCTCGATGGTGCCGCTGTCGATCGGGGCCTGGCCGGCAAGCGCATCGGCGAGTTGCTTCTGACCGTTGCCGTCGATGCCGGCGATGCCGAGGATCTCGCCCGGCCGGAGCTCGAAACTGACGTCGGCAAGGCCCGGCGCGACCGCGGTCGGCGTGACCCCGAGGCCGCGCACGGCAAGGACCGGGGCCTTCCGCTCGAGGTCGGGATGCGGCACGCGCGGAACGTCTTCGGGATCGCCGCTCCGCTTGCCGAACATCATCTCCACGAATTCCGAGATCAGGGTGTCCTCGTCGAGGCGGCTGAAGCGGTCCGGGGCGATCTCGCCGACCTTGCGGCCGAGCTTCAGCACCGAGATGCGATCGCCGAAGGACGCCGCTTCCCTGAGCTTGTGGGTGATGAAGACGACGGCCATGCCGCGCTCGACGAGCTGGCGCATGAGCGTGCCGAGTTCCTCGATGCCCGAGGGACTCAGCATCGAGGTCGATTCATCGAGGATCAGCACCCGGCTGTGGCGGATCAGCGCCCGGAGGATCTCCACGTGCTGCTGCTCGCCGAGGGAGAGCTCGGAGGCGTAGGCGTCGAGGCTGACGGTGATGCCGAGCGAGCGGGAGATCTCGTCGACGCTGGCGCGGAGGCTCTCCTTGTCGGGCCGGCGCCACCAGCGGGCGCCGAGGAGAAGGTTCTCGGCGACGGTGAGGGTGGGCACCAGCATCGTGTGCTGGAAGACCGTGCTGATGCCGAGGGACAGGGCCTGGCGGGGCGACGCGATCACGGTCGGCTTGCCGTCGACCAGGATGCGCCCCTCGTCGGGCTGCTGCAGGCCGGAGAGGAGACCGATCAGCGTCGACTTGCCGGCGCCGTTCTCGCCGAGGAGCACATGCACCTCGCCCGGCCAGATCTGGAGGTCGACATCGTCGTTGGCGACGACGCCCGGAAAGCGCTTGGTGACGCCCTCGAGCGATACGATCGGGATGCCGGCGGGCTCGGCGGTGAAGGTCTCGGTGGTCAAGTCGCGTCCGCTCGTACCGGATAGTGCCAAGGCGAAGTGCGGCCGGGACCGATGCCCCGGCCGCCTGCGATCGCTACTCCTGAACTTCCGACATCATGGCGCGGACGTCGGTCGCCTCGAAGACGGGCGCGACCGTGATCTTGCCGTCGATGATCTGCTGACGGAGGTCCTGGATCTGGCTCCAGACGTCGTCCGGAATCTGCGGCGTCTTGAGCAGCTTCAGGGAATCGTCGGCAAGGCTGATCTCGTAGCTCTTGGTGCCGAAGGTGTCGGCCTTGAGGTCGGCGATCATGGCGGCGTAGACCGGCTCGATGTTCCAGACCACCGACGACAGGAGGTAGCCCTTGTCGATCGAGGACTTGTCGCCGATCACGTCGATGAACATGACCTTGCCGCCATCGGCCGCCGGCGTGGTCTCGACCGCCTGCAGCATGCCGAAGCTCGAGCCGTTGCCCTGGCCGAAGATGACGTCGGCGCCGGCGGCGATGACGCTCTCGGTCACGCGCTTGCCGCCCGCGGCGTCGCTGTAGGCCGCCGGTCCGATGACCGCGTAGATCACCTTGACGTCGGGACTTTCTGCCTTCACGCCCTCGGCGAACGCCGCCGACTGCGAGTTCCACGACGGAGGCTCGCCGGAGACGACGATGCCGACCGTCTTGGACCGCGTGGTCTTGGCGGCGAGGCGGCCGGCGAGGTAGGCACCCTCGTGACCGGACAGGGTGTAGTCGGCGATGAGCCCCTTGGTCAGCGCGTCCGGCGTATCGACGACGGCGACCGGAACGTTGAGCTCCTTGGCGATCTCCGGCGCGGCGGTGTTGTAGCCGCTGGCGTGGGCGATCATGAGGTCCGCGCCTTCCTCCGCGAGCTCGCGAAGGGTCGGGCGGACGTCACCGTAGCCGAGGCCCTGGGCGACCATGACCTCGATGCCGGCGGCGGCGGCCGCGGCCTTGGCGGCGTCGATTCCCTGCTGGTTCCAGCCGAAATCGGTGCCTTCCTCCGGCGTCAGGATGGCGATGGAGTCGATCTCCGCCGCGGACACCCCGCCAATGGCGACACTGGACAGCAGGAGCGCGCCGGCCAGTCTTGCAAGATGATACTTCATTTCAACCTCCGTTTTCTCTTTCCAAACTTCGATGCACGTCCTACTGTTACAGCCTCAAAGTATTTTGTTGTTGTAGAGGTGAGGCAATGCAGTTCTTCAGACGATCTATCGTCTGGTCTTTCTTGACAGTACTTGCCGGACCGGCCGCCGCGGTCGAGCTGCATCCGGTCGACGTGCGGACGGGAACCGAGGGCCTCACCCCCGCACCGCTGACGATCGCAAACGCCGCGGACGCGCCGATCGTCTGCGTCGGCGAGCTGGCGCATTGGTACTCGGCCGAGCTCGGGCGCGCCGAGCCGGGCACGTCGACGACGATCCCGCTGTGGTTCGACCCGGCGACGGGGACGTACACGGCGCTCAACGACAAGCGCGAGAACATGCCGGTGGAGGCCCTGTGGTGCGGGATCGCCGGGCGGGCATATGCCACCCGGGCGGTGGTGGCGCTGGCGCGGCGGGCCGGCGACGACGCGCCCCCGGCCGCGCTGACCTGCACGATGGGCGACATCCGCCTTCTCTGCGAGTAGCGCAGCATCGCCGGTTCAGTTGCCTCCCTTCGCCTCGACCAGGGCCTTCAGGCGATCATACTCCGCCTGCACGGCCGGATCCGCGGCCACCAGCTCGGCTGCAAGTGCGGCGAACTCGGTCTCCATCTTCGCCTGCTCGTCACTCGAGAGTGCGTTGATCTGGCCGCCGTTGTCGGTCCAGATGCCGTAGGTGCGGGTGACGTTCTCGACGCCCCACGGGAATACCGCCGTCTCGGCGGCGCGGCCGGCAGCGACGATGGCGTCCTGGACGTCCTTCGGCTGGGCCTGGAACCAGTCTTCGTTGACCACCGTCACCGAGACGATCTCGGCGAACCGCAGGTCGGTGATGTTCTTGCCGATGTCATAGTACTTGAAGGCGGTCAGGATGGGCATGCCGACAAGGAGGCCGTCGAGACCGCCGCTCTGGAGGGCCGGCACCACTTCGGAGAGAGCGAGCGGCAGGGGCGTGGCGCCGAGAAGCTCCATCGGCTTCACCTGCATCGGCGAGGCGAAGGTGCGGATCTTGAGGCCCATGAACTGGTCGAGCTGCGTCACCGGCTTGAGGGTGAAGACCACCGTCGGGCTGTTGTAGATGGCGCCGATCACCCGGAGGCCCTTGTCGAGGAACATGGTCTCGAGGTGATCCCGGTACTCCGGATCGTGAATGGCGGCGTCGACATCCTGCGGCGAGCGGAACAGGCCCGGCACGTCGAAGGCCTGAAATCGCGGGTCGACGTTGGTCATGAACGAGGTCGGCGTGGTGAAGGCCTCGATGGTGCCGAGGAGGACGCCTTCCGCCATCTGCGGGATCGGCCCGAGCTGGCTCGCCGGATAGATCTCGACCGTGACGGCGTCGCCCACCCGGTCCGCAAGCTCCTTGGCGAAGACCTTCTGCCACTCGTGCTGGACGTCGTTGATCGTCGCCGAGGCGAGCTTCATCGTGGCGGCCGGCGCCGGCGACGCGCCGATCGCGATGCAGAGAGCGGCGCTGAGAGCGGCGGCGCGGAGAAACGATGGCTTCATGGTCCGGTTCCCTCGGTTCGCAGTCATGAGGCGCCCCCGAGAGAGGTCGACAGCGCCGGGACGAAGGTGATGATGATCAGGGCCACGACCTGGACGGCCACGAACGGCAGGACGCCGCGATAGAGCGCATGGGCCGGCAGTCCGGTGACCGACTGGGCGACGAAGAGGTTGAGGCCGAAGGGCGGCGTGAACATGCCGATCGCGAGGTTGACGGTCATGACGACGCCGAAGTGGATCGGGTCGATGTCGAGGGCGACGGCGATCGGAACCAGCAGCGGCGCGAGCACGAGGATCGCCGAGGTCGGGTCGAGGAAGCAGCCGACGGCGAGAAGGAGCACGTTGACCGCGATCAGGAAACCGACCGCCGACATGTCGAGCGCCTGGATCCAGGCCACGATCGCCTGGGGAATCCCCTGGGTGGTCAGCAGCCAGGTAGCGAGACCGGCGGCGGCGACGATGATGAGGATCTTGGCGGTGAGGATCGCCGCGGCGGACGCCGACCTGACGATATCGGCCCAGCTCATCGAGCGATGGATGAAGCGGGCGACGACGATCGCGTAGAGGCAGGCGAAACCGCCGGCCTCGGTCGGCGAATACCAGCCGAGATAGATGCCGCCGAGGACGAAGACCGGCATCAGCAGCGACCAGAACGCGGCGCGCGTCGCCGCAAGCGCGGCGCGGCCGTCGAAGCGGCCGCTGCGCTCGACGCGGGAGCGCTTCGCGGCGGCGATGACATAGGCGGCCATCAGCAGCCCGATGACGATCCCCGGCAGGATGCCGGCGATGAACAGGCGCGGGACCGACTGCTCCGCGACCAGGCCGTAGAGGATCATCGCGATGCTGGGCGGGATGACGATGTCGATGGCGCCGGAGGAGGCGAGGAGACCGGCCGACCGCTCGCGGCCATACCCTGCGGCGACGAGCTTGGGATAGAGCGTCTTGCCGAGCGCGGCGACCGCGGCAACGCTCGATCCCGAGACCGCGCCCATTGCCGCCGAGGCGCCGACGGTCGCGACCCCGAGACTGCCGGGAAGCCGCCCGGTCAGCGCCTCGACCCAGGCCACCAGGCGATCCGCCATGCCGCTCCGGGCGATCAGCTCGCCGGCGAGGACGAAGAACGGAACCGCGAGCAGGGCATAGTTGTCGAGGCCGCCAAAGATGACCTGATGGAGGACGAGCGGCGGCAAGGGCAGGACGAAGACGATCGCCAGCACCGCGCCGGAGAGAAAGACGAGGAAGACCGGCGTGCCGAGCGCGAGCAGCGCGGCGGGAAGGGTGAAGAGCGCCGCCGTCATGGCGGGCCTCCCCCATCGCCGCCGACAAGGGCGCGAACGTCGCGGACCAGGAGGACGAAGGCGACCACGGTCATGCCGGCGAAACCGGCAAGCACCGCGGCATGCGGAATCGCCATCGGGATGCCGAGCGCCATGCTCCGGGTGCCGAGGCGGGCAATCTTGGTGACGTAGGCCCACGACGCGGCGGCGGTGTAGCCGGCCGCGGCGAGGGCGGTGAGATCGTGAAGCACCAGCACCGCCGGCCGCCAGCGCCCGCGGGCGTAGGACGGCACCAGATTGACGCTGATGTGCTCGCCGCGCGCCAGTGCGAGGACGGCGCCGCCCATGACGACCAGGATGATGGTGTAGACCATCAGCTCGTCGGCGCCGACGACGCGATAGGAGAAGATGTACCGGCCCGAGGCATTGACGACGTTGATGGCGACCACGGCAAGCAGAAGGATGCCGAACACCCACTCGGCGACGGTGCCGACCCGCGCCGCGAACGCAGCCGGGGGACGGCGGTCCCCGAGCATGCCGGCGTGGTCGGCCGATCCGGTCACGGCGATGCGTCCCCTTCCTCGAGAATGCGCCGGATGGCGACGAGCTTGCGGGCCCGCTGCTGCTGGAGCGCGGCGATGGTCTCGGGCGTGTAGTCGTAGATGCCGCCGCCCGACTTGATGCCGAGCCGGCCGGCCTTGATCTGCGCGCGGGTGAGGTCGGCGACGTCGTCGCGGGCGCAGAGGTCGGCGTTCAGGAACGACGACACCGCGTGGTAGATGTCCATGCCGGCCATATCGAGGAGCGCCATCGGCCCGATCACCGCGATCTTGTAGCCGACGCCCCAGGAGACGCAGGTATCGAGATCCTCGGGCGCGATGACCCCGCGCTCGACCAAGTCGACCGCCTCGCGAAGGAGCGCGTAAAGGATGCGGTTCTCGACGAAGCCGGGGACATCCTTCTTGAGGACCACCGGCAGGAGGCCGAGACCGCGGATGAAATCCCGCATGGCGTCGACGGTCTCAGGCGCAGTGTCGCGACCGCCGATCACCTCGATCATCGGGATGATGTGCGGCGGGTTCGACCAGTGCATGCCGACGAACCGCGCTGGGTGCGCAAGACCGGCCTGGAGCTCGGTGATCGGGATGCCGGACGTATCGGTCGCGATCACCACCGACGCGCCGACCAGCGGCTCGACCGCGCGATAGGTCTCGACCTTGACCTTGTGGTTCTCGGGAACGTTCTCGATCACCAGATCGGCGCCTTCGACCGCCTCGGCGATCGAGGCGACGAAGCGCACGCTGCCCTCGGCTCCCCCGGCCGGGGCGATGCCGAGCTGGTCGAGGACTCCGGCGGCGATGCCCAGCATCGTTCGCGCCCGCTCGACGGCCGCGGGCGCGACGTCGAACGCGGCGACGTCGACTCCGCCACGCGCCAGCCGGGCGGCGATGCCCGGCCCCATGGTCCCCAGTCCGATGAGCGCGACGCGACGGAACATCACGGGACCTAAGCCGCCTTCGGGACGGCGCCGGTGGCAGCCTGGAAGGCGGGGCGCATGGCCATTGCCGACGCCCATCGCTCGAGGTTCGGCAGGGCCGGGCGATCGATCTTGAAATCGAGGCAGCGCTTCAGGATCGGGGCGCAGGCGATATCGGCGATCGTCAGCTTGTCGAGCGCAAGGAAGACCTTGCCGGCGAGATGGCCATCGATGATGGCGCACTGGGCGACGAGGTCCTTGATCTGGGCATCGTATTCCGGCGACCGCTCCTCCGGCGCAAGCTTGGAGCCCTTGAAGGCGGCAAGGTAGCCGGGATTGATCGCCGCGAGCAGGAAGTCCATCCAGCGCTCGACATGGGTGCGCTCCGCCGGGGTGGCGCCGGTCAGCTCGGGAGCGGCAACCGCGGCGAGGTAACGCAGGATCGTGTTCGATTCCCAGATCACCACGTCGCCGTCGACGAAGGTCGGGACCTTCGAGGTGGGATTGAGGGCCTTGTATTCGGCGGTGGTCGTGTTCTCGAACTGGCGGCCGTAGTCCTCCCGTTCGTAGGCGGCGCCAATCTCCTCCAGCATGAAGAGGACTTTCTGGACGTTGCCGGAGGTCTGCCGGCCCAAGAGCTTGTACATGGCTTTCCTTGTTCCCTTGATTGCTATCCGTCCCGGTCCTGCGACGGCGGCAGCGGCTTGTAGACGATGGCTTCCATTTCGATCTTGGTGCTGATCACCGCCCGCGCCTCGATCGTGGTGCGCGCCAGCACCGCGTCGCCGATACCCTTGAGGAAGGCCTTGTTGTAGCGGCCGAAATCCCGCACGTCCTGAAGGTAGGTGGTGATCCGCACGACGTCGGAGAGGGTTGCGCCCTCGTGGGCGATGACCCGCTCGATGGTCTTCAGCGTCGCCAGCGTCTCCTCTTCGATCGTGCCGCAGATGACATCGTTGTTCTCGTCCTTCGGCACTTGCCCGGAGACGAAGATGTAGTCGCCGGCGCGCACCGCCGGGTGGAACGGCAGGTTCGGATTCTTGTCGCCGATGGCGTAGTGGGTGGGCGACTTTCTGGCGGCGTCCGACACGGCAAGCTCCTCACAAGACGCTGGTTTCGATGATGTCGACGCCGCGAATCCGGTCGATCAGGTAGATGATCCCCCGGTCGTCCATCGTCACATCGTTGGACGAGGCACGCTCGGCGCCGGCCGGCGCGTCGGGCAGGTAGTGGCCGACCTCGCGCGGGGCGAACGGATCGGCGATGTCGACGAGGCGCAGCCCTTGCGCGAACCAGGCAAAGGGAATGATCGATCCGCTGAAGCGCTCGGACGGCTGGTGGCAGCCGGTCATCGGCGGCTGCGGGGCGCCATCGGGGTCGAGGCCGGGAACCTGGAAGGTCGAGATCGACAGCGGATTGGTCTCGTCGGTGATGTCGTAGAGCCAGGCGAAGGCGGGCGCATGCGGCCGGAGCTTGGCCACGTCCTCGTCGGCCACCACCATCACGGCCCGGCCCTTGAGCGGCTGCGGAATCGGCAGGCAAGTGTGGGTCGGGTGCGGGAAGGCCGGGCTGGTATTGACGTGGGCGATCGCCACCGGCCGGCTGAGGTCGGAGATGTCGAGGATGAACAGGCCATGGTGCCAGTAGCTGACGTAAAGGCGGTCGCCCATGCGCAGCGGATGGTGGCAACGGGGCGTCACGTAGTCGGCCCAGGGATAGGGTTCGCCGCCGGCCGCCCACTGACCCGGTATCCACCAGCGGCCGACCTCGGTCGGTGACGTTGGATCGGCCAGATCGAGGATCATGACGATGTTGCCGACATAGCCGTCGGCCGTCGGCGAGATATAGGCGTAGCGGCCGTCGAAGTCGTAGCGGTGGACGCCCTTGCCGGCGGTCGTCCACTTGGAGATCAGCCTGGGGCTTGCCGGCCGGGTGGTGTCGTAGAGTGCGAGGCCGCCGGTGAACGGATCGGAGCCGTCGGCGCCGAAGCGCTCATGGTTGACGATCATCAGGCCGTCCTTGGCCCGCACCTTGTGCGAATGCCAGCCGGGCGGGACGTCGATCGTGGCCACCTTCCGCGGATTGCGGGGATCGGAGATGTCGACCAGCGTCGTCCCGCTCGGCGGTCGCATGTGGCCGATATAGAGGATGTCGCCGTCGACCCAGACCTGGCCGCCGCCCGGACAATCGACGTGGCCGATCTGCTTGGTGTTGGACGCTGACGACACTCTGGCACCGTGGCTTGGCGGCGGGCTGGACGAGATAGCCGGCTCCGCACCTCCGCGGAGCCGACGGCCGGCGGACTAGGCGAGGCGCAGGAGATCGCCCGCCTGGTTGCGGCCGAAACGCTTGTAGAGGTAGAGCGCCTTCTGGGTGGGGGCGTCGGTGGCGCCGAACAGGATCGCCGGCTCGGTGGACGAGCCGTTGACATGCTCGACCCAGCACCCGCCCGGGATGGCCAGCGTGTCGAACTGGCCCCAGTCGAAACGCTCGCCGTCGATGATCGAATAGCCGCTGCCGCGGAATGGGGCGAGCAGGAGGCTCGCGGTCTCGCGCTGGGGCAGCGTCTTCTCGCCCGGGCGCAGCATCTGGGCATAGAAGTTGATCGTCCGGAACACCGGGCCGCCGGTGGTGGGGTCGACATAGTCGACGACGATGCCTTCGTGGGGGTCGCCGTCCCAATCCTTGTGGGCGTCGAGCACCGCTTCCATGTGCTCCCAGCGGTACACCCACATCGGCGAGGACTTGCCGCCGCCGCGCTTGTGGTCGACGAAGCGCGGCATCAGCCCGCCCTCGCCGTAGATGCTCTGGGAATAGTCGGCGGGATAGCGCGCCGCCTGGACCTTCTTGGCGACTTCCTTGCCGTTCTCCACCTCGGTATAGTTGTGGTCGAAATGGACAGCGTGGAGGGTCTCGACCAGCGGCAGGTCGAGCACCGAGAGATTGACCGCCTGCTCGCCGCCGACCGTTCCGTGATTGTGCCAGGCGTCGTTGGGGGTCAGCACCATGTCGCCCGGCCCGAACACGACGTTCTCGCCCTCGACACCGGTGAAGTTGCCCTTGCCGGTGAGGCCGAAGCGGATGGCGCTCGGCGAGTGCTTGTGCGGCGGCATGATCTCGTCGGCGTCGTTGAGCCGATAGGCGGTGTACATGGTGCTCACCGACGCGCGCTTCGGCGCCAGCCCCGGGTTGATGAGGATCAGCGACCGGCGCTCGCTGTCGTCCATGGTGATCAACTGGGCGGCCCGCTGCAGCAGCGGCTCGATGTCCCCGTATTTCCACACGAAGGGCACGGCCTTGGCCGTCGCCATCAGCTGCTTGACCTCATCGTGCTCGACGCCTTCCGTGGTCGCCCAGAAGGGGAACATGTTGCCCTTGTGGATGTCGTCGTAGAGGCCGGTCAGCGCGGCCTTCTTGTTGCTGATGGAGGAGGGTGCAGTCTGCTGCGCGGCCATGGCGGAAACGTCCTGTCTGAAGTTCGACCAGTCACCTAAACCACATCAACCGTAGCACATTGGTTGCGACGGTCAACGCGCATGGGATGGGCGGAGTGGTTGAGCTGGTTGGATCGCGTCGGTCGCCGTGGAAGTCGTCGTGGGCCGGCCGTTGCAACCCCGTGTGCGACGCGTGGGACGCGGGGTCTCCGCCGTGGAGAGTGCACGACGGCGATCGGCCCCCAACCATCCGCCGGCTGGTTGGCTCTAGGCTGCCGCCGCCGGCGCGGCGGCATCGGCGGCGATGAGGTCCGCCGCCTTCTCCGCGATCATGATCACCGCGGCATTGATGTTGCCGCACACCAGATCCGGCATCACCGAGGCGTCGACCACCCGCAGCCCGTCGACGCCGCGCACCTTGAGGTGCGGGTCGACGACGGAACCGGGATCGACCCCCATGCGGCACGTCCCCGCCGGGTGATGGACGGTGATGGCGGTGTTGCGGATGTGAGTGTCGATGTCCGCATCGTGCCGGCATTGCGGCCCGGGGAAGAACTCGGCGGCGACATAGGGCTGCATCGCGGGTTGCGCAGCGAGCTGGCGGGCGACCTTGATGCCATGGCGCAGCGAGGCCCAGTCGCGCTCCGCCGAGAGGAAGTTCTGGTGGATGCGCGGCGCCGCAAACGGATCGGCCGATGCGAGGCTGACATGGCCCCGGCTCTCCGGCTGGACGGCGACGATCCGGGTGGCGAAACCGTCGGCAAACGGCTGCTTGAAGGGCGGAAGATAGGGCCAGGCGGCCAGCGGGGCGGCGGTGAAGAGGATCTGCACGTCCGGGAGCGGGCGATCGTCGCCACTGCGGAGGAACGCCACGGCGCCGCCGGGAACGTCGCCCGAGAAGCCGCGGCCGGTCAGATACGTCCTGGCGAAGTCGACGGCGATGCGGTCGGCCCGCATCATCTTGAGGAACGGCCCCGGCTGCTTGCGGCGATACATGACGATCGCCGAGACGTGGTCCTGGAGATTCTTGCCGACGCCGGGCAGATCGACCACCGTCTCGATGCCGAGCGCCGACAGCTCCGCCCCGGCGCCGATGCCCGACAGCATCAGGAGTTGCGGGGTGTTGATGACCCCGCCCGAGAGGATCACCTCGCGGCGGGCGATCGCGGTGCGGGGCATGCCGTCGCGCCGGTAGGCGACGCCGGTCGCGCGGCCGTCGGCAAGGAGGATCCGGGTCGCGTGCGCCGCCGTCACGACCTCGAGATTGCGCCGGCCGAGGGCGGGACGGAGATAGGCGGTGGCCGCCGAGCAGCGGCGGCCGTCGCGGATCGACATCTGCAGGCGGCCGAAGCCCTCCTGGACGGCGCCGTTGTAGTCGGTGGTCTGGGCAAAGCCGGCCTCGCGGCTCGCCGCGAAGACCGCGTCGACCAGAGGGTCGCGATACCGGCAGAACTGGGTGCGGATGGGGCCATCGCCCCCGCGAAAGGCGTCGGCGCCGCCCTCCCAGCTCTCCTGCCGCTTGAAATAGGGGAGGACCTTTTCGTAGGACCACTCGGTGAGGCCGCTCGCCGCCCAGCGGTCGTAGTCCCCCCGGTTGCCGCGAACATAGGCCATGGCGTTGGTCGAGGAGCAGCCGCCGATCACCTTGCCGCGGGCGCATTCGACCCGGCGGCCGCCGACATTCTCCTCCGGCTCGCAGAAATACATCCAGTCGTGGCGTCGCTCCACGAGGATCTTGCCCCAGCCGAGCGGGATGTGGATCATGGGGTCGCGGTCCCAGTCGCCGGCCTCGATCAGGAGCACCGTCACGGACGGGTCCGCGGTCAGGCGGTTGGCGAGGACACATCCGGCCGATCCGGCCCCGACGATGACGTAGTCGTAGTGCGCGGCCGCCGGCATGGGGATCGGTCTCCGAATTCGAACGTGCCGACCAGGCGGCACAGGCGCCACCAGGTTCAACCAATTCACTCAACCATTCGTCGAATCTGGTTGTCAACCAGATTGTCCCCGGTTAGTTTGGTTGAGTCTATATGGACTTGTTCGGACTGCGCGCGCGTCGCCCGGCCGGGCCCTGAAATTGGTCCGGTGCGAATGAAGCGCCCATCGCGCGCATCCTTGCGGGAGAGCTTGTTCGGATGTCACTCGACGCCAAGACGGAGCCGGCGGATGTCGACCAGATCGTCGCCGCGGTCAGAGCGCTGCAGACGGAGGTCGACCGGCTTCCCGCCGAGCGCAACCTTGCCGAACGGCTGAACGTCAAGCGTCACCAGCTGCGGAAGGCGCTGGCGATCCTGCGCCAGTCCGGCGACCTGGTGCCGGCCTCGGCACGCCGCGCGCCTACGGCCCTGCCGCGATACAGCGAGGAGCTGGTGCGCCTGACCAATCCCATCGAGGTGCTGGAGATGCGCCTGTTGATGGAGCCGGGCCTGGCGCGGCTGGCATCGCTCCGCGCTTCGGCGCTGGACATGGCCCGCATCTCCCGGGCGGCGACGACCCCGGAGGACGCCGCGGCCGGGCCGGTGGATCTTGCCTTCCACCTCGCCATCGTCGAGGCGGCGCGCAATCATCTCGCCGGCGAGTTCTACAAGATGCTGCGGCAGGTCGGGGTCGACGCGCGGGTGCGGATCGCGCGGATCACGCCGGTGACCTGCCCCAAACGGATCAGGCAGCGCGACGCCGAACACCGGCTGATTGCCGAGGCGATCGCCGATCGCGACCCGGAAGCGGCCGAGACGGCGATGCGCGCGCATCTCCTGTCGGTCCAGAAGCAGATCCACGCGCGCATCAACGCCGGCACCGAGGCCGCCTAGCGGCTGGGTCACACGGGACTGCGATCGATCCGGGGGCTCGCGATGGCCACGCTTCACTTCGATGTGCTCGTCGTCGGCGCCGGCTCGGCAGGCTCCGTGGTGGCGGCCCGCCTCAGCGAGGACCCCGCGCGCCGGGTCGGGCTGATCGAAGCCGGCGAGATGCCGAGCGACCCTGACATCGCCGATCCGCTGAAGTGGCCGCAGCTGCCGGGCCGACCTTACGACTGGGCCTACCGGACGGCCCCGCAGCCGTTCACGGCCGGCCGGATCCACGAATGGCCGCGGGGCCGTATCGTCGGCGGGTCGAGCTGCCTCCACGCCATGGCGCACGTGCGCGGACATCCGGACGACTTCGACGCCTGGGCGGAAGCGGGCGGCCCGCGCTGGTCCTATCGCGGCCTCCTGCCGGGCTTCCGCCGAAGCGAATCCTTCTCGGCCGGACCGGCGCCGGGACGCGGCGTCGACGGGCCGCTGGCCGTGTACGTGCCGGACGACGAGGTGAGCCCGGTGGTGCGCGCCTACATGGCCGCCGGCAACGCGCTGGGGGTGCCGGCGATCGGCGACCACAATAGCGACGAGATCATCGGCACGGCCCCCAATTCGCTGACCATCGCGGACGGCCGCCGCGTCAGCCTCGCCGACGCCTACCTGCCGCCGGCGGTACGAGCCCGGCCGAACCTTGCGGTGCTGACCGGCGCCATGGCCGAACAGATCCTGTTCGATGGCCCGACGGCGAGCGGCGTCATGACGACACGGGCCGGACGTCCCGAGACGGTGCACGCCGACCGCATCGTCGTCGCCACCGGCGCGATCGAGACGCCGCTGCTCCTGATGCGATCCGGGATCGGCGACCCGGCCGTCCTCGCCGACGCCGCGATCCGGTGCCGCATCGACCGGCGCGCGGTCGGCGCCAACCTCCAGGACCATCTGCTGGTGCTCGGTAACCTGTACCGGGCGCGGAAACCGGTGCCGCCCTCGCGGCTGCAGCACTCGGAGTCGCTGATGTATCTCCACAGCGACGACCTCGGCCGCGCCGACGGAGCTCCCGACATCGTCCTTGCCTGCGTCGTCGCGCCGTCGGTGGCGCCCGGCCTGCCGGCGCCGGCCTATGGGAGCGCCTATACGATCCTCTGCGGGGTGTGCCATCCGACCAGCCGCGGACGCATCACCCCGACCGGGCCGACCAGCAGCGATGCGCCGGTCATCGATCCCCACTACCTCGAGACCGACCACGACCGCTCGGTGTTTCGCGCGGCGCTGAAGACGGCACGCCTTGTCGGCGGACAGCCCGAACTCGACGCATGGCGCGACAGCGAACTGCTGCCGGGGCCGGGAGCGACGTCCGACGAAGACCTCGACGCCTTCATCGCCAAGGCAGCCTGCACCCACCATCATCCAAGCGGGACCTGCCGGCTCGGGCGCGACGGGGACGCGGTCGTCGATCCCGACCTCCGGCTGATCGGGCTGGACAACGTTTTCATCGTCGACGCCTCGGTCATTCCCGCCATCCCGAGCGGACCGATCAATGCGGCGGTGGTGGCGATCGCGGAAACCTGGTCCGCCGCGTGCGGCGCGTCCTGAGCGACGCGATGCCGGAGGCGGCTGGTCCCCTCGGCAGCCACAGGTCCTAGCCTTTGACGGCGCCCATGGTGAGGCCGCGGATGAAGTAGCGCTGGAAGAACAGGAAGACGAGCAGCGTCGGCAGGCTGGCGAGGAGGGCAAGCGCTCCCTGTACGCCCCAGGCCACCGTGTACTGGCCGCGCAGGAAGACCAGCCCGAGCATGATGGTGCGGACATCGTCGGACTGGGTGAAGATGAGGGGCCACAGGAAGTCGTTCCAGATCCAGGTGAACTGAAGCGTGGCGAGGACCGCGATGGCCGGCAGCGAGACCGGCAGCGCGATCCGGGTCAGCACCTGCCATTCGTTGGCGCCGTCGACCAGCCCCGCCTCGCGGAGGGCATTTGGAACGGCGGTGAAGAAGTTCCGCATCAGCAGGGTGCAAATCGGTATGCCCATGGCGGTGTGGACGATGATCATCGGCCAGAGGGTGTCGATGAGGCCGAGCCGGTTGAACAGCTTGAACAGCGGGATGAGGATGATCTGCGGCGGGAAGAACAGGCCCGAGACGATCACCAGGAACAGCGTCTCGCTGCCACGGAACGGGAGCTTGGCGAACACCCAGCCGGCGAGGATGCCGAGGACGATCGAGGACGCGGTCGCCGGCGCCGTCACCAGCAGCGTGTTGATGAAATAAGTCTTCACCGACGGGTTGGTCAGGACCTCGACGAAGTTGTCGAGATAGAGCGTCGCCGGCACCGACCAGAGGTCGCCCAAGGCGATGTCGCGCGTGGTCTTGAACGCGCTGAGAATGACGCCGAGCGTCGGGGTGAGGAAGAGAAGAGCGAGCACGACCAGCGACAGAAACAGCGCCGCGCGGCCAGGGCGGAATGAGCCGCGGGACGCATCGAGCGTCACGTCAGTCATAGATCTCGCCCAGTTTGCGGAGCTGCCGGAAGTAGATGACGATGATCGAAAGGGCGATCAGGAACAGGACCACGGAGATCGCGCTGCCGTAGCCCATCCGGTACTTCTTGAACGACTCCTCGTACATGAAGAATGCCAGGGTGTTCGAGGAGTGGAACGGGCCGCCGCCGGTCATGATGTAGAGAATGTCGAAGCCCTTGAGGGCATTGATGACCGAAAGCGCGACCACCACCACCGTCGCCGGCCGGAGCATCGGCAAGACGATGTGGAGGGTCTGGCGCCAGCGCGGCACGCCGTCGATCGCGGCCGCTTCGAGCAGGTCGCTCGGGATCGCGGTCAGCCCGGCGAGGAAGATCACCATGGCGAGGCCGGTCTGCTGCCATGCCCAGGCGACGATCACGGCGCCGAGCGCGCTCGAGGGCTCGGCGAGCCAGGCGAAGTTGAAGCGGCGCACGCCGGTCACGGCCTCGATGGCGGTGTTGAGGAGGCCCCAGTCGGGCTGGTAGATCCAGATCCAGATCTGGCCGACGATCACCGCGGCAAGGCAGATCGGCAGATAGAAGATCGACTTGAAGACGCGTGAGCCGCGCACCCCGGTGTTGAGCAGGAGCGCCAGGCCGAGGCCGGCGAGGACGGGGAGAAGCAGGGCGGCAACGATCCAGATCGCGGTGTTGAGGATCGCGTTGCGGAACTCGGGATCGCGGAAGATGCGGGCGAAGTTGTCGAGGCCGACCAGGTTGTAGTTGGGGTCGAAGCCGTTCCAGTCGGTGAAGCTGTAGCGAAAGGAATCAAGCAGCGGCCAGACCACGAACACGCCGAAGACGAGGAGCGCCGGGGCGAGAAGGACGATCCGCCAGAAGGTCTCTCGTTGTTCCATCACGTCACCTGTCGGAGCCGATCGGGGGCGGCCGGCCGAGGCAGCTTCGCTGGTCGCGCCGTACCGGCGCAAGGCCGCGGATGGCGCAACGCCGACAGCTGGTGAAAAAGGCGGGCGGACACCGGGTCCGCCCGCCGAGTTGGAGGCTTGCGACTACTGCTTGAAGGCGTCGGCCGCGGCCGCCTGGGTCTTGTCCATCAGGGCGTCGATGTTCGAGGAGTCGTTCATGAACTCGGCGAACATGTTGAGCCCGACTTCCGCGACCGGCGGCGGCGTGGCGAGGTCATAGTTGAAGGCGAAGGCATCGGCGTCGGCGACCGTCTTGAGCGCCCGTCGCATCACCGGGGTATAGGTCGATGCGTCGACCTTGACGTTGGCCGACAGGGCCCCCTGGATCTGAGCCCACTTGGCCTGGACTGCCGGATCGGAGGCGAGCCACGCGACGAGCTTCTTGGCGCCCTCGGCGTTCTTGGCGTTGGCGGCAATCAGCCAGCCGTCGACCGGCCCGACGACGGCATTGGGAACACCCTCTGCGACCATCGGGAACTCGAAGAAGTCGTAGTCCGTGCCGGGCTGGAGCCCCTGACCGTTCCAGTAGCCGGTGATCCACGTCCCCATCAGCGTCATTGCCGCGTCGCCCCGCGCCACCTGGTCCGACGCATCGGTCCAGTCATTGGCGTTGGAATTGGCGGCGAAGCAGCCCGCGTCGACCAGGTCCTTCCACAGACCCATGGCCTTCTTCACTTCGGCGTCGGTGTAGGAGGCGGCACCCGACATCAGCTTGGCCCGGTAGTCCGGACCGGCGGTGCGCAGGAGCAGGTAGTCGAACCAGAACTGCGCCGGCCAACGGTTCTTCGAGCCGAGCGCGATCGGGTCGATGCCCTTGTCCTTCAGCGTCTTGCAGGCCGCAAGGAGATCGTCCCAGGTCTTCGGCATGGTAGTGATGCCAGCGTCCGTCATGACCTTGGGATTGTAGAACATGCCGGCATAGTGATAGCCGAACGGCACCAGGTAGCGCTTGCCGTTGTAGAGCGTGGCGCCGTCGGCGACCGACTTCGCCACCACGTCATCGAGCTTGTCGGCGCTCCACATGTCGCCGATGTCCATGATGTTGCCGGCGTCGACGACGAACTGCGTCCGCGCACCAGCCCAGTAGCTGAAGACGTCGGGCAGGCTGTTGCCGGCAGCGCGTACCAGAATGCCGGTCTTGAAATCCTCGTGGCCGATCGGACTGTCGGCAACGGCGATGCCGGTCTTGTCGGTGAATTCGGTGAAGATCTCGGTGATGCCCTTCTGGCCGAGTTCACCGGTGAAGTAGTGAGAGACGCTGACGGCGTCCTCGGCCGAAGCCGATCCAAGCATGAGCGGGGCGACCAGTGCGGTCGCGCCCAGCGTCGCCTTCATGAGATGCCAAGGTTTCATTGTTTCCTCCCTAGAAGACCAGCGCGCAAAGGTTGCCCTATGTGCAATGTTGTAGAGTTGCGCTTGCCCACCTCTCTCAAATGTGCTCATCTGTGTCAACAAAATCAGAGATATTATCGTGATATTCCGCAGAAAGGATCACATAGGGCAACAACAGGATCGGGATGTTGCCGTGTCGGCAACAGCTTCCGAGGCTCGGCGCCATCGATGAGAGTCCTGCAGTCCCTCCAGCGCGGCCTTGCGGTGCTCGACTTCCTCGTCGAGAGCCGCACGCCGGCGCGCACGTCCGACGTCGCCGCCCACTTCGACATCGACAAGGCCAACGCCTCCCGCCTGCTCGCGACGCTGGAGGCGGCGGGCTATGTCGAGCGCGCCGCCGACCGCCGCTACGTGCTCGGGGCCAAGCTCAACGGTGCCGCGGGAACGCAGCAGCTCGAGGAACTGATCGCCCTTCGCGAACGGGCGCGATCGCTGCTGGTCGGGCTGGTCGAGGCCTCCGGCGAGTGCGCCCACATGGCCGTGCTGGTCGGCGACAAGGTCTGGTATATCGACAAGATCTCGTCGCCCCACCCGCTCCGGGTCGATCATCCCGTCGGCGCCCTCGCCCCCCTCCATTGCACCGCGCTCGGCAAGGCGTATCTCGCCTTCGCTCCCCGCGTCGCGCCGAGGGACCTCCCCCGCTTCACCGCCGGCACGATCGTCGAGCGGAAGGCGCTCGACACCGACCTCGCGGAGGCACGCCGCCGCGGCTATGCGCAGGACGACGAGGAATTCTCGCCGGGCGTGCGCTGCGTCGCCACCGCGATCCGGGACGGTTCCGGCCGGATGGTGGCTGCCGTCGGCCTTTCCGGTCCGACGGCCCGGATCGACCTCGATCGCCTCGACGACCTTGGCCGCTTGGTCCGTGACCGGACCATGGAAATCTCAGTTCCAACCGACAGGATCCCCGCATGACCGAGACGCTCGACCGCGTCCGCGCCGGCTTCATCGGCGCCGGCCGCATCTCCGACCTGCATGCACTCGAATACCAGGCGAATCCCGACGCCGAAATCGTCGCCATCGCCGACGTCAGCCGCGACCTTGCCGAGGCAAGGGCGCGGGCCTGGGGTTTCCCGAACGCCAAGATCTACACCGACTACCGCGCCCTGCTCGACGACGGCAACGTCAATGCCGTCGACATCCTGCTGCCGCACCACCTGCATTGCGAGGCCGCGCTCGCGGCGATGGACGCCGGCAAGCACGTCTCGCTGCAGAAGGTGATGACGACCACTGTGGCGGATGCCGACCGGCTGGTCGAACGGGCCAAGACGGCCAGCGGCGTGTTCCGCGTGTTCGAGAACTTCATCTTCTACCCGCCGGTGATGAAGGCGAAGGAGCTGATCGAGCAAGGCGCGATCGGCACTCCGGTCTCGATCCGGATCAAGAGCAATCCCGGGCGGAGCCGGACGGCCTGGCAGGTGCCCGCGCATGCCGACGCCTGGCGGCAGGACCGCAAGACCAACGGCGGCGGCCCCCTCGCCTTCGATGACGGGCACCACAAGTTCGCGCTCGGCTGGTACTTCATGGGACTGGCTGAGGAGGTCCATGCCTGGATCGGCGAGACACCGCGGACCGAAGGCGGCACGGTCGATGCGCCGGGCATCATCTCGTGGAAGTTCCCCGGCAATCGCTACGGCAATCTCGAACTCGTCTACTCCCCCGAACTCGACATCGTCACCGTCCACTATGCGCAGGACGACCGGCTCGAAATCACCGGCACGGCGGGCGTCATCACCATGGCGCGCGGTCACGGCCGCGTCGTCGAGGGGCCTGCCCTCAGCCTCCACGCCGGCGGCAAGGCCGTCGGGTTCAGCTTCGCCGACGCCGATCTCGGCTGGGAGGCGAGTTTCATCCACTCGACCCGCCACTGGATTGACGCGCTGCGAACCGGAAAGCAGCCGCTCCTGACCGGCGAGGAGGGCCGCGACATCCTCAAGTTCACGCTGGCCGCTCAGCTTTCATCCGAGCTCGGCCGCCCGGTGCGGGTCGACGAAGTGAGCCGCCTCACGCCATGAACGACACCGCAGCCGACGGAAGCAGCACGGCACAGCGTGCCCGGGCGATCGCGGACGCCGGCGGGATCGACGCTGCGGTGGCGGCCGGGACCCTTCCCGCCGTCGCGACGATGCCACTGGTCGAAGCGCTGGTGCTGGGGCTCCTCAAGCAGGGGGTGCGCAAGTACCTCGCGATCTTCGGTCACGGCAACACCGCGCTCGGCGAAGTCCTCCGCGTCTATGAGGCGGCCGGGGTCACCCGGACATGGCAGTTCCGCAACGAGGTGGCGATGGCGCATGCCGCCACGCAGCTTTCCTGGCAGTACGGCGAGCAGGCGGCGGTGGTGACGTCCATCGGCCCGGGCGCGCTTCAGGCCTATGCCGCCTCGCTCGTGGCGGCCTCCAACGGCGTCGGCGTCTGGCACATCTATGGCGACGAGACCACGCACGGCGAAGGCTACAACATGCAGCAGGTGCCGAAGCCCGGCCAGGGGGCTTTCGGCACGCTCACCGCGGTCATGGGCAGAAGCTACACCCTCCACACGCCGGCGGCGCTTCGCGAGGCCCTCAGGCTCGGCGCCGCGACGGTAGGCCATCCCTACAAGGCCGGTCCCTTCTTCATGCTCCTGCCCATCAACACCCAGCCGGCAGCGGTCGCCGTCAACCTCGCGGCCTTGCCGGCGCGGACGCGCGCCGAACCGGTGGCCTGCGCCGACGAAGCGGTCTTCGCCGAGGCGGCGGCGCTCGTCGCCGGTCACGACCGCGTCGTCGTCAAGGTCGGTGGCGGCGCGCGCCGCTTCGCGGCGGAAGTGCGGTCGCTGATCGAGAAGACCGGTGCGGTGGCCGTACTCTCTCCGGGCTCGACGGGCGTGCTGCCGGACGGCCACCGGCAGAACCTTCATGTCGGCGGCTCGAAGGGCTCGCTGAGCGGCAATTTCGCCATGGCGGAGGCGACGCTGCTGGTGGCGATCGGGACGCGCGCGGTCTGCCAGTCCGACTGCTCGGGCATCGGCTATCCAAAGGTCGAGGCGGTCATCAACCTCAACGGCGACCTCGACGACCTCACTCACTACAACCGGACCCTGCCCATCCCTGGCGACGTCGGCGCCAATCTCAGCCGCCTTGTGGCGGCACTGCCCGACTCGCGCCTGCCCCCCGGCAAGATCGCCTGGCTCGAGACCTGCGCGGCGAAGAAGCGGGAATGGAGCGTCCTCAAGCGGTCCCGCGTCGCCGCCACGGCGCCGATCGACTCCGTCTGGCAACGCCGGGTGATGACCCAGCCCCAGGCCATCCAGGTTGTCGCCGAATTCGCCAAGGCGAAGCGGGCGGTCAAGCTCTTCGACGCCGGGGACGTACAGGCCAACGGCTTCCAACTCGTCGAGGACGAACATCCGTTCGAGACCTTCACCGAGTCGGGGGCTTCGTACATGGGGTATGCCGTGAGCGCGCTGATGGCCGGCGCGATCGCCGACCGGCCGCGCAGCATGATCGCCTTCACCGGCGACGGCTCGTTCATGATGAGCCCGCAGATCCTCCACGACGCCGCCGAGCATCGGTTGAAGGCGACGATCGTGCTCTTCGACAACCGGCGGATGGCGGCGATCACCGGCCTCCAGGAGGCCCAGTACGGCGCCGAGTTCCGGACAGGCGACCAGGTCGCCGTCGACTATGTCCGGATGGCCAGCGCCTTCCCCGGCGTGCTGGCGCTGACCGGCGGCGACACGCCGGAGACGCTCCGCCGGGCGCTCGAGGCAGCGCACGGGCATGACGGCCTGTCGCTGATCCACGTTCCGGTCTATTGCGGCAGCGAGCCCGTCGGCGGCATGGGGGCCTATGGCCAGTGGAACGTCGGCAACTGGGTCGCCGACGTCGAGGCCGCCTACCAGGCCACCGTCATCTGACCTCCGCCGTGCGGCAGTCCATCACGCCGGGATTGGGGACCACGCCGCGACCTGGACCCGTCGGCATCAGCGACAGCACGCGCACCACGGGCGATGACTATCCGCCGAAACGCGGCTCCGGCACGCCCTTGACGCCCAGCCCGTAGACGGCGAACAGGCCGCCGGCCTCGGCTTCCGACTGGCGCACGCCCTTGATCGGCCGGCCCATGCTGGTGACATAGAGCACGTCGAGGTTCTTGCCGCCGAACATGACGCTGGTCAGGTTGCGCACCGGGAACTCGATCATCCGGTCGAGGCTGCCGTCCGGCGCATAGCGAGCGAGCCGGCCGCCGAAGACGTGGGCGTTCCAGAGATAGCCCTCCGCGTCGATCGTGGAGCCGTCGAACGTCCAAGGATAATCGTGCGCGGTGAGGAAGATGCGGCGATTCGAGAGCGAGCCGGTCTCGATGTCGTAGTCGTACGCGTACATCACCTTGTCGTAGGAATCGACGAAGTAGAAGGTCTTGTTGTCGGGGCTCCAGCAGGGGCCGTTCGAGCACTTGATCCCCCGCTCGACCTGGTGGACCGAGAGGTCGGGATCGAGCCGATAGAGGGCCGAATTCCGCACCGGGCGCTGGCCGCGATCGGCATGTTCGCGGTCGTGGTCATAGGACATGTAGCCGGCAAAGAAGCGCCCGCGGCGGTCGACCTTGCCGTCGTTCATCCGGTTCTCCGGCTCGTCGGCTTCCGGATCGCTGATGTGGGTGAGTTTCTGGGTGGCGAAGTCGTAGAGACTGAAGCCATTGGCGAGCGCAACCACCGCCCCGCCACCCTTCCGGATCGCCATCGAGCCGATGTGCAGCGGCACGAAATGGCGCTTCACCCCGGAGCCGTCCTCGCGGCAGCTCCAGATCTCGGCGGCGCTGCTGTCGATCCAGTAAAGGAGCTCGTCCTCGGCGTCCCAGAGCGGACCCTCGCCAAGGTAGTTCCTGCAATCCACGAGGTGGCGGATTTCAACCATCGGTCCGATCCTCCCTTATCGGTGTGTTTGGGCGATGAGGCCCCAGAACGGGCCCTGGTGTCAATCAACTGTGATCACAGATCATAGATTGTCCAGCTGACACGCCGTCGCCGAGCAACGGGGCCCCTTTCCTGGGGGCGCGCCGCGACGGCGAAGGCTACAGGGTCCGGCCGATCGGCCCATCCCTCCGGCCGGCGCTGCTGCCGGGCCCCTCGAAACGGTGGTTGCGACGGAACCAGGCGGCCGCGGCACGGATGTCGAGGGCAAGCGCAAAGCGCGCCTCGGCCGCGTCGCGGCGCTCGATCGCGCTGGTGATCCGCTCGTGCACCCCGACACCGCGGGCGAACATCGCGATCGAGCCGGGCACGTTCCGCTCCGAGGCGACGATCGGCCCAGAGCGGAGCCACAGGGTCTCAATGATCTTGAGGAGTTCCCCCGCATCGGCGGCGTGATAGACGGCAAAGTGGAAGCGCTGGTTGCCCTCGAGGATGGCGGCCGAATCCTCCGCCTCGATCGCCTTCCGGAAGCCTTCATTGATCGCGCGGAGCTGCCGGCAGAGGGCGGCTGAGCCGCGGCGCGCGGCCCGCTCGGCGGCATAGCCCTCGACCTCCATCCGGATGCGGACCAGCTCGGTCAGGATGTCGGGGGTGAGCGCCGGGACGCGGATCGTGCGGTTCGGCAGCTGGACCAGCGCCTGCTCGGCGACCAGCCGCTGCATCGCCTCGCGCACCGGCATCGGGCTGGTGCCGAGCGCCCGGGCGAGGGAGCGGATCGTCAACTGATCGCCCGGCAGGAAGCGGCCCTGGTAGAGGGCGTTCCGAAGTTCCTGGTACACCCGGTCCTGGAGGGTGCTGACGTCGACCTGCCTCACCCTTTCGTCCATCTCGCTATCCCTCAGCGAGGCCAGCGCCGGCCCGATGGAAGCCACACTCACCGCCATCAGCCCCCGGCCGCCCCTTCGCACAACGCTTCTCACGCCACAATACACTACGCGAAAGCCCGCCGCCCCGCACCGCGCCGCCGGCCAGGCAAGCGTCTTACCCCAACCGCGAGGGACTGGCTATGCGATCTGTGATCACAGATGTTCTATTTTCTATTGACGCCTTGGGCCGGCGATGGGACTAAAGAGGGCGAGGAAGGCCCGCGGGAGGCGGGCAGGGACTGGCCGGCCGTCTTCCTCGGGGTGGCGGCCGCCGCTGCGTGGCAGCGGGTCGAACAACAAGCCGGCCGGGATCCGGCAATGGGAGGAAACCGATGCGTATCCGATTGAAGCAAGCCGTCCTTGCGGCCGCGGCCGCGGCCACGATGGGCGCGACGCTGGCGGCCGTGCCGGCCGCCGCGGAAGAGAAGTTCAACATCTTCCTCAGCATGAGCTACATCGGCAACGACTGGCAGGCCGAGGCAGCCAACATGCTCAAGGCGATGGCGGTGAGTGGCCCCTATCGCGACAAGGTCAACCTTCAGGTCCAGGTCGCCGGGCCGAACGCCCAACGGCAGATCCAGCAGATCAACGCCATGGTCCAGGCCGGGGCGGATGCGATCATCGTCTATCCGATCTCGCCAACCGCGCTCAACCAGGTGGTGAAGAACGCCTGCGACAAGGGCGTGCTGGTCGTCGCCTATGACTCGATCATCGAGGAGCCGTGCGCCTTCAACGTCCATATCGACCAGAAGGCCTGGGGCACGCAGTCGGCCGAATGGCTGGTCGACAAGCTCGGCGGCAAGGGCAACGTCGTGATGGTCACCGGCGTGCCCGGCACCACCGTCGACGATCTCCGCAATGCCGGCGCCAAGGAGGTCTTCGCCAAGTACCCCGACATTACTGTCGTCGCCGAGGTCAACGGCATGTGGAGCCAGGCGGTGGCCCGGACCGAACTGTCCAAGGTGCTCGCCACCCGCGACTGGGACCAGATCGACGGGCTGTGGATGCAGGCCGGCTGCTACACGGCAAACTCGATGCAGAGCGAAGCCGGGATCGCAGACGCGGATCTGCGCCCTTGCGCCGGCGAAGCCTCGAACGGCGGTCGCATCCAGATGCTGCCGGCCGGCACCGAAGTCGAGGGCGCCAACGGCACCTACCGGCCGATGGGCGCGCAGCGCTGGTCCTCAGGATCGCAGAACTTCACGGGCGCGCTCGCGCTCAAGCTCGCGGTCAAGAAGCTCGAGGGCGGCGACATTCCGGCGCTCACCGACGTCGCGCAGAACATCGTCACCAACGACACGGTGAAGTACTGCCAGGAAGGCACCTGGCAGGAGATGAAGGACGGCTGCAACGCCTTCCCGCCGGCGCTCGTCCCCAACCCCGGCTGGTTCGCCTCGATCTACTCCGAGGACACCCCCGAGGTCGGGCTGAATGCGGCTCTGGTCGGCCAGCCGGAATTCTGATCGGCGCCTGGCGCGCGGCGCGGCGGGGCGAAGCGCCCCGTCGCGCTCGAACCGTCCCCGCGGGGGCTCCGCGGACCATCAATCGGAGGCAAGGGCTGGTGGCGGAGTCGTCCGGCGAGCTGGCGGACCCGGGTGGGTCAGACGACGATCCTCTCGAGCACCTCGAAGGAGCCCGTCACGTCGGCGACAATAGCGGCACGGGCCGCGGGTCCGTCCTTTCGGGCAAGCGCCTCGACCATCGCGCGGTGGTGGAGATTCGCGGAAACGTAGTTCCCCGATTCGCGCAGGAGATTGAAGTAGGGGCTGATCTGCAGCCACAGGATCTCGATCAGACCGACGATGGTCGGCGAGTTCGACGCGCGGTAGATCGCGAAGTGAAAGGCGCGGTTGGCGCGAAGATAGTCGCGCGTGTCGCCCGCGGGAATCGACCGGTTCATCCGCTCAAGCTGATCCTCGAGCTGGCGGAGACCGGCGGGGGTGATCGCCTCGGCCGCCCATGCCGCCGCCGTCCCTTCCACCTCGATCCGAACGTTGCGGAGATCGACCAGCCGATCGAGCGAGAGCCTCGGAATGCCGATCGATCGCCCGGAAACGACCGTGAGGGCGTTTGCCGCCGTGAGCCGCTTCAACGCCTCCCGGACCGGCATGGCGCTCACCCCGAAGGCTTCCGCCAGCGCCTGGATCGTCACCAGTTGGCCGGGTGCGATGCCGCCATCGAGGATCAGACCGGCAATGTGATTGTAGACACGATCCTGCAGGGTCTCGCGCCCAAGTGGCTCGACCGCGATGCGACGCTTGTCGGTCAGGGTTTCCATGATGTCTCAGCCTCGAAACAAGAACGTTCGATCCCCGCGCAATGTCCGACCCATATTGCACGATCTTTGACATATGATCTATGATCATAAGCAATGATCCGGCCGGGTTCGGCCAAACTGGGAGGAGTGAAAAAATGACCTTTGCAAAATGGGGCCTCGGCGCCGCCGCGGCATTGACTCTGGCCGGGAGCTTTGCGCTCGGGCCGGCGCAGGCACAGGACAAATACAAGATCTTCCTGAGCATGAGCTACATCGGCAACGATTGGCAGGCCGAGGCCGCCAACATGGTGAAGGCCATGGCGGCCCATAAGAGCATGGCCGACAAGGTCGACCTCCAGGTCCAGGTCGCCGGCCCGAACGCTCAGCGCCAGATCCAGCAGATCAACGCCATGGTGCAGCAGGGCGCGGACGCGATCGTGATCTTCCCGATCTCGCCGACCGCGCTGAACCAGGTGGTCAAGAACGCTTGCGACAAGGGCGTGCTGGTCTTCGCCTACGACGCCGAGATCACCGAGGAATGCGCCTACAACATCCACATCGACCAGCACGAGGCCGGCCGGGTGACGGCGGAGTGGCTGGTCGACAAGCTCGGCGGCAAGGGCAACATCGTCGTGCTGACCGGCGTGCCGGGCACCTCCGTCGACACCCAGCGCACCGAAGCGGCGAAGGAAGTGTTCGCCAAGTACCCCGACATCAAGATCGTCGGCGAGGCGGTCGGCATGTGGAGCCAGGCGGTCACCCGCACCGAGCTTTCTAAGATCCTCGCGACCCAGAACTGGGACGACATCGACGGGCTCTGGATGCAGGTCGGCTGCTACACCGCCAACGCCATGCAGCTCGAGGCCGGCAAGACGCCCGAGCAGCTCCTGCCCTGCGCCGGCGAAGGCGCCAATGGCGGCCGCATCCAGATGCTGCCGATCGACACCGAGGTCGAGGGTGCCGCCAGCCCCTATGCGCCGCTCGGCGCGCCGCGCATCTCCTATGCGTCCCCGCCCTATTCCGGCGCGCTGGCCCTCAAGCTTGCGGTCAAGAAGCTTGATGGCGGCGACGTCGAGAAGCTGACGGTGCTGCCGCTGCCGGTGGTCACCAACGACACGATCAAGCTCTGCCAGGAAGGCACCTGGCAGGAGATGAAGGACGGCTGCAACGCCTTCCCGCCGTCGATCGTCACCAACCCGGGCTGGTTCGCTTCGATCTTCTCCGAGGAGACCCCCGAGGTGGGCTTCAGCGCGGCGCTGGTCGGTCAGCCCGAGCTCTGATCCTGCAATCGCCTGGGTCTGGCGGGGCGGCCTCGCGTCGCCCTGCCAGACCTGAAACAGTCCATGGTCGTCGGCGATGCGGGTCGCTCGGAGGGGAGGGGATGGCTAACGCTTCGGACGCCGCTGCCGTGGCCGTGGACGGGCTGCGCAAGGCGTTTGGCGCGACGGTCGCCGTCGATGACGTCGGCTTCCGCATCGCCCCCGCGTCGGTTCACGCGCTGCTCGGCGAGAACGGNNAACGGCGCCGGCAAGTCGACGATCGTCAAGCTGCTTTCCGGACTGATCGAGCCCGACCGGGGCGAGATCATGATCGATGGCGCGGCGGCGCGGCTTGGCTCGCCCCGCGCCGCCCACGCCCTCGGCATCCAGACCGCTTTCCAGGAAATGACGCTGGTCAAGGACCTGACGGTCCTCGACAACATGCTGCTCCCCTACGCGCCGATGGGCATCACCGGCATGATCCGCCGCCGGACGGCAGAGGCATCCGTCCGCGCGCACCTCGACTCGCTCGGCTTCGAGGTCGACCTCCGGGATGAGGTCGGGCAGCTCGATCTCGCCGTCCAGCAGAAGATCGAGATCGCCCGGGCAATCTACCGCAAGCCGCGTATCCTGCTGCTCGACGAGCCGACATCGACTCTCGCCGGCCGCGACGTGGACTGGCTCGGCCAGGTGATCGCGCGGCAGAAGGAAGCCGGCGTCACGGTGGTCTTCATCTCGCACCGCATGCGCGAAGTGCGCGCCTTCTGCGACCACCTTACGGTGCTCCGCAACGGCCGCCACATCGCCACCGGCGCCGTTGCCGACTTCAACGACGACCAGATCATCCAGATGATCATCGGCCGCTCGATCTCCCAGACCTTTCCGCCCCGCCCCGCCATCAGCCCGAGCCGTTCGGAGGAAGTCTTCGCAGTCGAGGACCTGGCCGCCGGACAAAAACTCCGTCACGCCAGCTTTTCGCTCCACAAGGGCGAGATTCTCGGGGTCGCCGGCCTGCAGGGGATGGGTCAGCTCGACCTTTTCTTGGCCGCGTTCGGTATGCGCGAGATCGCCGCCGGTGGCGTTCGCATCGACGGCCGGCCGGTGTCCATCAATTCGCCGCTCGACGCGCTCCAGCCCAACATCGCCCTCGGCCTGCTGCCCGAGGATCGCAAGACCGAGGCACTGTTCATCAAGCTCAACGGCAAGCACAACGTCTCCCTGCCGGTGATCGAACGCTTCAGCCGCGCCGGACTGATCGAGACGGCGCGCGAAACCCGGTCAGTGAGTCAGGTGTTCGATCGCGTCGAGGTTGACCACCGCGCCCTGTGGACACGGGTCGGGGCCTTTTCCGGCGGCAACCAGCAGAAGATCGCCCTTGCCAAATGGCTCTTCGCCGAAAGCCGCATCCTGCTCCTGTTCGACCCGACCCGCGGCATCGACGTCGGGACCAAGCATGAACTCTATGTCCTGATGCGCGCCTTCGCCGAGATCGGCGGCTCAATCCTGTTCCACTCGACCGAGATCCCGGAGCTCGTCCATCTTTGCGACCGGGTGGTCGTGCTCTATGCCGGCCGCGTTGTGGCGGAGATTTCGGCCGGAGACCTCTCCGAGCACGCCATCATGCGCGCCGCACTCGGCGGCGGAGCGGCCGGCGAGATCGCGGCATGAGCGCGCACAACGTTGCCGGCGATCGCGCCCGGCGCGGGAGGCCGTTCGCGCTACGCTTCGCCCGCTTCCGCGGCCTTGCGACCGCCGTCGTGGTCTTTGCGATCCTCCTCCTCGTCGTCGACCTGATCAGCGCCGGCCCGCTCAGCTACTTCGACATCAGTTTTCTCTCGAGCGGCGGCGCGACCCTGGCGCTCGCCGCAATCGGCCAGACCATCGTCATCCTGTCCGGAGGCTTCGATCTCTCCGCCGGAGCGGTCCTGTCGCTGGTGAATGTGGTTCTCGCCACGCAGATGGACCCGATGGACTTCGAGGCCTCGATCCTGCTCTGGACCGCGGTCGGCGTCGGGACCGGGATGCTGGTCGGCGCCTTCAACGGCGTCTTCATCGCCTTCCTGCGCCTGCAGCCGATCGTCGTGACGCTCTCGACGATGTTCATCATCCAGGGCGTGACGCTGCTCATTCTCGACAAGCCGGGCGGCTTCGTCTCGCCTTCGCTCGGCACTTTCTATCTCGGCGACTTCATTCCTAACCTCGTGCCCATGCCGATCCTCCTGCTGGTGGTGGTGGGCGTCTTCTGGCTGTGGCTGAAGCGGACCCGGTTCGGCACCGCGCTCTATGCGGTCGGCAGCGACCAGCACGCCGCCGCCTCGGCGGGCCTCCGCGTGCCGCTGGTCCGGTTCTTCGTCTACGTCGTCGCCGGGGGTTTCTACGGTCTCGGCGGCGTCTTCATCAGCGCACAGACCGGCTCGGGCGATCCACTGGTCGGCAACCCGCTGCTGCTGTCGATCTTCGCGGCCGTGGTGGTCGGCGGCACCCGTCTCGGCGGCGGGCGGGGCGGGCCGATCGGCTCGATCTTCGGGGCCTACATCCTGATGATCGTCGTCAACATCCTGCTCGTCCTCAACGTCTCGGCCTACTACTCAACGATCGCCGAGAGCGTGATCCTGGTGCTGGCCGTGCTGGCAGCCTCCATCGCGCACGATTCTCCGCTCGCCATGCAATTGCGGAGCGCCGGCACCCGGCTCAAGGCGTGGCGGGAGGGGACCCGGCCGCGGCAGATCGGCGGCGGAGACCGTCGCCTCTCGATGGCCGAGCTGCAGGCCCCGACCACCCGCGCCTCGGCGCTACCCTCGTTCTGGAGCCGGCATGCCGACAGTCTTCGCTACGCGCTTCCGGCCTATGTGGCGCTGGTTCTGGTCGTCATCGTCACCCAGTTCTGGCTGGGCAACACGATCCTGCACTGGACCTACTGGAACTCGCTGATCGTTCTGGCCAGCTTCCTCGCCGTCCTCGCCCTCGGCCAGGGCACGGTGATCCTCACCGGCGGCCTCGACCTCTCGGTTCCCTGGACCATCGCCTTCTCCGGCATCCTGCTCGCGGGCATCGTCCAGGGGTCGGATCAGGCGTTGATCTACGCCCTGCCGATCGTGCTTGGCCTTGCCGTGGTCATCGGGCTCGTCAACGGTCTCGGCATCGTCATTCTCGGGCTGTCGCCGATCGTCGTCACGCTCGCCATGAACGGCGTCCTCCAGGGCGCCTCGCTGCTCTACTCGGGCGGCACGCCGGCGGGGTTCTCGTCCCCTCTCCTCCGCTGGTTCATGACCGCCCGGCTGTGGTGGGGCGTCACCCCGGTCGTGCTGTTCGTGATCGCCTTCGTGATCTTCGCCGTGGTGTTCCTGTCGCGGACGCCGTTCGGGCGCCGGGTCTACGGCATCGGCAACGGCGTGCGGGTCGCCGAACTCTCGGGGATCGCGGTTGGCCGGACGCTGATCGGGGTCTATGTTCTTTCCGCCGTCTGCTCGGCGCTGGTCGGCATCCTGCTCACAGGCTTTTCGGGACAGGCGAGCCTCGGCATGGGCGACGACTACCTGCTGCCATCGATCGCGGTGGTCGTCGTCGGCGGGGCGCTCATCACAGGCGGTCGCGGCCACTATCTCGGCATGCTCGGCGGCGTGCTGCTGCTGACTGCCCTCCAGACGCTGCTTGCGGGGACGACACTGCCCTACGCGACGCGCGCCATTATCTACGGACTGGTCGTGCTCGGCGCCGTCATCGCCCTGCGGGATCGTCGCGAGACCGGCTGACAGGAAGGCTAGAGAGAATGAACCAACCAGGGGTACCCGACCTTGCGGCGGGCATTGCCGGCCAACGCGTCATCGTGACCGCCGGCGCCGGCGGGATCGGCCTTGCCATCGCCCGGCGGCTAATGGCGCACGGGGCTCGGCTGTTTGTCTGCGACGTGGCGGACGCGGCGCTCGACGCCTTCGGACGCGACTTTCCCGAGGCGGGACGAATCCGTGCCGACGTCGCGGTGGAGGCGGACGTCGAGCGCCTGTTCGCCGCCGCCGCGGACCATCTCGGCGGGCTTGACGCCATGATCAACAATGCCGGGATCGCCGGCCCCACCGGCGGAGTCGACGAGATCAGTCCGGCCGACTGGCGGCGCACCATCGACGTCTGCCTGACCGGGCAGTTCCTCTGCAGCCACCTTGCGGTACCGATGCTGAAGGCGGCCGGCGGCGGCTCGATCGTCAACATGTCGTCGGCGGCCGGGCGGCACGGCTATGCCTACCGGACACCCTATTCGGCGGCCAAATGGGGCGTGATCGGCCTGACCCAGAGCCTTGCCAAGGAACTCGGCCCGTCCAACATCCGGGTCAACGCCATCCTGCCCGGCATCGTCGAGGGGCCGCGCATGGAAGGCGTGATCCGCGACCGCGCCGCCCAGCTCGGCATCCCCTATGCGGACATGGAGACGCAATATCTCGCCAAGGTGTCGCTGCGGCGGATGGTGACCCAGGATGACGTCGCCGCGGCAATCGCTTTCCTCCTCTCCGACGCCGGCCGCAACGTCTCCGGCCAGTCGATCGGGGTCGATGCCAATGTCGAGGCGCTCTGAGATGGCTAAGGTAGCAATCATCGGATCGGGTTTCGTCGGCCGCGCCTGGGCGATCACCTTCGCCCGCGCGGGCAGCGAGGTCGTGCTGTGGGACCACGACAAGGAGGCGCCGGGACGAGCCATCGCCTTCATCCGCGACGCCCTGCCCGAGCTCGCCGCCAACGACCTCCTCCGCGGCCGGACGCCGGACGACGTGCTGGCCGCGATCTCGGTCGCCGACGATCTTGAGGCGGCCCTCGAAGGGGCGGATCACGTCCAGGAGAACACGCCGGAAGACCTCGAGATGAAGCGGCGGATCTTCGCCCGCCTCGACCCGCTGACGCCGCCCGATGCGGTGATCGCCTCCTCGACTTCGGCGATCCTGCCCTCGATGTTCACCGAGGATCTCGCCGGCCGTCAGCGCTGCCTGGTGATCCACCCGATCAACCCGCCCTATCTGATCCCGGCCGCCGAGGTCGTGCCGGCGCCATGGACGGCGCCGGAGGTGGTCGAGCGGTGCCGGGCGCTGATGACGGCGATCGGCCAGGCGCCGATCGTGATGAAGCGCGAGCTCGACGGCTTCATCATGAACCGGATGCAGGGCGCGCTGCTCGAAGAGGCCTTTCGCCTCGTCGCCGACGGCTATGCCTCGGCCGAGGATGTCGACACCGGCATTCGCGACGGGCTGGCACCGCGCTGGTCGCTGATCGGGCCGTTCGAGACCATCGACCTCAACGCCCCGGGTGGCATCCGCGACTACGTCGAGCGCTATCAGGGACTCTATGTCGGTCTGTGGCACCAGATGCAGCGCCGGGTCGACTGGGGCGGCCCGGTCCTCGACGAGATCGAGCGCGACCGGCGGGCGAAGGTGCCGACGCAGGACCTCGTCCGGCGGCAGCTGTGGCGCGACCGGCGGCTGATGGCGCTGATGGCGCACCGGCGGCGGGTCGCGCAGGACATCGGAGAGTAGGACGAACACATGGCAGTCAACGGCAAGGTCATCATCACCTGCGCGGTCACCGGCGCGATCCACACGCCCTCGATGTCGCCCTACCTGCCGGTGACGGCGGAGGAGATCGCCGATGCCGCGATCGGTGCGGCGGAGGCCGGCGCGGCGGTGGTCCACCTCCACGCCCGCAACCCCGCGACCGGCCAGCCTGACCAGTCGCCCGAGGCATTCCGGCCGTTCCTCGAGGTCATCAAGCAGCGCTCGGACTGCGTGGTGAACATCACCACCGGCGGCGCGCCGACGATGGCGATCGAGGAGCGGGTGCGGCCGGCGGCGACCTTCAAGCCGGAGGTCGCCTCGCTCAACATGGGGTCGATGAACTTCGGCCTCTACCCGATGCTCCAGCGCCAGAAGGAATTCAAACACGACTGGGAGCGGCCCTATCTCGAGGGCTCGCGCGAGCGCATCTTCAAGAACACCTTCGCCGACATCGAGTACATCCTCTCGACCTGCGCCGAGAACGGCACCCGCTTCGAGATCGAGTGCTACGACATCGGCCATCTCTACACGCTCAGCCACTTTGCCGATCGCGGGCTGGTCAAGCCGCCCTTCTTCGTTCAGTCGGTGTTCGGAATTCTCGGCGGCATCGGCCCGCATCCCGAGGACGTCATGCAGATGAAGCGGACGGCCGACCGGCTGTTCGGCGACCAGTACCGCTGGTCGGTGCTTGGCGCCGGCCGGAACCAGATGCCGATCGCCGCGATGGCTGCGGCGATGGGCGGCAATGTCCGCGTCGGGCTCGAGGATTCGCTGTGGATCGGCAAGGGCCAGCTCGCCCAGACCAACGCCGAGCAGGTCACCAAGGTGCGGCAGATCATCGAGGGCCTCGGCTACGCCGCGGCGACGCCCGAGGAGGCCCGCGCCATCCTCGACCTCAAGGGCGCCGACAAGGTCGGCTTCTGACGGAGACGGGTCATGCTCCGAATCGAGCTCTCATGCGAGACCGACGGCGCCCGGCGCCACGATCCGCTTCGGGGGTGCAAGGCACTACGCTTAGCCGGCTAAGGGGAGGAAAGAAACATGCGAATCGAGGTTCTCGTCGACGTGAAGACCACCCTTGGCGAGGGACCGTTGTGGGACGTCGACCAACAGAGACTTTACTTCATCGACAGCTTCGACGGCCGCGTCTTCCGCTGCACCCATGACGGCCGCGAGGTCCGCGCCTGGGACGTGCCGGGCAAGATCGGGTCGATCGCCATCCGCAAGGACGGCCGGGGGGCCATCTGCTCGCTCGAGAACGGCTTTCACGCGCTCGATTTCGACAGCGGCGAATGCACGCTGATCCACGACCCCGAGCCGGACAAGCCAGCCAACCGGATCAACGACGGCAAGGTCGACCGCCGCGGGCGTTTCATCGCCGGCTCGATGGACACGCAGGAATCCGGCCCGAACGGCGCCCTTTACCGGCTCGATCCGGACTTCAGCGTCACCAAGATCGACAGCGGCATCATCGTCTCCAACGGGCCGTGCTGGAGCCCGGACGACAAGACCTTCTACTTTGCCGACTCATGGTCCGGCGAAATCTGGGCCTATGACTACGACATCGACACCGGCAACGTCTCCAACCGCCGGACCTTCACCAAGGTCGACATGTCGGAGGGCGGAGCGGCCGATGGCTCGACCGTGGACAGCGAAGGATTCGTCTGGAACGCCGCCGTCTATGTGAGCAAGCTGATCCGCTACGCGCCCGACGGGAGCGTCGACCGCGTCATCGACATGCCGGTCAAGAAGGTGACGAGCGTCATGTTCGGCGGGCCCAACCTCGATATCCTCTACGTGACGTCGATGGCGAAGCCGCCGCTGCCGCGGTTCCCGACCGACGGTGTGCTTCGCGGCAGCCTGTTCGCCATCCACGGGCTCGGCATCAAGGGCGTCCCAGAGCCGCGGTTCGGCGCGTAGCGACGCGGCTGCGCGGCACGGGAGGAGGAGGCGCGGGCTGGGCTGCCCGCGCGAGTCAGGTCGCGAGCTCGGACAAGGGGTTCGCCGGAACCGGCGCCTTCACCGTCCGCCGAACGTGGCCGGCAAGTACGATGCTGACGACGATCGCCGGGATGAGCAAGGCGAGCCCGACCCTAAGGCTGCCGCCCCACTCCGCTCCGAAACCGACCAGAGGCGGCTCGACCAGGAAGCCGCCGAACGAGACCAGGGAGAGGGCCGCGACATTGACCGAGGCCGGCCGGTCGCCGCGACTGGCCGCGGCGCTGACCGAAAGCGGTACGGCGACCGACACGCCCAGCCCGATCGCGGCAAGGCCGATGACTGCCTGCAGGAACACCGGCGCGGTGACCAGGGCGACAAGGCCGGCGAGGCCGATCAGGCCGCAGCTCCGCGCCACCGCAACCGGCCCAAAACGGCCGATGGCCCAATCGCCGACAAAGCGGCCCGCCGCCATGGCGACCGTGAAGGCGGCGAAGCCGACGCCGGCTCCGAATGGCGTCGCCTCCATCACCGAGCGCATGAACAACGAGCTCCAGTCGAGAGCGGCAGCCTCGACCAGCAGCATGCCGAAGGCGAAGATGCACAGCGGCAGGAGGCTCAAGGTCGGCAGTGCGATACGGAAAAGCCGCTTCCCGTCCTGCACCGGCCCGGCGGCGAGCCGCGGCAATCGGAAGGCGACCGTGAGAGCGATCGGAATGCTGACGACGGCGACGATCGCAAGATGCCAGCGGATATCGACGTGGAGGCTGGCGAACACCGCCCCGCTTAACCCTCCCAGAATCGACCCTATGCTCCAGAAACCGTGGCACGTATTCATGATCCGCCGGCCGATCGCCGCCTCGATGCGGTCGGCCTCGACGTTCATGGCGACGTCCACGACGGGCAGGAACAGACCCGCGAGAAAGAGCCCGGCAAACAGGCTCGGCACGCTCCATGCCCACCCGACCAGCGCGTAGGCGAGGCCGTAGAAGACGAAGGCAACAATGATGGCGCGACGGGGCGACAGCCATTCGATGATCTGCCCGGCAAAGGGCAAAGATACGAGCGTGCCGATCGACGCGCCGAGAAGCCCGAGCGACAGGTCGCCCGTGCCGACCCCAAGCTTGGCCTGCATGTCCGGGATCCGCGGGAACCAGTTGGTCATGACGAACGAGTGCATGACGAAGATCGTCATGACGAGTCGTGCAGGCGTAACGCTCATGAAGGACTCTTCGATTCTGGCGGGGTCCGCGTCCCGGCAACCTAGCACGGGCGGAGCCGGGCGGGTCCCCACCCCTTCCGCCGCGTCGCCCGTTATCGCACTGTCCAGCCGCCGTCGATGACGATGGTGTGGCCGGTGATCAGCGAGGCGGCGGGCGAGGCGAGGAAGACGACGGCGCCCGACACCTCGACCGGCTGGCCGATGCGGTGGAGGGCGGCGATCCGCTCGATGACCTCGGCATGGAAGTCCGGCCGCGACAGCGCCGGCTCGGTTCCCGGGGTCTCGATGAAGGTCGGCGCCACGGCGTTGACGGTTATACCGTACTTTCCCCATTCGACCGCGAGGCACTTGGTCATGTGAACCACCGCCGCCTTCGACAGGCAGTAGACCGACTCGGTGGGCAGCGCGACGAAGCCGGCCTGCGACGCCATGTTGATGATGCGGCCGCCGCCGGTACCCTTCATGTGCTTCATCGCGCGCTGGCTGATGAAGAAGGTCGACTTGACGTTGAGGTCGACGATCCGATCGAAGTCGGCCTCGGTTGCGTCCTCCGCCCAGGCTTCCACGCCGCCGCCGACGTTGTTGACCAGGATATCGATGCCGCCGAGTTCGGCGATCATCCGGTCGATCGCGGCGTAGGCCTCGTCGAGCTTCAGCACGTCCATCTGGAGCGGCATCGCGCGCCGACCCATGGCCTCGATCTCGGCAACCAGGTCAGCCGCACCGTCAGCATCGCGAAGACCCAGAGCAACATCCGCCCCGGCATGAGCCAGCGCGAGGGCGATGGAGCGTCCGAGGCCGCGGGCGGCGCCGGTGACGAGAGCGGTCTTGCCGCCAAGATCGAAGCTGGGCAGTTCCGGCACGATTGATCCTCCTCGCGACCCAATGGTGCCCGCGGGCGCGGGCAATCCTGTCGCGGGGAGACTACCCTATTGTCAGATAATTTCTATCGGCCAGCGCGCCTCCATCGACACGGCAGTGCGTCGGCGATTCGCCGGTGCGTTCAGCGCGCGAGCAGCGTTCGGATGCTGTCGCTGAGGAAGGCATTGCAGGCCGGGTCAATGCCGACTTCGGAGAAGTGCCCCCACGGCCCGGGGATCGGCCGGCACTCGGCACTCCTCATCTTCGAGGCCTCCCACGCCATGTCCTCGGGTGGGAAGTAGAGGTCCTTCTCGCCCGGGCTCAGCATCGCCTTGGCCTTGATCGCCCCGAGGGCACGCTCGAGGTCGCCATCATAGCCCGGCGTCTTCGAAATGTCCGCGGTTTGCCAGACATGGAGCTGGCACAGGAGGTCGTTGGCGTCGCACCTGACCCAGAACGCTTCCCAGAAGTCGGTGAGGAAGGCCTCGACGCTATCGAAGCCCATCACCTTGTAGAGCTCGTCGCGGTAGAACTTCTGCGAGAGCGCCCAGCCCGCCAAAACCCGGCCAAGCGCCTTCAAGCCCACTACGGGCGGGGCGTCGTAGTCGCCGCCCTTGAACGCGGGGTCGGCGAGCAGCGCCGCCTTGACGCCGTCGAGGAAGACGTAGCAGTGCCGGCTGACCCGCGCCGCCCCGCACATCGGCGAGATGCGCTCGACGAGGTCGGGATGGGCGAGGCCCCACTGGTAGGCCTGGAACGCCCCCATCGAGCCGCCGATGACGAGCTGGATCTTCCTCACGTCGAAGACCTCGGTCATCAGCCGGTGCTGGGCGCGCACGTTGTCCTGGACGCTGATCGCGGGGAAGCGGCCGCGGTCAAACGGCGCCGGCGTGTTCGACGGCGATGACGACCGGCCGTTGCCGAACATATGCGGCACGATGACGAAGTACTTGCCGGTGTCGAGCGCCTTGCCCGCGCCGACGAACCATTCGAGATCGAGGTGGCTGCCGACGAACCAGGTCGGAAAGACCACGACATTGTCGCGGCCCTCGGCGAGTGTCCCGTAGGTGGCGTAGGCGATCTGCGCCGCAGGCAGCGTCTTGCCGCAGTCGAGGGCGAAGTCGCCGAGCTGGAAGGTCTGGACCGTGGCCGGTTCGCTCATAGTGCCGACTTGCCCCCATCGTTCATGAAGTTGGCCGCCGCGACGAAGCGCGACTCGTCCGAGGCGAGGAAGACGAACATTGGCGCCAGCTCCTCCGGTTCCGCCCGGCGGCCGAGCGGCGTGAACTCCATCAGCATCCTGGCGTCCTCGTCGGCGACGGTCGGCGACATCGGCGTATCGATATCGCCGCGAAGCACGCAGTTGATGCGGATGTTGCAGGGAGCATAGGCGACCGCGGCGTTCTTCGACAGGTGAACATCGCCCCGCACGACGCTTTCGCCGCGGTGGTCGACCAAGTCGGCACGCTGACCGCGTTTCTCGCGGGGCGCGGCATGAGATGGCCAAGAGCTCAGGATCCAGTCGCTCGGCAACATCCGGAGGGTGCCGGTGAAGCCCGGCGACAAGGTGAAAGCCGGCATGGTCAGTCGGACCTCGACCTGGTCCGCGCGAGACGCACCAACAACAACTTTGAGATTCTCCGCCAACGACGGCGGCGGCACGTCTGCGATACCTTCCTGTCCGCTGGATTCCTGCTGGTCATGGCCAGGGACCACGCAACGTCGTCGCCGCGCCTTGAGGCGTCACAAGCCCCCGACACGAGGTTCCGGGAGGACCGGGCGCTGTTCAGCTACCCCTGATACCCGAGCGCTGGAGAATTCGATGCCAAAGTCGTTCGTCCGTTTCGCGTCTGTGCTTCTCGTCGCCGGATGGACGGCGGCGGCGATGGCTACCGATGACGCCCCGCCAATGCTCGATGTGGCAGGCGGCACGACGATCGAACCCCACGAAAGAATGGTCGCGGCTGCAAGCCGGCTGCTCGAATCCGTCAGCGGCGAGCCCACACTGTCGGAGGTTCTTTCCGATTACTCCATGCGGGACATGCTGCTGCATGAGGCGGGCAGCGATGAGATCGAGAACTGGTCCTACTGGCCGACGGACCGCATCGGCCTGCCGCTCAAGCTGATGACCACTGATCAGATGGTCCAGACCCAGGAGCTTCTATGGTCGCTGTTGAGCGAACAGGGCTATTTGAAAATTCTGAACATCATGCAACTCGAGAACCTCGTCTTCTGGACGACGAACTCCGGGTTTCCGAGGGGCATGGGCGACTACACGCTGGTGTTCTTCGGCGAGCCCTCCATGACCGAACCGTGGTCGTGGCGCTTCGAGGGCCATCACATTTCGCTCAACGTGTCGGTCGCGCCCGACGGCGTCGCCGTGACCCCGAGCTTCGTCGGCGCCAAGCCGTCGCGCATTGCGGCAAGCCCGCTGACCGGGGTCCGCCTGCTGCGAACCTGGGAGGACGCGGCGAAGACGCTGATCAATTCGATGACCGAACAACAGCGATCCATCGCCAATGTCGCGGGCGATCCGGACTTCAATACTCTCGCGGCCAGTCTCGGCATCGTGACGTTTGACGACGCTCCCTTCGATCCGATCGGGACGCACTTTCTGCGTCCCGAGAGCGATTGGGAAAACTGGCGGGATCTTCCCGCAGACGGGATCGCCGGTTCTGCACTCAATCCCAAGCAGAAGGCGCTGCTGGCGCGACTGGTCGACTCGGTCAAGGCGATCTACCGGCCTCAGCACCTGACGCGCTATCCCACCGATACCGACGACCTGCGCTTCGCGTTCATGGGCAGTTCAACGCCGGAGGGCATGATCTATTTCCGCATTCAGGGCGGCGACTTCTTCTACGAGTACGGCAACACCCAGGCGGAACCGGATCACGTCCACACGGTCTGGCGCGACAAGTCCCATGACCATGGCGCCGATCTGCTCCTCCGTCACCTGCAGCAGCGTCATCAGAAGGGCGGCTTGCCTGCCGATTGACGCGTCCTGACGGGCCACGAAGTCCGATCGCAGGACCCGGCCGAACCGGGATTGACGCACGGGACGGTCGCATGGGCTTTTGTCTCGCAACCCTCTAGACTGTCTGCAGGGCAGATTGTCGGGAGGAATGCCATGAGGCGGTATTCACTCGAAGAGTGGCGCGATCTGGCGCGCGCGTTCTATGATGTTCGGCTCAAGACCGATCGGCGAATATTCGCTGCGGAGGCGGAATTTGCTGGAGCGGGCCGGCTTATTCTGACCAAGGTCCGATTCACGCCGCTGATCTTCTCACGCGATCCAGCGAATATCACCGACTTCGATCGCAATTATCTCCTGTTCGAACGCTACGATAGTGGCGCGGGCCGCGGTGTCGTGAACGAAACCCCGACAAAGGTCGACGAACGGACCCTGCACGTGGTGGACATGTCGCAACGATACGCGACGTCGACCACCGCGGTTCACAGCAGCGGCGTCTTGATTCCGCACGAGGTGATCGGTTTCGACCCTTCGCGAGACGCGCACTACGCTTCGGTGTCACGCTCGAAGCCACGAGCGCGACTCCTCGAGACCGCACTTGACGCGCTTGAAGCCTCTTTGGCCGAAGGCAGTCTGCAGGAGATTGGCGATCTGGCCGATGCCTTTGTCGGGCTGGTTCAGCGGCTCCTGCTGAGGTGCCGCGAAGACAGCGAACTGCAAAGCGCCAAGGTGACACTCGATCTTGCGCTGCGTGAGCATATCGAGTCCCGCCTCAACGAGTCCGATCTCAGCGTCGATCAGCTGTGCCACCGGTTCGGGCTGTCGAGGGCATCCCTCTATCGCCGGTTTCAGGAGGACGGCGGAGTCGAGCACTACATCGCGGGTCGCCGCCTTGACCGGTGCCTGCTGGAATTGTGCGCCGCGCAACCTGTCCGCGGCCAGGTGAAGACGGTTGCCGATCGATGGGGGTTTACCGACCCGGGCAACTTCAGTCGCCGTTTCCGGGAGCGGTTCGGCGTCGCGCCGACCGACTGTCTTGCGGCGTGCGCGGCGCCGACTTCCGTCACCGCCGGCAAGCAGCATCTCGTCCACTACTGGATGCGCAAACATCGACGCTAGTCTTCGCTGGTGGCGGCGCGGACGCGAGCCCGCGCCACCGTGTCGTCCTTGCCCGCCGACCCAATGAGACCCCCCAACAACGAAGTTGAGATTGTGCGCCAATGACGCGGGGAGCCTCCGTCTTTAGTTTTCCGACCCTATAGAACGCGGTTCAGACGGGTGCCCGTCCTTCCCGATGCGTGAACTCGACGTGCCGCGGCGCGACACGCCGAAGGGCCAACGAGGGGCCTGGGAGCGGATGAACCGAAACGGCTGGATTTTGCCTGCTTGGGCCGGGGATCCGCGGTGTCGCGCCGGCATCGACCCCCCGATTCCGTAGCTGTCGGGTTCACCGGGACCGTGCCGATCGTTCAAGACCAAGAGGAGGCCATGTCCATGAAGATCATATTCAGCCTCGCTACCACCGCCGCCGGTGGCGCCGCATGGATGCTGCTTGCCACGACACCATCCTTTGCAGAGCCGCTTCGCGACGTGTTCGACCCGTTGTGCTCCAGCCTCGAGGCCGACTTCGCCGACGGCGCCCCCACAATGTCGCCGAACTGCAGCGCGCCGGCGGCGGACGGTCGCCACGACGTCCTCGAGATCTCCCTGACCGCCGCGCGCGGACCGGCCCAGATCGGGAATTTCTCTGTGGCGAACGCCTATCTCTACAACGGCCGCTACATCCCGGAGGTGTGGAGGCTGGATCCGGGCGACAAACTCCATGTCAACTTCAGGAATGCCCTTGACGCCGGCGAGGTCGGGTTCCGAACCAACCTCCACACGCACGGCTTGATCGTCTCGCCGAACAACGTTCCCGGAACGCCGATGCTGCCGCTCGGCGACGACGTCTATGCACTGGTCTACGCCAGGGACGCGACCATGAAGGATCACGGCGAGCACGGTACGGGGGACACGGTTCCCATCCGCAATTTCGAGGAGACGGCCGAATACCTGATCCCGGTGCCGGCCGATCATCCGGAGGGGGTCTTCTGGTATCACCCCCACCCGCACGAGATCACCGGACCGCAGATCATCGGGGGCATGTCGGGCATCATGGCCGTCGGCCAGGCCGCCGACTACCTCAGGCTGGAGGGAAACGAAAGCGAGACCATCCTTCCCGATCCGGTCGACGAGAAGATCCTCATGCTCAAGGACACGCAGATCATGCGGGAGAGCGCCGATTCCGGATGGCAGCTCGACGAGGAATACGATCCCGCCGCGTGCGGGGATCCCTTGAGGAAGGAGCCCGGCATCTGCTTCGACGACGACGACCACGCGTGGCTGTTCTCGGTGAACGGTCAGATCAATCCTACGATCGAGATCGCCGAAGGTATCGGCCAGCTCTGGCGAATGGCCAATGTGGGCGCGGACGCGACCTACGAGCTTCAGCTCGTCGAGGTCACCGACGACGGCACCGAGATACCGATGCTGTTTCAGGTGATCAGCGTCGATGGCGTCGCGGTCGGGCGCGAGCCTGGCGAGAAGCCGATCCTGAGGGAAAAGCTGCTGGTCATGCCGAGCGCCCGGATCGAGGTGCTGATCGCCCACCCCGGCACGGATGGCAAGCCGCGGCGCGCCGTCCTGCGCACCAACGGCTTCAGCACCGGAGCCACGCCAGACCATGGCGACAATTGGCCGGCGATCAACCTCGCCGCGGTCGTGTTCACCGAGAACGTCGCCGGCTCGCACGAGCGTTCCCCCTTTGCCTTCGTGACGGACGAAGTCGAGGACATCAGCTTCAACGCCGCCGCCGAGACGGCGGCCGATGCCAGTTGCCCCGGACTGGCCCCGGGCGAGGTTCGCATGGTCGCCTTCGACGTGCCGGGGTTCACCGAGGAGGTCGAAAGCCGGCCCGGCTTCACTCCGCCGCGGGGCTGTTCGCCCGGCGCGGAGTTCCTGATCATGGGCAACGTCGTGACCAGGGTGGCCGACGAATCGTCATTCGCCGCCGTCCTCGAAGCCTATGACGATGCCCTCGACGGGAAGTATGCCGGACCTTTCCCGGGCGGTCCGCAGGCCTATCGCGGCAAGTGCTTCGACGGGACCGTCGACACCTGCGTCCCATACCCCGCCGTGGAGGACTGGTGGGTCGTGAATGCATCGGCGGAGGGGCACAATTTCCACATTCACCAGACCCGCTTCCAGATTCTCGAGGTATTGGGCGCCGGGGCAAATTTCACGCCGATCCCGGACGCGCTGCACGACAACTATCCGGTCCTCGCGGGCCAGGCGATCAAGGTGCGGATCGCACTCAATCGACCCGAGCAGATTGGCGACTACGTCTATCACTGCCACATCCTCGAACATGAGGACCGGGGCATGATGGCCGCCATCGAAGTCCGCGCGGTCAACCCGTAGCGCGAGAGGGATCTTCCCGCGCGTTGATCTGATCACGGACCTGCGGGAGCCGAGTCGGCCCTGGCCGACGTCGGCTTCGGGTCAAATTCGGCCGCCATCCGCCGCAGACATCGGGACGTCGGCTACTGTCGGCACCCGATGCTGCGGTGAGCGGGGGTGACGGCGCGTCATCTCGAAGGCTGGTGCGCGGCGGACAATTCCTTGTTCGACCGAGGGAACGCCGCGACCGAGGAGGCGCGGCGCGGTAGGGCTTGACCCGGCCGCACCGGTAGGGCTGCTTCTGCACCGGACAATGGAGGCTGAGAATCATGAGCGACTGGGCAAGGCGCTTCTCACTCGATGGCCGGACCGCCCTGGTGACCGGCGCATCGAAAGGTCTTGGCGCCAAGATATGCGACGTCTTTGCCGATGCCGGGGCCGACATCGTCGCGACCGCCCGCGACATGGCCGGCCTTGAGGACACGGCCGCCACCGTCAAGGGCCATGGGCGGAAATGCACCGTGCTTGCCGGTGAGCTCGCCGACGTCGACGACGTCCGCCGAATCGGCCGCGAGGCGCTTGAGGCCTGTGGAACGATTGACATCCTGGTCAACAGTGCCGGTCTCTCCCACGTCGAGTCCGCGCTGGACACAACGATCGAGCACTGGGACCACACCTTTGCGGTCAACGTCCGTGCGCCGTTCCTCCTCGCCCAGTCGCTGGCCCCGAAGATGATCGCGCAGCGCTGGGGCAAGATCATCAACATTTCATCGCAGACAGGGCCGCTGGCGATCGCAGATCACGCGGCTTATGCCGCCTCGAAAGGCGCGCTCAACTCGCTCACGAAGTCGCTGACCTGCGAGTGGGCCAGGCACAACATCCAGATCAACGCCATCTGTCCGACAGTGGTCATGACCCCGATGGGAGTGAGGGTCTGGAGCGATGACAAGAAGAGTGCGCCAATGCTCGCCCACATACCCGCGGGACGTTTTGGCGAGCCGGTCGAGATCGCCGACCTTGCCCTCTACCTCGCGTCGCCCGCCTCGGGCTTCGTGAACGGCGCGATGATGATGATAGAGGGCGGGTATTCGTCCGTGTGAATCCCTGACGAACGCGAGCAGCTTCAAGCGGCGGTTTCGTCGCGAGCGCCAAGGAGCGATGCCGGCGCGCGGTGCACGCAGGTTCCCGTCCAATTCCCGGTACTTGCCTGTGGACGCGACCGCGAGACGGCCTCGCGTCTCGAATGTACGCCTAGAGACGCTGACCGGTCGCCTGATCGAAGAGGTGCACGCTGCGCGTATCGATCTGGAAGGGAACAGTCCTGCCCGGTGCGTCCTGCATCCGCTCGCGGATCAGTGCGTCAATCGGCTCGCCGCCGACGCGTCCGAAGATCAGCGTCTCCGATCCGGTCGATTCGGAGACCGAAACGTCCACGGGAATGCCACCGTCGCCGATCGTAATGTGCTCGGGACGGATCCCGTAGACCACCGCCTGGCCTTCCTTGGCCTTGGTGTCTTCTAGGGGGAGTTCGATCCCCTGGTCGGTCACGACTGCCGGCCGGCCCTGGCGTGCGACCACCTTGCCCTTGAGGAAATTCATGGACGGGCTGCCGATGAAGCCCGCCACGAAAAGATTGGCCGGAGCGTCGTAGACATCCAGAGGCCGGCCGATCTGCTCGATCCTGCCGTCGCGCATGACCACAATCTTGTCCGCAAGGGTCATCGCCTCGATCTGGTCGTGGGTGAAGTAGACGGTCGTCGTCTTCAGCTTCTGGTGCAGTTTCTTGATCTGGGTGCGCATCTGCACGAGCAGATT
>JAGRKZ010000168.1 GCA_020442065.1 Bauldia sp.
CCAGCAGTACCAGGCGGCGTCCTCGACGATCGCCTCTGCGATGGCCGCAGCAATGAACCCGTCATAGAGCTCGGCGCCCTGCGAGCTGTCGTCCCAGGTGACGCCGTAGGAGGGCGACCAGTCCTTGTTGCGCGTCGGATGGTTCGAGCCGTCGTAGTCGACGAGGTAGGGCGGATCGGTCGCGAACAGCGCCGCCCGCTCGCCGTTCATCAGCCGGCGCACGTCGTCGGCCTTCGTGCTGTCGCCGCAGAGCAGACGGTGGTCCCCGAGGATCCAGAGATCGCCCGTCCGCGACGCCGGGTTGCGCGGAGGCTCCGGCACCACGACCGGCGGGACGCTCGGCCCATCCGTGGTCTCGCCGCCGCCGACGTCGAAGGCGAGCAGCTGGTCGAGCTCGGCGTCGGAGAAGCCGGTGAGCGACAGGTCGAAGTCGTCGGCCGCCAGCGCCTGCAGCTCGGCGGCGAGCAGCGCTTCGTCCCAGGGGGACTCGGCCAGCCGATTGTCGGCCAGCCGGTACGCCTGCCGCTCCTCCTCGCTGAGGTGATCGAGGACGATCACCGGCGCCTCGGTCAGGCCGAGCTCGGCAGCGGCGAGGATACGGCCGTGTCCGGCGATCACCTCGCCGTCGCCCCCGACCAGCACCGGGTTGGTCCAGCCGAACTTCGCCATAGAGGCCGCGATCTTCGCGACCTGGTCCGCCCCGTGGGTCTTCGCGTTCCGGGCGTAGGGCTTCAGGCGCTCGAGCGGCCATTGCTCGATGCGCTCCGGAGCGAAGCTCAGGGTCATGGTCGGCACCTTGGGCGGACGGCGGGGTGGATTCCGGAAGGTGGACTCCGTCACTGGATTCCACTGGGTCCGGTGGACTCCTTCAGGGGTCCAGCGGAAGCCACCCCCGGAAGGGGATAAGTCTTTGTTTTGTTGTCGATTTCAGGCGAGCCGCTGGATTCCGGATGCAGGGTGGCTTCCCAAAAAATCGCGGCTGTCGCTAGCGATCTGGCGCGCTTCGCCCGCCAGCATACGATTCCCGCCAGGAGGGACCCGTACAATCAGGAGGTTAGCGCGCGATGCTCGCCTTCTGCTTCATTCGGTTGCGGGGCAACGGCGACTGCGAACCGATCTCCGATCTGTCGCCGTCGTTCGCCCGCGCCCGCACATCTCCCGAGCATGATCCGTTTCTAAGGCCAATCGCCTCCGGAGTGAATCCCTCTCGGTGTCTCAACTCTCGGTGTCTCACGAAGACGATTTCGCTTGACAGCCAACGTGCACTCATTCGCGACGCAACGGAGTATCGTGTTCGATGGCGGAACCAGAATCGGAGCATCTGGGACACCCTCTGGCATCTCGGTCCGAAAGCAAGGGTCGTGCGAGGGCCGCACCGGTCAACATGGCCTTAGCGGCAGCTACTTGAAGTAATGTTCGGGTGCGTTCGACTTGCGAAGGAGAGTCTGCGGCTTGAGGAACTGGAAATTCTCGTCTCGCCATTCGATTGTCCCGCCCGCGCCAGACTCGCCGAGGGGCATGCCGCATACGGAGCGGGCGTCGTTAATGCTCACTCCGACTGGCTTCGGAAAGCCCGTGCGGCCCAAGCTGACGATCTGTGGTAGACCGCCGGTCCGTGCGTCCTCGCCTTTGTCGATCACATCGACCAAAGCGCGGAACACCGACCGCGATGTGTCGCCGGCTTCCTTGATCCTCCGTTGCCAGTGATTTCGATGTTTGTCGGACCCGCTCCCCGCGCTAAAGAACTGACCTGGATCGTCGTGTCGGCTCTTCAGTCCTCGAGGACTGAACTTCATCTCGTCGTCCGTGCACGTTCCGGTCAGCGGGGCAAACCTCGTGCGCCAGAGGCGGAAAGAACAGCCTCCACCTTCTTCTTCCCGCAAGCCATGGAAAACGTCGGTCTCTTGCATCACAACCCCTTTGAGCGCGCCCACTGCAGATTTAGCTAGATCGACGAAAAACCTGTGACGGCTCTCAGCGCTGGCGGGGACGATCTCGATCGTCGCATAGTCAAAGATTTCGCAGACCTGTGACAGGATGGTGCTTTGCGTCACCACGTCTCCGGCGAACCCGAAGACGTCTGGAGTGTTCTTGCACCAAAAGATCTTCCTACCAAAATCCCAGCGCGCACCTTCCTGCGACCAGGATAGGCGGCTGTCGCTTGCGAAGGTTAGGGCCGACGGCTTGCCTTTCTGGTACGAGACCCATGCTACGATTGTGGTCATTCTGTTACCTGAACCGGCCAGTCATGCCCCTCGGCAGCAGAACCCCTATCCGGCTTTAGGGCAAGATAGAAAGGTCCATCTTACGGCCATTGCGATCCGGCCGGAGATCGACGAACTCGTTGATTGATCTCCGACCGGCTGCCGTCATCCCGCCCGCGCCACGACGAACCGCCGTCCGCGCCGGTGGTGCACCTGCCGACCGTTGAGCCGCCAGACGATGACGCTAAGCGCGTAGTCGTATCGCCGGTGCGCCGTGGGGCGGCTGATGCCGAACCGGTGGCAGAGGTGCTTCCACGGCATGCCCTCCACGCGCGCCCACATGAGATGGCACTCGTCGCGTTCGAGGAAGCGGTTCCAGGTGATCGCCTCCTCCATCCTGCTGATGGCGGACGGGCTGGGCGGCGGCCGGCGCAGCGGCACCGGGTTCGCGCCCACCCGGTCGCCGAAGCTACGCAGGATCTCGGGCCAGGTGCTGAAGTAGCCGCTGAGCCGGACCGGCGGCAGCTGCTTCAGCACCTCGGCGGCCTCGGTGATCCGCTCCTCGACCATGTCGCGGGTCCACTCACCCATGCCGGGCCTCCGCGCGCTTGCCGTAGAGTTTCTCGCCGAGTTGGCGCACGAGTTCCTGCTCCGGCCAGGTGAGGCGCGCATCATCGACCGCGACAGCGAGCACGCCCTGTTCGCGCCAGCCATCCTTCTTGACCTGGTCGGCGCTGCGACGCTCGCCGCCGTAGCCGCGGGGGTGCCACTTCATCGCGTTCACGACCGCACCTCCTCGAGCACCGCCGCGTACCCCGCGACGTCGAGGATCGAGTCCGCATGCGCGGGGTCGTGACCAAGCCGGGCGAGCTTCAGATCGATCAGGCAGAGCACGACCTGAGCCGGAGTGACGGGATGCCCGAGGGTGATCGACCAGCGCGACGCGACATCCGCCATGGACGCGGCGGGATCGCCATAGGCGCGGCGGCGCTGGCCGACCACGCGCGCTGCCTGTCGCAGCATCGCCTCGCCCTTCACCGCACACCTCCGCGGGTCTCGATCGCCCAGAGCAGGATGGCGATGGCGTCGGCCTCGTTGTCGTCGCTCGGGTTGAAGCCGCGGGCGCGGGCGGCGGCGATCATCGCCGGCTTCCCGGCATTGCCGGAGCCGGTCGCGTGCTTCTTCACGGTGCCTACCGGCGCGCCTTGGTACGGCACGCCCCGGAGCTCGGCCCACGCGGTGAGCGTCGCCATCAGACCGCCATAGACGTGCGCGGCGTCGGTCCCGGCGTGACGGCGAACCTCCTCGTACCAGATCGCGGCGATCGGGCCGCTCAGCTGGTCGAGCTCGGTCAGCCAGTTGATGAAGCGGAGGTAGCGCATGCCGCCGCCGTCGTAGCGGCTGGGACGGAACGACACCGTGCCGCTGGTGATCAGGCCGTCGTGCGCGCGGAGCGCCCAGCCGGTGGTGGTGCCGAGATCCAGCGCGAGCATCGTCGGAGTCGACGCGAGCTGCGCCGCGACCGGCGGCGTGGGGATGCGCTCCTGCGCGAGAACGTGGGTCATTGTGACCTCCTCGTGGTTCGAGCGGCTGGGGCAATTGCGGCATCCGGCGAGGACTGCGGCGATCGCCCGAACCCGGGGTGGGTCAGGTGAGTTCGAGAGGGCGCTGGGCGAGTCCGCCCTGCGCCGGAAACCTTCAGCAGGTTCAAGCTGGCCACCGGACGGGCCGGGCCGCCTAACCCCTTGGTCTCTATAGGATTATATATATAATTCAAATAAATAATAATAATACTATGGGTATGTCTGGTGGTGAGCGCGTGTGTGGTGTGTACGCGCCCGCGCGAAAGATTGAGCCTTTGAACGATTCGGATTTCCCCAAGCGGATCATGCGCTTGAGGAAGCGGCGCCCGATGATCCGCGGGGCCCGGTATGAAGGAACTCATGCCGCATCGCCATCGATGGCGACCAGCACGACCGTATGCTTCGTCGCAGAGGGTCGGAGCCGCGTCGTGAGCAACCCGGCCTCGGCCAGCGTCACCAGCTGCTCGTCGCGGGTGCGGCGGTCGAGGAATTGGGTCTTGCGGGTCAGCTCGGTCTTGGTCAGCCCGCCCGGTCCCGCTCGGCGGATGATGTCGAGCACCTTCTTGTGGTTGCGCTCGATCTCGTTGTCGGCGACGTGCTGATCGACGGCGCGGATGGTGTTCCTGGCGAAGCGCCGCACGAAGCCGATCGCCCACTCCGCGTCGTCGAGGGTGATCGAAGGCGCCACCGGATCCCGACCGACCGCCGCCACGAGCGCGAGCTTCTGCGCGTTCTCGCTGACCCGCGCCAGAACCGCGGTGTGGCCGGTGCCGCGGGCCTCGCGCAGCTCGCGGGTGATCTCCGCGCCGAGCTCGGCGAAGGCATTGCTGGCCGCCTGGCTCATCGGCACGGTCTTCGGCTTGACCGCGGTGCTTGTGCCGGCGCCAAGCCCCGCGAGATTGCCGGAGGACACGTGCCCGCCGCCACCGGCGACGAGCCTGAGCTGCTCGACGAGCCGCTTCGGCGCGGTCCGGATGCCGCGGCCCGGCGCCTCCTCGGGATAGTCGTCCTCAGTCGGCAGGATGATGAAGCGGGCGAGCGAGCCGTCGACGACGTTGGCGGACTGCAGCGCGTTCCAGAAGTGCAGCGGCGTCGTGGTGCCGTAGACGCAGAGGCAGGGCTGGACGATGTCGCGCCGCTCGTTTCGCCCGTCGTGGTTGGCGTACTCGGCGCCGAGGAACACGCTGCCGGCGGCGGTGTAGAGCTCGGTCATGTTGTCGAGGATCTCGGTGATGTGGCGCGGGCTGCGCTTCCGATCGGCGGCGGCCGAGAGGAACATGCCGAACTCGTCGATCTGCAGCAGCAGCGCCGGCTGGCGGTGCAGCGCGGTCAAGAGGCCGGCGCCCGAGGCGATCTTGTTGCCGCCGAGATGCGCCGCGAGCCCCGCCTCGAAGAAGAGCTCGTTGACGATCTCGCGGGCGTGGTTCTTGCCCGAGCCGCTATCGGCGATGCCGACGACGTAGAGGTTCGAGCGCAGGTTGGTCTCGGTGCGGTACTTCCGCCCCATCAGCGCCCCGAGCGCGCAGAGGCTGGCCCCGAGCGACAGCAACGGCTGCGGCCGCCGGGCGGTCGAGACCATGTAGTCGACCATGTCCGCCAGGATGCCGTCGGG
>JAGRKZ010000169.1 GCA_020442065.1 Bauldia sp.
GCCGAGAGCTTCGAGCGCATCCATCGCTCCAACCTGATCGGCATGGGCGTGCTGCCGCTGGTGTTCGAGCCCGGAACCTCGTGGAAGTCGCTCGGCCTCGACGGCCGCGAGATCGTCACCCTCACCGGCATCGCCTCGGGCCTCAGCCCGCGGCAGACGTTGCAGGCCGAGATCACGCTTGCCTCCGGCGAGACCAGGATGGTGCCGCTGATCTGCCGCATCGACACCCTCGACGAGCTCGAGTACTTCAACAATGGCGGAATTCTGCACTATGTCCTGCGGCGCCTGGCAGCGTAGTGTGGACGCGGGAGTTTCACCCTAACGTGACTCGCAAGTGAGGGGGGCCGCTCGTAGTTTCCGGGCGTTGGGGCTGCCAGGCAGCCTCGGCCACAATCGTATCGGGCAGGAAACGTGAACATCAAAGCCGGCACCAATGCCGCTCTTCTTGTTGTCGCCGCGCTCGGCGGGGCGACGCCGGCTGGCGCGGCTTCGGCGAAGGCGGTGCTGGAGTTGTTTACCAGCCAGGGCTGCAACTCCTGTCCGCCGGCCGACGCCATCCTCGGCGACTATGCCAAGGACGGCAGTGTCCTCGCTCTCTCCTATCCGGTCGACTACTGGGATTACCTTGGCTGGAAGGACACCCTTGCCAGTCATGAGAACACGCTGCGGCAGAAGTCCTACGCCGAAGCCCGCGGCGACCGTCAGGTCTACACCCCCCAGGTGGTTGTCAACGGCACCACTCACGTGGTCGGCAGCAACCGCCGGCAGATCGAGGCAGCGCTGGACACCAGCAAGCCGTTGCCCGTGCCTGTGACGATGTCGGCAGGAACCGATTCGACCACCGTCACGGTAGGCGATGCCGAAGCGTCGGGTCCCAGCAAGGGCACGATCTGGCTCGCCATGTATGCCGATCCCATCACCGTGCCGATCGAGCGCGGCGAGAACACCGGGAAGTCGATCACCTACTACAACGTCGTGCGGAAGCTCCGTCCGATCGCGATGTGGAAGGGCAAGGAAGTGAGCATCGAGCTGCCCAAGAGCGAGCTCGACCAGGCCGAAGTCTCGCGCTGCGCCGTCATCCTTCAGACCGAGCACGACAACGGCCTGCCCGGCGCGATCCTTGGCGCCGCAACGATCGACTACACCCACTAGGGACGAAGCCCCGCCGCGCGCGGCCCGCCGGTGCGGCGACGGGCTACGCCTTGTTCCGGCGTCCCGCCTTCGTTCGGTTCGCGGTGGCCGTGTTCTTTCTCCTGCCCCGGTTGTAGGTGATCGCGGCTTTGACCAGTGCCTGCAGCGCAGGCTCGTCGATCGCGTCGCCCTCGAAGATGTCGATTGCCCGCCGCGCGTTGCCTTCCAGCCCGGCATTGAACAGGCCATTGGGGTCGGGGATGTGCGCGCCGTGAGCGAAGGTCAGCTTCACCTTGCCCTTGTGAGGGTTGGCGACGGCGACGATTCCGTCGCAGGACCAGACCGGGCTCCCCATCCACTTCCACTCCTCGACGATGTCCGCATCGGCGGCAAGGATGGTCTCGCGAAGGCGGGTGAAAACCCTGCCGCGCCAGTCGCTGAGCCCGGCGATGAGATCGTCGATGAGTTCTGACGCTTCGAGATCCATTTCGCCTTCATCCTTCCGTGCGGCGCCCGCATGTGCCGCCAACCTATGCAAGGTCTTGAACAGGGCCTAGTGTTCCTGTCTGGAGATCATCCCAGGGGGGCAATCGCCGTGAATCGTCACCACACCTGTCGTGCCATGCTCGTCGCCGGAGCGTTAGCCGCGCTGTCGCTGCCCGCGCGTGCGGCAGACGATCCTCTGCTCCATGAGGCGATCGAGCTGCCCGGCGCGGTTCTCTACCTCGACAGCGGCGTCCCCGGCCTTGTCCTCGGCGTGATCAGGGACGGCAACACCGCCGTGGTGGGCTTCGGCAAGATCGCCGACGACATCGACAAGGAGCCCGACGGCGAGACGATGATGCGGATCGGCTCGATCACCAAGGTCTTTACCGGCACGACGCTGGCGAGCCTGGTCGCCGACGGAACCGTGGCGCTGTCCGACCCGCTCCAGGACCGTCTCGGCTGGGACATCACGGTGCCGTCCCGTGACGGCCACACCATCCGCCTCATTGATCTCGTCACCCACACGTCCGGCCTGCCCCGCGAGGTGGAGCGTGAGCCGGGACCTGCGAACGACCCGTTCTCGACGCTGACCGCGGAGGTCTATTCGAAGGCCCTCGCGGCCGATCCGCTCCTGTTTCCGCCCGGCACCGGCGGCCTTTATTCGAACTTCGCCTTCGACGTCCTCAGCGCCGCGCTCGGCAATGCGGCCGGGAAACCCTATGCCGACGTCCTCAAGGAACGGGTGCTCGACCCTGCCGGGTTGAAGGACACGGTTCTGACGCTCCGGCCCGGAGACGAGGCGCGGCTGATGCAGGGCCACAACTTCGATGGCTCGGGCATGCCCGACGTGCCGGCGACGCCGATCATGGCCGGCGCCTCCTCGCTCTATTCGACCCCCAACGACATCCTCAAGTGGCTCGGCTGGCACATGGACCGGCTCTCGGCCGGCGATGCCGAGACCAGGCTGATCGACCATGCCGCCTATGTCTACCGCGACGCGCTGTCGCCGGTTCTCGGCTTCGACGAATCCGGCCACATGGATGCCATGGGCCTCGGCTGGGTGATCATGGCCGCCGAGGGCGGCCGGCCGACCATTCTCCAGAAGGCGGGCGGCCTCCAGGGCATGTTCGTCTACTGCGCGATGGCGCCGAGCCAGGACATCGGCGTCTTCGTCGCCATCAACAAGTTCGACTTTGCCACGGCGATGGGCATGGCGACGGTCGCCAACGAGCTGATCGCCACGCTCGCGCCGCGGCGCTGACAGCCGGTGGCCGGGGAGGGCGCGATGGAGCAGGATGTCGTCCATGCCGTGCTCCAGGTGGCGATCTCGGCGATCGAGTTGGTCGGCGTCGCCGTCGTCGTCGTGGCGGCGGCCGTCGCCACCATCACCTACGTCAGGGCAAGTTTCGCCGGCACGGGATCGTCCGGCGACTTCCAGGCCTTCCGCGCCACGCTCGGCCGCGGCATCCTGCTCGGTCTCGAGTTCCTGATCGCCGCCGACATCATTCGCACCGTGACCCTCACCCCGACCCTCGACAGCCTGCTGGTGCTGGCCGGGATCGTGGTGGTGAGGACTTTCCTCAGCCTGTCGCTGCAGGTCGAGATCGAAGGCCGCTGGCCGTGGCAGCCGGCCCGCAACAAGAGCTGAGACCGGCGCGCGCCGCGGAGACAAGTCGGAGGAACGCGACCTTGGAAGACATCGATGCGCGCGGCGTGCTTGCCGCCATCCCGCTGTTCGCCGATACGCTCAGCGCGCGCCAGCTCGATCATCTCGCCGCGCAGTGCCAGCCGGTGTTCTTTCCCGCCGGCACGTTCCTGATCTCCGAAGGCGACTTCGGCGATTCGATGTTTGCTATCGTCGACGGTGATGCGAGCGTGACGCTGCACGATGAGCGCGGTGGCGAGCATGGCGTGGCCGCGGTGAAGCCGGGCGAGATCGTCGGCGAGATGGCGCTTCTCACCGGCATGCGACGGCGGGCGACCGTCGTTGCCAGCACCGATCTTGCCGCTCTTGAGATTACCAAGCCGGCGCTGGAGGACATATTCGCCCGCGCCCCCGAACTCATCGACCGCTTCGGGGCGGTCCTCGCCGATCGCGAGGCCAAGCTCCGGCAGGTCGCGGCGGATGCCGCGAGCCATCGCGACTTCGCCAGCCGCATCCGGCGTTTCTTCGGCGGCAAGTAGCCGCCTGTCCCTCAACCGCCCTTTCTTCCCACCGCCGCGAACATTTTCGCGACGGCTATCCACACATCCGGTCTTGCGTCGTATGTGGCCATGCCGGCGATCAGTTCCTCACCTTCGGCTGGGGCGATCGATCCCGCCTTCACCACATGAGGTAGCGCGTTCCGCCAGGTATTTTCCCACAGGTGTTTGCCCGGGCCGCTGTTGAAGATGGGCTGGTCGGCGGCGAGGAAGGTCGTCTCGAGACCCGAGCCGGACAGGAGCTCGTGCAGCCGTTTTCCGACGGAGTAGTCGACCCCGATGTTGTGCTGGTGGGCGCGAGCTCCCTCGAGCCACCGCCGGTAGTGTTCGCTGGGCGGCATGGCGAGGAATGAGTACATGTCCATGTCGACGATCACCAGTCTTCCACCGGGTTTCAGCAGCGCGGCCATGGCGGCCACGGCGCGATCCGGCTCCTTCAGATGGCAAAGAACCAGCCGGACGAACACGATGTCATACTGCGCGCTTGGCAAGGCCGGTTCGTAGGCGCTGGCCAGACTGTAGGTGATCCTTGCCGAACCCGTGGCCGGTTGCCCCATGCGCGCAACGGCGAGCTGGTCTTCGGAGATGTCGATGCCGTCGACGCTTGAGCCTTCGCCCATCCGCTCCGCGAGCCACCGCGACATAGTGCCGGTTCCGCAGCCAATGTCCGCGGCTCGGCGAACACCATCCATCCCCGCCGCTTCCAGTCCCCGGATACTGATGGGGCCATAGACTTCTTGGATCACGTCAAGTCGCGCCGCGTCCTGGCTCCCGGTTGGCAACACGTATCTGTCGCCGACTTCGTTCGCAGCAATGGTCACCGACCGCGTCTCCTCGATCAGGGCAGGGATGGGAAAGGTCGTTTCAGTTCACTGGGTCGCCCGGCTCCCAAACGTCGCTTGGGCGCACCGCGCAATTCAAGCACGGACTGCGCGGGGTCCACCATCGCTATCTTGCTTGGCGGGTTTGCCAGAAGATCGCCGCCTCACCTTGGGCGTCCCCGCATCTGTGCCGGGCTGGGTGTCCTCAGTCCGCGATCTAACCGCCGGCCTGCCAGATGCGGATCGCCTCCACCGGGTAGAGCAGCATCAGGACATTGAGCGTAAGGTTGTCGCGGATCACCATCAGCGCCGCCACTTCGAGACCGATGACGATCGCGATCGAGAGCCAGACCGGCAGCCGCGACGCGAGCCAGAAGCCGACCAGCATCGCCCACAGGTCGAAGATCGAGTTGAGGACGGTGTCGCCGACATAGTTGCCCGAGACGGTGACGTCACGGTAACGGTCGATGACCCACGGCGTGTTCTCGATCACTTCCCATGCCGCCTCGACGAGAAGGGCGACCAGCGCCCGTCGGCCGACCGGCCAGCGCGGCGCGGCCAGCCGCAGCGCGCCGTAGAACAGGAAGCCGTGGACGATGTGGGACGCGCTGTACCAGTCGAAGACATGGAGCGAGTAGGAATCGCCGCCCCACAGCCGGATCGTGCCGTCCGGGCTGCTCGACGGTTGGCCCATCAGCGTCAGGATCAGGGCCTGGATGGCGAAGATGCCGAGCCCGGCGAGAAAGACCGCGGCGTCGCGGTATCCGTCCCGACTCAAGTGGTGGGCTTCCCGTCCTCGGGCAGCGCGTGGCGATTCAGCAGCGGCAACTGGGAGAGCGTGAAGACGAAGGTGAGGCCGACCAGGCCGAACACCTTGAAGTTGACCCACCAGTCGTCGGCCGCCTGCTGCGGCAGGTTCGCCTGAAGTACCCGCCAGACCACCTCGTTGAGCACCGCCAGGAAGATCAGGAACAGCCCCCAGCGGAGCGTCAGCTTGCGCCAGCCCTCGTCGGTAAGGCGGAAGGCGGAATCGAAGACGTAGCCAAGCAGCGCCTTGCCGAAGAACAGCCCGCCGAGCAGAACCCCGCCGAAAAGGGCGTTGATGATCGTCGGCTTCATCTTGATGAAGGTCTCGTCGTGCAGCCACAGCGCGAGGCCGCCGAAGACGAGGACGACGATGCCGCTGACCAGCGGCAGGATCGGCAGGCGCCGCGTCAGTGCCAGCGATACGATCAGCGAGACCGCGGTGGCGACGATGAACAGGGCGGTGCCGACGAACAGCGGCCCGCCGAGGGCGGCGAGCGCCGGAAGCCGCGCCGCCAGCCACTCGCCGCGGGCGTTGGCGAGGAAGAACACCGCCAGCGGCCCGAGCTCGAGGGCGAACTTGAGCAGCGGGTTGAGCGCCTTGCGGCCAGGATCGTTGGGGTCGCGTTCGAAGGTCACGGGCGTCTGTTTAGGCCGAACTTCCGCGTCGCGCCAGTGGCATGGGCGACGCGATCGGCAGCGCTCATCGCGACTTCTTCTTGAACAGCGAGAAAGGCTGCTTCTTGGGGCTTGCGGCAGGGGCGGGCGGTACATTGTAGGGAGCCGGACGCGTGCTCGCCCGTGAGCTTGACCGTGGCGCATCGTGAATGCCCGGAACCGGTCCGCCGGGCGTGTAGCTCTCGAACTTCTTGGTTGCCTCGATCGCCTCGAACTTCTTGCGGTCGTTGTCGATGGCGAGAATGCCGGCAAGCTTGCCGGTGCGGGCGTAGAATACGCCCTGCCGGCCCTTGGACGTGAAGATGCCCTTGGCGCCGACATCGAACGTGTCGCTGGTGGCGAAGGCGTAGGGAATGACGAGGCTGTCAGGCTCTGCCCTGATCGTCGCCTTGCCGTTGATGTTGTGGAGGTCGAGCAGCCGGTCGAGCCACTTGTTGTCCTTGCGGTTGGCGGAGAACACCGTGAGGATCGGGCTCGCGTCGGTCATGTGAAAGGTGAGGCTGAGGTCGGTCGTCATCGGCCGTTTCCAGACGACGCTGCCCTTGGCGATGTCCGCTGTGGCGCTCCAGCCGCCGGAGGTGGCATGGCTGCCCGTGGTCCGCACCTGGTCGATCACCAGCGTCGAGCCGCCGATCTCGAAGCGCCGGTCCTTGGCCGATCCGCCAGCGATCTTGACGTCGAGTGCGACAACGCCGGAGATCCGGTCGCCCTGGATGTCGGTGTCGATCCGCGACGTGGCCATCTTCATGAAGCCCGTGGCGCTCTCGCCTGCCATGACGAGTTTTGCGGCAAGGTTCGCGGTGCCGCTGAGGATCCTGATCGGCGCGGTCTTGGGAAGGTAGGCGTTGTAGGCGGTCATGTCGGCGATCTTGGCCGACGGAATCTCCATGACCACGCTCTTGAGGGTGCCGCCCTCCTTGGCCGAGACGGCCTCGCTGACGGCGTCGACCGAGATCGAGACTTCCTGCACCACTGCCTTCTCCTCGTCCTCGAGGCGGAGCGAGGCGCCGGTGAGGTTGGCGTCGAGGCTGAGGTCGGGCTTGGCGCCGCTCTTGGCGACGGCGAGGGCGAATCCGCCGGTGCCGTCGACGATGTAGTCGAGGATGCCGAGGGTGAAGGACCGCGGCGCCATCTTGAGGCTCGATCCCTCCATCAGTCGCCCGCTGCGGACGACGAGGTTGGCGTCGACCTCGGCCGCCTCGCCGACCTGCAGCGAGAACGGCTTGTTGAACAGGAAAGTGATCCAGTCGAGATTGGATACCTTGAGCGAGCCGGTGACGTCTCCGTCCACGTCGCTCAGCATCGACTTGAGCTCCTTTTCCTGGAACAGGCTCCAGAAGCCGACGATGCCGGTCTTTGCATCCTGAGTGTCGGGAAGCGCGAAGGTGGCGCTGCCGGAGGCGATGCCGAAGCGGGTGTCCCACGGCTTCGAGTCGTCGCCGTCGTTGTCACTGACCTTGGAATTGTCGAGTTCGACAAAGGTGCCGGAAACGTCGATGGTGGCCTTCCCGGCGTCGGTGCCGCCCCTGGCCTTGATCCCCAGATTGAGGTTCGACTGAAAACTGTTGCGGGTGAGCTTGACCTCGGCGGCGTCGGAGCGGAGCAGAAGGTCGACGTCGAGGTCGGTCGCCGACATTTCCGCCGTGCCCTCGAGCGACCCGTTGCCGCCGGCCAGCGTGGCGTTCCACTCGTCGGGCAGGAAACGCTGGTAGGCGTTGACGTCGGGCACCGACACGCTCGGCAGGTTGAGTGCGATCCGGTGCGGCACCTTCTCGGTGGAGAGCTCCGGCAGGACCAGGGCGGACCGCTCGACGGCGATGCTGATGTTCTCGCCGTCGAACATCACCTGCTTCGCCGGCTCGTGCGTCGCCGAGATCGACTTGAAGGCGAGAGTCGCCACGAGCGTTTCAGGCCGCGCCTCGTCGACCTTGGCCTCAACCTGGCCCACGCCGCTGACGGAATAGGGTGGCAGGTCGACTTTCAGCTTCTCGGCCTCGATGACGATGTCGGCCCCGGGCGTCAGCGCGCCTTTGCTGTAGGCGAGGCGGCCCTTGATGGTCGCTTCGCCCCCGACGGTCAGGTCGGCGACGTTGTTGAGGAAGGTGTTGAGGAAGTCGAGGCCGCCGATCGGCAGGTCGACGTCGGCGTCGAGCGTGAGGAAGGCGAGCACCTTGGCGCCGCGGTTCTCCTGCGGCAGGTAGCTCGCCACCTCGAAGGTGCCCTTGAAGGTGCCGCCCCGGGTCACCGCGTGGCCCGCGGCGCTGAACGAGCTGACGGTGAGGTCCGCCTGTCCCCGGGTAATGACCAGCGGGCCGTGGCGATTCTGGCGGCCGATCACCGCCGAGGCGTTGCCCTCGAGAACGATGCGGTTGGCGCCGAGCCAGAGATCGTTCTTGCCGTCGATGCCCGCGATACTGAACACCATCAGCCACCCGGGCGACTGGGTCGGCGCCGGCTCGGCGGCCGAATTGGGGTCGCGGCCGGCGATCTCGGGGTAGTAGGGCCGCATCGCGGCGTCGTCCTTGTCGGGACTGGGCCGCGGCCGGAAGCGGACGCTGAGATCGCCCGAGCGCAAACCGTTGAAGCGCAGCGTCTTGAAGAACAGCGATGGCACGTCGAGGCTGGCGCTCACCGATGGCGCGTCGATCTCGAACTGCTGCGACCACGACTGGCCATTGACCTTGAGGCCGGACACATGCAGCCGGAAGGGGAGGATGCTCCAGGCACTGTCCCACTGGAGCGCGATCTTGCCGTCCTGGCTGCGGTTGATCAGCGCCTGCGTCGCCGGCAGGTTGAGCACGGCATTGGCGACGACGAGGTAGAGGACCTCGATGATCACGAGGACCGCCGCCGCGCGGATGAGGATGCGCGTCAAGCGCGTGTTGCCGGCTTCCTGGGCCATAGGACCATAGTCAATAGCCCGAAAGGCGTGAGCAAGGCGTGAACGGCCAGACCCGCCCGAAATGCGCGAAACGCGGCGCGTTACTCGATTCGAGGCCGCGGCGCGCGGGTGCCGGGCGGCTCAGGCCCAGGGGCGGTTTTCGGCCAGCCGGCGCTCGTGGGCGTCGATATGGCCGGCCTTTTCCATGGTGAGGCCGATATCGTCGAGGCCGTTGAGCAGGCAGTGTTTCTTGAACGGGTCGACCTCGAAATGCACGGTGCCGCCGTCCGGCCCATGGATCTCCTGGGTTTCGAGATCCACGGTGAGCGTGGCGTTGGCGCCGCGCGCAGCGTCGTCCATCAGCTTGTCGAGGTCTTCCTTGGAGACCACCACCGGCAGGATGCCGTTCTTGAAGCAGTTGTTGTGGAAGATGTCGGCGAAGCTGGTCGAGATCACGCAGCGGATGCCGTAGTCGAGCAGCGCCCAGGGCGCGTGCTCGCGGCTCGATCCGCAGCCGAAATTGTCCCCGGCGACGAGGATCTGCGCCTTGCGGTAGGCCGGCTTGTTCAGCACGAAGTCGGGGTTCTCGGTGCCGTCCTCGTTGTAGCGAAGCTCGGAGAACAGTCCCTTGCCGAGGCCGGTGCGCTCGATCGTCTTGAGATAGTCCTTGGGGATGATCATGTCGGTGTCGACATTCATCATGTTCAAGGGCGCCGCGACGGCGGTCAGCGTATCGAACTTCTGCATGGCGGGTGTCCTTTCCTGGCCGCTCATGTGCGCCGTGTGCCGAGCGCCGTCAAGGGGTTGCCGGCCGCGCCCGGCGGAGTTCAGGTCCCCGGCGCCTTCGTCACCACCGCGATGATCGGTCCGAAACCGCCGTGGCCGGGGCCATCGTTGCGGCCGAGCTCGGGGGCATAGAGCGCCGAGGCCGAGCCGCCGTCGAGGAAGAGGGCGTCGCGGCAGCCGAGCCGGTCGCGGAAGAAGCGGCCGAAGTCGTGGAAGTTCACCGTGCCCTCGGTGATGACGAGGTCGACCGTGGTGGGGGTCGGCGCGCAGACCCCGTTTCGCGGATTGCGGTCGCTCGAGCCCGGGATGAACATCGGGTGGAGCGTGCCGTCGATCAGCAGCATCGGCCCCGACTGGGTGGCGAAGCGGACCTTCGGGGGCGCCGCCAGATACGCCTCGGTGGTCATCACCCCCGCCGTGCCGTCCGCGCCGAGATAGAAGATGCCGTTGGGCTTCTTGTAGAAGTTGGGGATCGGCTTGATCTCGGGCGGCGACGACTTGGTGTTGGCCGATGCGAGTTCCTGGCCGTTCTCGACATAGAGTCCGATCGGCGCATAGTCCTCGTCGTACATGCCGCCGTTCATGGCGAAAGCGAGGCGTTCGTCCTGCCCTTCGAGCTGTGCGGCAAGGGCGGTGAAGGTGCCATAGGCCTTGCCGTCGGGGTGCCGCCAATAGAAGCGGAGGTCGGATTCGGCGAGGTCGAAGCTGCAGACGATGTAGCCGGCCTCCTCGAAGCGCTCGCTTCGGCAGGCGGCGGAGGCGGCGCCGGAGGCCGCGCCGAGCGCGGCGGCGGTGAGGACGAATCGTCGGAAGACAGCCATGCTGAAACCCATCATAGTGGCGGTTCCGTTTCAAACCACGGTCCGGAGCACGCCATGCGATACCTGATGCGGGCGGGGCTTGCCGTCCTCGCCGTTCTTTCGGCCGCCGCGACGGCGCTGGCCGCGCTCCTGTCGCTGACCGTTGTCGACGCTGAAATGGGCACCGACAAGGCGACTGGCGCACCGGTCCTGAACATCCGCTTTGACGATGCCTCGACGGCGGCGCTCGCCGCCTTCACCGAGACCCATGTCGGCCGGAAGGTCGTGCTCAGCATCGATGGTGAGCCGCTGATGAGTCCGGTCATCCGCGAGCCGATTCTCGGCGGCTCGGTGCAGGTGAGCGGCGGCATGACGATGGATGACGCCGAGCGGCTGAGGGACCGCCTCATCGCCGGGGCGCCCCTCGATGTCGAGCTGGTGGACGAGTAGGGCGCCCCCCGATCTTCACCGCGCCGTCATGCGGTCGTCATCGCCTCGCAATGGTCGCATGTGAGCCTTCCCCGTGCGGCAGGACCAGCCGCGACGAACCATGGGGACGACGATGCGCATCGCCACCACTGTCGCCGCGGCCGCCGTTGCGGCGGCCGTCGCGCTTCCGGCCGCTGCCGAGGGCTACAAGCTCGCCATCACCGACGTTGAAGGCCTCGAGCAGCTCCAGACCGACTGGGGTCCGTTCAAGGCGGCGCTCGAGGCCGCGACCGGTGAGAGCTTCGAGTTCTTTCCGGTTTCGAGCCGCACCGCGGCGGTCGAGGCGCTCCGCGCCGAACGGGTCGACTTCGTCATCACCGGTCCTGCCGAATACGTCGTGATCAACAAGATGACCAATGCCACGACCGTGATCGGCCTCAGCCGCCCGGATTACTTCTGCGGCTGGGTCGTAATGGCCGACTCCGACATCGTCCGCCTCGCCGATCTCAAGGGCAGGAAAGTGGCAATGGACGACATCGGCTCGACCTCGGGCCATCTCTGCCCGTCGCAGCTCCTTGCGGACTACGGCGTCGATCCGCTCAACGACGTCGAGGTCGTCCACGCCAGCCGCGCCGTCGCGCACGAGGCGCTGAAGCGTGGCGACGTCGCCGCGATCGGCATCAACTACATGAGCTGGGTCAACGGCATCCGCAACAAGGACGAGAACGTCCCTCCGGGCAGCTTCCGGGTCATCGCCCGCTCGGGTGATCTCCCCAACGACCTTCTGGTCGCGGGCGCCCATGTCGATCCCGCGGCGGTCGAGGAGATCCGCACCGAGATGGTCGGCGACAAGGACGCCATCATCGCGGCGATCGTGTCGGTTCGTGGCGACAACGACAAGTACCGCGGCATGGATCTGATCCCGATCGACGACAAGGCCTACGATCCGGTGCGGGCGATGTACGCCACCATCGGCCATCCGGAGTATGCCGAGTTCGTCGGCGAGTAGCCGGCATGGAAAGGATCGTGTGCCGGTGAGCCTCGCGCTTGCGCCCGTCGCCGCGCCGGTCGCCCCGGCGCGACCTGCCTCGCCGCGAGTGGCGGAGCTGCTGGTGCACGATCTCGCCGTCGCCTACGGGGCCGCGCCGCCGATCTTCACCGGCGTCGGCTTCGCCGTCGGTCGCAGCGAGCGCGTCGCTCTGATCGGCGCCAACGGTGCCGGCAAATCGACCCTGCTCCGCAGTTGCCTCGGCTTTGTCGCGCCGCTGAGCGGCGAGATCCTGCTGTTCGGCCGCCGCGTGGGGGAGGGTAAGCCCGGCGTCCGGCGTGCACTTCGCGGCGATGTCGGCTTCGTCGCCCAGAAGCACAACCTCGTGCCGCGGCTGTCGGTGTTGTCGAACGTGGTTCACGGCACCCTGGCGGAGGCATCCGGGCCGCGCCGCTGGCTGCAGGGCCTCGCGCCGAAGGCAGTGCGCGAACGGGCCTTTGCTGCACTCGACGTGGTCGGTCTCGCCGATCTCGCGCTCCGCCGGGCGGACGCGCTCTCCGGCGGCCAGTCGCAGCGGGTGGCGATCGCCCGCGCCCTCGTCGCCGAGCCGCGGCTGATGCTTGCCGACGAGCCTGCCGCCAGCCTCGACCCTGCCGCGGGCGAAGAAGTGATGGGCGTGTTCGCCAAGGTCAGTCGGGACACTGGCACCACCCTCATCTTCACCACCCACCATCTCGATCACGCACTCCGCCACGCCGACCGGGTCATTGGCCTCGCCGGCGGTCGCCTGCGGCTTGACGCGCCGGCGGCGACGCTTGCGCTGGACTCCCTCCATGGCCTCTACGGCTGAACCGGCGCGATCGCGGCTGCCGGAGCGCTTTGCCCGGCCGTCCGCCCTCGCTTTCCTCGTCTACGCACTGGCGGTCGCGGTGGTGGTGTGGGCGGCGAACGGGGCGGAGTGGTCGTTCTCCGAGCTCGCGAAGGGGCTTCCGGCGCTTGGCGACTTCCTCGCCCGCGCCTGGCCGCCGAGTTTCGAGCGCTTCGGCTCCCTGTCGCGGGCACTGATCGAGACGCTGCAGATGGCGGTCATCGGGACGCTGATCGGCGTCGTGCTGTCGGTGCCGCTTGCCGTCCTGGCTGCCCGTGGCCTGACCGGATTGGACTGGCTGCGCTGGCCGGCGCGCGCGCTGGTCGCGCTGTTCCGCACCGTGCCCGATCTGGTCTGGGCGCTGATCTTCGTCATCGCCGTCGGCCTCGGCCCGTTCGCCGGCACGCTCGCGCTTGCCGTCGACACCGCCGGCTTCTGCGGGCGCTTTTTCGCCGAGGCGATGGAGGACGTCGATCGCGGACCGTCGGACTCGCTTCGCGCTCAGGGCGTGCGCCGCTTCGACACGGTCTTCTGCGCGACCATCCCGGCGGCCCTGCCGGCCTTCGTCACTACCGGGCTGTTTGCGCTCGAGAAGGCGACGCGCTCCTCGGTGATCCTTGGCCTCGTCGGCGCCGGTGGTATCGGCCTCGAGCTCAAGGTGGCGATGGACCTGTTTGACTACCGCCGCGCAGCCACCATCATTCTCATGATTTTCGTGCTGGTGGTGGCGGTCGAGCAGATCGGCGCCATGGTGCGCGCCCGGATCATCAAGGACCGCTGAACGAGGAGACCGCCGATGAAGACCGATACCGCCCACCGCGCCTGGGACGTCCGCTGGAGCACGGCGGAGGGCCGCGCCGAGTGGGTCGCCGCCGAGCCCGATGTGATCGAGACCGCCACGGATCTCTCCGGCCGTGTCGGCCCGATCCGCGCCCTCGATCTCGGCTGTGGCGTCGGCCGCCACGCGCTTCTGTTCGCGCGTCTCGGTTTCGAGGTCAGCGCGATCGACCTCGCCGAGGCCGGGCTGGCCGAGCTCCGCCGCAACGCCGCCACCGAAGGCCTGGAGATCGAAGCCCTCGCCGCGCCGATGACCGAGCTGCCGTTTGACCACGAGACCTTCGACTACGTGCTCTCGTTCAACGTCCTCTATCACGGCGATCCGGAGGTCGTGCGCACCGCGATCGCCGAGATCCGCCGGGTGCTTAGGCCGGGGGGTTTGTTCCAGGGCACGATGCTGTCGAAGCGCAATGCCGGCTACGGCCTCGGCACCGAGGTCGCGCCCGATACCTTCGTCCGCGATCCGGGCCACGACATGGACGACGCCGACAAGGTCCACCCCCACTTCTATTGCGATGCCGCTGGCCTCGTCGCCCTTTACGACGGCTTCGAGCTTCTCAGCCTCCGCGATCAGGTCCATCAGGTTCCAGGGTCCTGGCACTGGCATCTGGTCGCCGAACGCCGGTAGCGCCGCCGCCGGCCGTCCCCAGGGGCCGCGTCAGGCGGAACGCCGGCCCTCGCGCGCCCGGCGGAATTCGCTTGGCGTGCGTCCGGTCCACTGCCGGAAGGCGCGGGTGAAGTGGGCCTGCTCCGAGTAGCCGAGCAGCTCGGCGACGCGCCACAACGGCGCTTCGCTTTCCGTCAGCAGTTCGATCGCCCGGGTGCGGCGGACCTGGGCGACGACGTCGCGGAAGGAGACGCCTTCGACGGCGAGCCGCCGCTGCAGCGTACGCGTCCCCATGTTCAGGTACCTCGCGATCGTCTCGGCCGAGAGCTCTTCGTCGTCGAGGTGCATCCGAAGTGCGGCCTCCGTCTTCTGGGTCGAGGTTTTTGGCGGAACGGAACGCGCATAGCGCAGGAGGTCCGACCATGTCACCGGATTCTGGTACGCGTTCGTCGTCGCCGGCCCGGCGCCGAGAAAGCTTGCCGGGAAGCGGAAGTAGTTGGTCTTGGCGTTCCACCGCACCGGCACGCCGAACAGGTCTTCGACCTCGGTCGCCGAGCCGTAGCGTGCTGCCTCGAAGCCGACCTCGATGAGGGGCGGCCGGAAGCCGAGATACTGCTCCAACGCGCCCATCAGCTGGACCAGCGCATGGATCGCATGGTGGTCGCGCCCGACGGTTAGCGGCAGCTCGATCCGATAGTGGTAGGTGGCTGTGCCGTCGGCGACGTTGATCCCGAGACGGGTTCCGGTCTGGTGCAGGGAGACGCCTCGGCTGGCTCGCAGAGCCGATCCTGCGACTGTCGGAGCCTGCAGGGCGTAGTCTACGAAAAGGCCGAACGACCCAGGCTTGAGGGCGCGCGCTGCGAAAAGGCCGAAGAGCGGGTCACCGCTGATCCGGGCGAACCATTCGAGCAGGCCAAGGAGGTCACGGAGCGGGAGGACCGCGCCGGGCGCGCAGACCACCTCCTCGCGGAGATCCATGGCCGCGAAGCAGCGCGCCACGGCCCGTTGGCCAACCTGCGACCGGACTGCCTCGACGATGTGCGGCAGTGTCGGAACCCTGGTGAACTCGACGCCCGACACGGAATCCGCCCGTCGTCTCCCTGGATCGCGGATCGCCTGCACACGCCGCCGGAGAGGGACTCTCCGGCGATTGGCGCGAAATGGCAAGGACAATCTTTGGGCGAATACCTAGAGACGTCACCTTCATTCAAACGGAGGACGACGCTGTGCAGCGAGCGATGATTTACCTACTGGCGGCGACCGCTCTTGTGGTCGCTGGTACCGCTACCTCGGCCGCCCAGGAGCCGACGGGCAAGCCCAACATCCTGGTGATCTGGGGCGATGACATCGGCACCTGGAACATCAGCCACAACAACCGCGGCATGATGGGCTACGAGACGCCCAACATCGACCGCATCGCTGACGAGGGCCTGTCCTTCACGGACTACTACGGCCAGCAGAGCTGCACCGCCGGGCGCGCCGCCTTCATCGGCGGCAACGTCCCGGTCCGTACCGGCATGACCAAGGTCGGCATTCCCGGCGCGCCGGAGGGCTGGCAGAAGACCGACGCCACCATGGCGACGGTGCTGAAGAGCCTCGGCTACGCCACTGGCCAGTTCGGCAAGAACCACCAGGGCGACCGCGACGAGCACCTGCCGACCATGCACGGCTTCGACGAGTTCTTCGGCAACCTCTATCACCTCAACGCCGAGGAAGAGCCCGAGAACCGTGACTATCCGCGGGACATGGTGCTCCCCAACGGCAAGACCTTCCTGCAGCAGTTCGGTCCGCGCGGCGTCATCCATTCCTGGGCCAACGGCGACGGCACCCAGCGGATCGAGGATACCGGAGCGCTGACCCGAAAGCGGATGGAGACGGTCGACCAGGAGACGCTCGACGCGGCCGAGGCTTTCATCCGCAAGGCGGTCGACGGCGACCAGCCGTTCTTCGTCTGGTGGAACGCGACCCGGATGCATTTCCGGACCCATGTCCGCGAGGAGCACAAGGGCCTCTCCGGTCCCAACGGCGACGAGTATTCCGATGGCATGGTCGAGCATGACCTGCAGGTCGGCGAGCTGCTCGCCCTCCTCGACGAGCTCGGCATCGCCGACAACACCGTGGTGATGTACTCGACCGACAACGGCCCGCACTTCAACACCTGGCCGGACGCCGCCACCACGCCGTTCCGCAGCGAAAAGAACTCGAACTGGGAAGGCGCCTATCGCGTTCCGACCTTCGTTCGCTGGCCCGGCCACTTCCCTGCCGGCAAGACGCTGAACGGCATCGTCTCCCACGAGGATTGGTTCCCGACGTTTGCCACCATCGCCGGCAATCCGGACATCAAGCAGCAGCTTCGCGATGGAGCCGACATCAACGGCCGCCACTACCGCAACTACATCGACGGCTACGATCTCCTTCCCTATCTCGAAGGCAAGGGCGAGGATCCCCGCCACGAGTTCTGGTACGTCAACGATGACGGTCAGATCGTCGCCGCCCGTTACAACGACTGGAAGGTCGTGTTCCTCGAGAACCGGGGCGAGGCGTTCGAGGTGTGGCGCGAGCCTTTCGTCGAGCTGCGTATTCCACTGTTGTTCAACCTGCGGCGCGACCCGTTCGAGAAGGCGCAGCACAACTCCAACACCTACAACGACTGGTTCCTCGACCGTCCCTACATTGGCATGCCGATCCAGGCGCTGGCGGCGCAGTTCCTGCAGACCATGAAGGACTATCCGCCGAGCCAGACCCCGGGGTCCTTCAACCTGTCCAACATCGAGAAGCAGATCCAGAACGCGGCGGGCGGCCAATAGCCCCCGGGTTCGGACGAAATGTCGCCGGCGCGGGCAACTCCCCGCGCCGGCGGGTAACCCCCTCGCGCCGGATTCGCCGGCAAACCCGTTCGGTTCCTCCGTCCTCATCGCCACTACCCGCAGGGCGGAGGGGGTGGCGGTGGCCCCTGCACGGCCACCGTCACTTTTTCCCGAAGGTTCCAGCCGTTGCGTTGCCGGCGGTCTCAGGCGTCCGCATTGGGCCGCAAGGCCCTGGATCGCCCGCCTTACCAGCTGTTCGAAATCGCCGCGGACGAATTGCCCAGCCCCTCGCGCCGGCACCGCTTCGCTGCAGGAACGCCAACAGCGCGCCGGGATTCGTGTTCGGATCACCGAACCTGCGGCCAGAATTCTCGATCAGCCAAAGCATCCCGATCATCGTCCAGGGTTATGACTGGCATCGGCGTGGACAAAATCCTTCGGATTGTGGTACTCAACTTAGCCTGTCATGAGATATTTGGAAAAACCTTTCGTCAACTATAGGTATATATGCTATGGAATACGACACTTACACTCGCGCTAACAAGGCCGTTGATTTCACTTATCTGGATCTTTCATTTCTGAGCGATCCGTTTTCTGCCGTAGAAATTGCCGAAGTTGACCTATTCAAAATCATATCACCCGAAGGACTGATTTTCTATTTTGAGGGCAGTGGGTTCGGATACTCCGGTGACACGCCAACCGGTGGAACGATTGCCAGAATCCTGATCGGCCAGCCGACGCTTGGCCAGCCCGATATTCTGTGGGAGGCGAAGGATGTCGCCCTTCCGATCCTGGACCTGGTCAACGCAGCAAAGACGGCCACGCTCGATGACGACCGGGCGGTGCTCGCCAAACTGTTCAGCGGCAACGACCAGATGTACGGATCGGACTTCGCGGACGTCCTCTACGGGTTCGATGGCAAGGACTTCATCTTTGGCCAGAAAGGCGCCGATCGGATCGGTGGCGGTCTTGGCAAGGACATTCTGGAGGGGTCGCGCGGCGACGATCTGTTCTTCTTCGTCGAACCGGTCGGCGGCAAGAACGCCGACTCGATCTTGGACTTCAAGCCCAACAAGGAATTGATCGGTCTTGACCGTTCGGTGTTTGACGCCGTCGGCAAGAAGCTGTCGAAGAAGGAATTTCAGATCGGCAAGAAGGCCGACGACAAGAAAGACCTCGTCATCTACGACGAGAACAAAGGCAAGCTGTACTATGACGACGACGGCAAAGGCGGCGACAAGCAGGCGCTCTTTGCCAAGGTCGACGCCGGAACCGGCCTCGACCACAAGGACTTCGTCGTCGGTGATTTCCTGATCTGAAGACGCGGCAGGACGACGCCCGAGCGGCGCACGGCGCTCGGGCGTCCCCGCTCGGGAATGAGCAGCGTCGGTCGCCACGATGTCCGGCGCTCCGGCCAGCCGCTGCTCCGACCTCGGAGGCTCCCCATCTCAACCGGAGCCGGCGGCCCCCTGACGCTCGATTCTGGTAGCATTGTTACCTGCCGTTGCTGTAACGGTTCCGCACCGCGGAACGACTTCGTAAGGGCGTTCCGCCCTCGCGAGATCGGGTCAGGAGGTCGGTCGGCCGTCCATGCAGGGTTTCATCATCCATTCCCCGCGCTGCGCGCCTGCCGTCCTGCTCGATGATCGTGCGCGGTTGCCGTGGCGCTTCCTTGCCCGGCATATCGCGATCGACGGCCTTGTCCGCGGCTGACGTCGCCCAGACGGCCACGAGTTCCTCGCCGGCGTGTCCGGCGCGACCGAGCGACCCACCAGTTTCTTTTGCGGAATCCGAACGATGAGCAAACCGAGAACCCTCTACGACAAGATCTGGGACGACCATGTCGTCCACGAGGCCGATGATGGCACCGCCCTTCTCTATATCGACCGTCACCTCGTCCACGAGGTGACCAGCCCGCAGG
>JAGRKZ010000026.1 GCA_020442065.1 Bauldia sp.
CCCAACGTCGGCAAGTCGACGCTGTTCAATCGTCTGGTCGGCCGAAAGCTTGCGCTTGTCGATGACTTGCCCGGCGTCACGCGCGACCGGCGGGAAGGCGACGCGACACTGGGCGACCTCGCGTTCACCGTCATCGACACCGCCGGTCTCGACGATGCCGGTCCCGAGACGCTCGGCGGGCGCATGTTCGCCCAGACCCGGGCCGCAATCGCCGACGCTGACGTCTGTCTGTTCGTCGTCGACGGCCGGGCCGGCGTAACGCCGCTCGATGCGCACTTTGCCGGACTGCTCCGGGAGTCCGGCAAGCCGGTGATCCTCGTCGTCAACAAGGCCGAAGGGCGTGCCGGCGAAGGCGGCGTGCTCGATGCCTTTGCCCTCGGGATGGGGGATCCGGTTGCGATCTCGGCCGAGCATGGCGAGGGGATGGGCCAGCTTCAGGACGCGCTGGTTGAGGCCTTCGACGCCTGGGACGAAGAAGGCGATGCCGCCGCGAGCGAGGAGAAGCCGCTCCAGATTGCGGTTGTCGGTCGTCCGAACGCGGGGAAGTCCACCCTCATCAACCGTCTCATCGGCCAAGACCGACTGCTGACCGGGCCGGAAGCCGGCATCACGCGGGATTCGATCGCGGTCGACTGGCTCTGGCGCGACCGCCGGTTTCGCGTGTTCGACACGGCCGGACTGCGGCGCAAGGCCAGGGTCGAAGGGAAGCTCGAGAAGCTTGCGGTGGGCGACGCGCTTCGCGCCATCCGCTTCGCCGAGGTGGTCGTGCTGACGCTCGACGCCACCGCGCCGTTCGAAAAGCAGGACCTCCAGATCGCCGACCTGGTCGAGAGCGAGGGCCGGGCGATCGTCATCGCGCTCGACAAGTGGGACCTGATCGAAGACCGGCAGGCGGTGCTCAAGGAGCTCCGGACCGAAGCCGAGCGGCTCCTGCCGCAGATCCGCGGGGTGGCGCTTGTACCGGTGTCCGGCTTGACCGGGGAGGGGATCGACCGCCTCGCTCAGGCGATCGTGTCCGCGCACGAGGTGTGGAACCGGCGGCTGCCCACCGCGCAGCTCAATCGCTGGCTGGCTGGCATCATCGAACATCATCCTCCCCCGGCCGTGTCGGGGCGGCGCATCAAGCTCCGCTACCTGACGCAGGCCAAGAGCCGTCCGCCCAGTTTCGTGGCCTTCTGCTCGAGGCCGGAGGCGCTGCCGGAGGCATGGAAGCGGTACCTCGTCAATGCGCTTCGCGACGACTTCAAGCTTCCGGGCGTGCCCATTCGCTTGCTGCTCCGCAAAGGCGAGAATCCGTACGAGGGCAGGGAGAGGAAGCGTCCCGGGAAGTGATGGTCTGCCGGCCGCGCCCTTGAGCGACGATCGAGCGCGAGCTTGTATTGACATTCGCGCATTGCGAACATAACAAGAACGTAGTTGCGGCTGGGACTCACCATGGCGCTTGCCCGCGCGAGATCGACGTTCGTTTGCCAGAACTGCGGGGCCGTGTCGTCGCGCTGGCAGGGGAAGTGCGATGCGTGCGGCGAGTGGAACTCGCTGGTGGAGGAGATCACGTCCTCCGGGGTCGGAGCCGGTCCCGGCCTGAGGAAATCGCGGAAGGGCCGCGTCGTGGCGTTGGCGCCGCTGGCCGGGGACACGGAAGAGGCGCCCCGCGTCGTGTCCGGGATCGGCGAGTTCGACAGGGTCACCGGCGGCGGCATCGTGCGCGGGTCGGCGCTTCTGGTGGGCGGTGACCCCGGCATCGGCAAATCGACCCTGCTCCTCCAGGCCGCCGGGGCGCTCGCACGCCGTGGGCATCGCATCGTCTACATTTCCGGCGAGGAGGCCATCGCCCAGGTTCGGCTCCGCGCGGCCCGCCTCGGCCTCGCCGATTCCCCCGTGCTCCTCGCGGCGGAGACCAGCGTCGAGGACATCCTCGCCACGCTCGAGGTCGGTCCGTCGCCGACCCTTGTGATCGCCGACTCGATACAGACCCTGTGGACCGACGCGGCCGACTCCGCCCCCGGCACGGTCACGCAGGTGCGGGCGTCGGCGCAGGCGTTGATCCGGTATGCCAAGCAGTCCGGCGCGGCGGTGGTCTTTGTCGGCCACGTCACCAAGGACGGCCAGATCGCCGGCCCGCGCGTCGTCGAGCACATGGTCGACGGCGTGCTCTATTTCGAGGGCGAAGGCGGCCATCACTTCCGCATCCTCAGGGCCGTCAAGAACCGCTTCGGCCCGACCGACGAGATCGGCGTGTTCGAGATGACCGGCGGGGGACTGCGGGAAGTCCCCAATCCGTCGGAGCTCTTCCTCGGCGAGAGGAATGCGGCGACGCCCGGCGCGGCGGTCTTCGCCGGCATGGAGGGGACGAGGCCGCTGCTCGTCGAGATCCAGGCTCTCGTGGCACCGACGACGCTCGGCACGCCGCGGCGAGCGGTCATCGGCTGGGATCAGAGTCGGCTCGCCATGGTGCTGGCAGTCCTTGAGGCGCATTGCCGGGTGCGCCTCGGGGACTGCGACGTGTATCTCAACGTCGCCGGCGGCCTGCGGATCGGGGAGCCGGCGGCGGACCTCGCGGTGGCCGCGGCGCTGGTCTCCTCGCGGCTCGGCGCCCCGTTGCCCGCCGATACCGTCTATTTCGGCGAGGTCAGCCTCTCGGGTGCCATCCGGCCGGTCTCGCACGCGACGGCACGGCTGAAGGAAGCGCAGAAGCTCGGGTTTCCGAAGGCCGTCCTTCCGGCCACCGTCCCGGACGGTCAGGCGGGCGATCCCGAAATGCGCGGCATCGGTCAACTCGTGGAACTGGTCGCCAGGATCGCGGCTTCGGCCCGGAGCCAGCCTTCGGAGGACTGAACGGTTGACTTTGCGGTCGCGGACCGCCATGTCCGCTTGCCCGGCCGCATTGTCGATGCGGGCGCGGCAGGTGGAATCGTGCTAGGCACGTCGTTTCAGGGCGTGAAGCGGCCAGAGCCGCGCTGATCGCGGGTATTTTGGGATGCCGGTCACACTTCTCGACGTCATTGTGGTCGTCGTCGTTTTGATTTCCGCGGTTCTCGCGATGGTTCGCGGTTTCGTCCGCGAGGTGCTTTCGGTTGCCTCGTGGGTGATCGCGGCCGCTGCGGCCTACTACTTCCATCCGCAGATCCTTCCGCTGGTTCAGCCATACTTCGACAGCGAGACCGTCGCCAAGATCGTCGCGGCGGCAGCCATCTTCTTCGTGGCGTTGATCGTGGCCAGCTACATCACGATGAAGATCTCCGACTTCGTGATCGATAGCCGAGTCGGCGCCGTCGACCGCGCGTTCGGCTTCATCTTCGGTGTCGTGCGCGGCGTGCTGATCATGATCGTCACGCTGTGGTTCTTCAATTTCCTTGTCAAGGAGCCCCAGCCCTGGATCGCCAATGCGCGGACCATGCCGCTGCTGGTGTCCGGTGGCGACTGGCTGATCAGCCTCCTGCCCGCGGATTTCGAGGATTGGGTCAAGTCCAAGATCAAGGGCGGCACGGACGGCGACGAAAAGGCGCCTCAGGGCGAGTCGCCGGCAGGCGAGCCGCCCGACGAAACGCCCGCCCCCGAGGACGATCCCGGTTACACCCCGGACGAGCAGCAGGGTATCGATCAGCTCATCGAGAACAGCGACGGCGCCGCGCAGTAGCGGGCCCCGATCGACGGATACGGCCAATGCAGCAACACCGGAGGCTCCCCGTCGGGGACGACGACAAGCTCCACGAGGAATGCGGGGTCTTCGGTGTGTTCGGGCACGAGGACGCAGCGAAGCTCACCGCCTTGGGTCTGCATGCGCTCCAGCATCGGGGGCAGGAGGGAGCCGGCATCGTCTCGTTCGATGGCGCGGACTTCCATGCCGAGCGGCACTTCGGTCTCGTCGGCGACAACTTCACGCGGCGTGCGGTCATGGACCGCCTGCCGGGCAACCGGGCGATCGGCCACAACCGCTATTCCACCCATGGCGGTCCGAGCGATCGCAATATCCAACCGCTGTTCGCCGAGTTCGCCGGAGGCGGTTTCGCAATCGCCCACAACGGCAACATCACCAATGCCCAGGCGATCCAGGAGCGGCTGCAGCAGCGCGGCTCGATCTTTCAGTCGACGTCGGACACCGAGGTCATCCTTCATCTGATCGCCACGAGCCGTGGCAACCGTCTCGTCGACCGCATGGTCGACGCCCTGTCGTCGATCGAAGGGGCCTGGTCGCTGGTGTGCCTGTCGTCCAAGAAGATGATCGGCGCCCGTGACCCGCATGGCGTCCGGCCGCTCGTGCTTGGCGATCTTGAGGGCGCCCCGATCCTGGCGTCGGAGACCTGCGCACTCGACATCATCGGCGCCCGGTTCGTGCGCGATATCGAGCCCGGCGAGATGGTCATCGTCACCCCGAGCGGCATCGAGAGCCTCCGGCCGTTCGCGGCGGCGCAGCCGCACTTCTGCATCTTCGAGTATGTCTATTTCTCCCGCCCGGACTCGGTGATCGGCGGGCTCGGCGTCCATGGCGTGCGCAAGCGGATCGGGGCCGAGCTGGCCCGGGAGTGGCCGGCCGACGCCGATCTCGTCGTCCCGGTACCGGACTCGGGGACGCCGGCGGCGATCGGCTTTGCCGAGGCGGCCGGTATTCCTTTCGATCTCGGCATCATCCGCAACCACTATGTCGGGCGCACCTTCATCGAGCCGAGCGAAGCGATCCGCGACATGGGCGTGAAGCTCAAGCACAACGCGAACCGCGCCATCCTCGCCGGCAAGCGCGTGGTGCTGGTCGACGATTCGATCGTGCGCGGCACGACATCGGTGAAGATCGTGAAGATGGTCCGTGATGCCGGTGCAAGCGAGGTCCACATGCGTATCGCGAGCCCACCGACGACGCACTCGTGCTTCTATGGCGTCGACACGCCGGAACGCTCAAAGCTGATAGCGTCCCGCATGTCGGTGCGGGAGATGGCGGACTACATCAAGGTCGACAGCCTCCAGTTCCTCACTATGGATGGCCTCTACCGGGCCGTGGGCGAGGAGGGCCGCGCGACTGGCGCGGCCCGTTTCTGCGACGCCTGTTTTACCGGTGAATATCCGATCCGCCTGACCGACTTCGAGCGTCGCGCAACGCGGGAAGCGGAAGATTTGCTCGGCGTGCCGGGTGAGAATCTCGTAGAGCTGACGCGTATCGCCAAGCTCGGATGAAACAGTTGCTGTCGGGCCGAGTTGCGGTCGTCACCGGCGCTTCGCGCGGAATTGGCCGTGCCACGGCGCTGGGCCTCGCGGAATCCGGCGTTCATGTCGTCGCCGTTGCGCGCACGGTCGGCGGCCTTGAGGAACTGGACGACGAGATCCGGGCCAAGGGCGGCGTCGCCACGCTGGTCCCCATCGATCTCAGGGACCTTCCCGCCATCGACCGGCTGGGGGCGGCCATCTACGAGCGCTGGGGACGGCTCGACATGCTGCTCGGCGCCGCCGGCGTGCTCGGCGTGGTGACGCCGCTCGGCCATCTTGAGCCGAAAGTGTTCGAGGAAGTGATGGCGGTCAACGTCACCGCCAATTGGCGCCTGATCCGCTCGCTCGATCCGCTGCTTCGACAGTCCGACGCCGGCCGCGCGCTGTTCCTTGCCGACTCCGACCCGGAACCAGACCGTCCGTACTGGGGGGCCTATACGGCGAGCAAGGCGGCGCTGGGCGTGCTCGTGAGGACCTACGCCGGCGAGCTGAAGGGGACGCGTGCGACGGCGAACCTCTTCGACCCCGGACCGCTTCGCACTCGCCTCCGGGCAAAAGGACGGCCCGGCGAGGATGCCGACCTCCTGCAGCCGCCGGAGATCGTCGCGCCGGAGATCGTCGCGATGCTGTCGCCGGACTTCCGGGAGAACGGAGCTTTGATCAGGTCGCGGCGGCGCGAAGCGATGCCGTCGGGGATGGCTTGAGGCTCAGTCAGTCCGAACCGCCGAGATAGATGCGCCGATAGCGGCGGCCAAGGGACGTCAGCAACTCGTAGCCGATCGTGTCGGCATGGGCGGCGACGTCGTCGAGTGCGACGTGGTGGCCGAACAGTTCCGCCCAGTCCCCCCGTGCGACGCCCGGAATGTCCGTGACGTCTATGGCCATGAGATCCATCGAGACGCGCCCCAGCAGCGGCGCAAGCCGACCACGGATAAAGGCGCTGGCGCCCACCCGGCGATCCGACGCGCCCGCGGCGCGGTGATAGCCGTCGGCATAGCCGACGCCGAGGATGGCGATGCGGCTGGCGCGGCGGAGGGTCTCGGCGGCGCCGTAGCCCACCGTCTCGCCGGCCTTGGCCTCCCGGACCTGGAGCACCATGGCCTCGAGGGTCGGCACCGGACGCATCGGGTTTTCGACCCCGTTGACGGCCTGGCCGCCGTAGAGGGCGATGCCGGGCCGGACCACGTCGAAGTGATACTCGGCGCCGAGGAACACGCCGGCGGAATTGGCCAGCGAGGCTGGGAGGTCGGGGAGCAGGGTCCGGACCGCGCGGAAGGCAGCAAGCTGCTTGCGATTGAGCGGATGGTCGGGCGTGTCGGCGCAGGCGAGGTGGCTCATGACCAGCGACAGGCCGAGGCTGTCGGCGAAGTTCCGGGTCTCGGTCAGCTTGCGCGCCTCGCCGAGAGTCAGGCCGAGGCGGTTCATGCCGGTGTCGACATGAAGCGCGGCGCGTGTTCGGAGCCCCTCGCGACGGAGGGCCGACCACTCCTCGATCTCCGGCCGGCAGCCGAGCACGGGGCGAAGGTCAAAGTCGCCGTAGACACGGCCCGCGCCCGGCACCAGTCCGCCGAGCACATAGATCGCGGCGTCCGCCACTGCCGCGCGGACTCTGACGCCTTCCTCGGGAACCGCGACGAAGAACGTATGGCAGCCGGCCTCGGCGAGAGCCTGCACGGCGCGGGTTATGCCGACACCGTAGGCGTCACCCTTGACGACGGCGCCGGTGGCGGCCGTGCGCGCCCGTTCGGCAAGGTCAAGCCAGTTGGTGGCGAGCGACTGGAGATCGATGGTGAGCCGGCCGGTTTCGGGCGCCGGTCCCGCGTCGCTCATGACATGCGCCCTCAGCCGGACGAGACCGCGTCGGCATAAGCGGCAATGATCATCGGCCACCCCTGGCTGGCGGCCATGTCGTTGCGGTATTTCTCCCAGTCACCCTGATGCCGGAAGAAGTCCCGATGGACGACAAGAACATTGGTCCGGCCGCCATCCATCGGGGAGAAGCGGACATCCAGCCGGCTCGCGGTCGCTTCGCTCTCCTCGGGCGACCGGTCGGGGGCGATCTGCCAGGCGATCACGATATGGTGGGGCCGGTCGAAGGCGAGGACCTTGCCCCACTCCCGCTCGGAGCCATCCTGATTGCGCTCGTAGCAGCGCCCGCCCATCTTCGGCTCGATCCCGATTGCGGCGAGGCGGTCCTTTCCCCAGGTGTAGCTTCGCGGCCACCAGCGATCGAAGTCGTCCACGAAAACCTGGAAGGCACGGTCGGGCGGCGCGTCGACCGGCTGCGTAAGGGTGAGCAGGTCCTTGGTACCTCCCACCGCCGCACCGGACGCCGCGTCCTTCCGGCCGAACAGAGCTTTGAAGATCATGGCGTTCTCCGTCAGGAACCGTAGGTGGCCGGCAGGTGATCCTCGTGCGCCAGATTCGAGAAGCGCGTCACGCTGTCCTCGAACCATAGCCGGACCGTGCCGGTGGGACCATGGCGCTGCTTGCCGATGATGACCTCGGCGATGCCGTGGACTTGCGACATCTCGTTCTGCCACTGCTCGTACTCGATGGTGCCCGGCTTCGGCTCCTTGTTCTTGAGGTAGTACTCCTCCCGGTAGACGAACAGGACCACATCGGCGTCCTGTTCGATCGAGCCCGATTCACGCAGGTCCGAGAGCTGCGGCCGCTTGTCGTCGCGGTTCTCCACCTGGCGAGAGAGCTGCGAGAGGGCCAGAATCGGAACATGCAGTTCCTTCGACAATGCCTTGAGTTGATTGGTAATTTCCGTGACCTCCTGGACCCGGTTGTCGGACCCCCGGCGCGACGAGCCCTGCAGGAGCTGGATATAGTCGATGATCAGGAGATCGAGGCCGCGCTGGCGCTTCAGGCGGCGCGCGCGCGCCGCAAGTTGGCCGATGCCGAGGCCGCCGGTCTGATCGACATAGAGCGGCACGGTGTTCATCAGGCGCGACGCTTCCACGATCGAAGCGAACTGTCCTTCGGTGATGCGGCCGCGGCGGATGTCCGATGAGGGAACGCCCGATTGTTCGGCGATGATGCGGGTCGCGAGCTGCTCGGCCGACATTTCG